>NZ_CP035687.1:0-358050 GCF_009665255.1 Vibrio metoecus
TGGCAGTCAATCAACTTTGTCAGTTAGCGTTTAATGTGGATTCAATTGAAAGTGTTGTGGCTTTGATTTCATCGGCGAACCTCGCTTCGTTGAATGTCGTACGTGCTAACAACTTTGTTTTCATTGGTTTTGTGGTTGATAGCGACAATGAAAAATTGGAAAAGTGGGTGTTAAAGCGGGCATCCTGTGCCTAACAAACGCCTCAAGAGGGACTGTCAACGCGTAGCGTTTCCGTCCCAATGAGCCGCGGTGGTTGCAGTAGTTGTGTTTGAGTTTAGTGTTATGCGTTGCCAGCCCCTTAGGCGGGCGTTAGCCTTATTAAAAGGAAACTTTATGAAATCAGCAGTTCTTGTGATTGATGTGCAAAGTATTTTGTTCGACCCAACACCTCAACCGTTTGAAAGAAATGAGGTATTAACCCGTATCAATACAATCACAGATTGGGCGCGCCAAAAGGATATCCCTGTCATCTTTATTCAGCATGAACAAACGGGTACACCAATCGAACATGGTAGTGAAGGTTGGAAATTGCAGTCTTCATTACACGTTGAAAGTGCTGATCATTTTGTGCGTAAAACAACGCCAGATTCATTTTTACGCACCAACTTGGAGTCGCTGCTGCATGAGCTCAGCATTGAACATCTTTACATTTGCGGTTACGCCACGGAGTTCTGTGTCGATACAACCGTGCGTCGAGCGGCTGGATTGGGTTATTCAGTGGAGCTAATATCAGATGCTCATACAACTCAAAACAAATCGCATTTGTCAGGTGAACAAATTCGAGCGCATCACAATGCGACATTGCCGAGTATATCTAGCTTTGGTGTAAAGATTGCTGTGGTCTCGACAGAAAACTTGACCTCATAAGGCTAACAAACGCCTCAAGAGGGACTGTCAACGCGCGGCGTTTCCAGTCCCATTGAGCCGAAGTGGTTACGGTTGTTGTGTTTGAGTTTAGTGGTGATGCGTTGCCAGCCCCTTAGGCGGGCGTTATGCGTAATGAACTAGAACAAAGCCCATTCAGTACATTATGTTTGTTGGTAAGTAAGGATCCTCTGTTAGAATTCTTCTCATTAAAAGCCATGTTCGATTGATATGGCTATTCACAACAACTGAGAACAATTTGATGAACGATCAACCAAACAATCCACTTCACGGCTTAAGCCTAGAGAAAATTTTGACTCGACTGATCGAACATTATGGTTGGGATGGTCTACATAAACAGATAAACATCAATTGTTTTGCTAAAGATCCATCGGTTAAGTCGTCATTGAAGTTTTTGCGGAAAACTCAATGGGCTAGAGACAAAGTTGAGTCTCTGTATGTGAGTACATTTGTCTGAGTTCAACGCTTACGCATAACAAACGCCTCAAGAGGGACTGTCAACGCGCGGCGTTTCCAGTCCTATTGAGCCGCGGCGGTTACGGTTGTTGCGTTTGAATTTAGTGTTATGCGTTGTCAGCCCCTTAGGCGGGCGTTAGGCGATTGGAGGAAACGATGAAATCTTTGAAAAGTGGTGAGCTGTATCTAGAGGTTTCCTTCGAGAAGCTTGAGCTATCAGAAAATAGTTTCAAAGACATAGAATTTGAAGAATGTCATTTTTCAGATTGTGATTTGTCTGGCGTACAATTCCAAAACTGCAAGTTTGTAAGTTGCGAGTTTGCACGTTGTAATCTCAGTTTAGCGAGTTTCCCCAATGCACGTTTATTTGGTGTGTCATTTCAAGACAGTAAGCTCGTGGGTATCGACTGGACAAGAGCAACGTGGCCTGTCTATCACCTAGATTTTGAGCTTAAATTTCAGCGTTGTATTTTGAACGACGCCTCATTCTTTGGGCTGACATTGAATGAGTTAACACTTGATGAGTGTAAGTTGCATGATGTGGACTTCCGTGAAGGAAATTTTGCCAGTTCAACAATGTGTTACTGCGATTTTACGCATAGTTTATTCATGCGGACTAACTTACAAAAAGTGGATTTCAGCGAGTCGACAAATTACGCAATTAATGTGTTAGAGAACCAAGTCAAAGGGGCTAAGTTTTCTCGTTATGAAGCTCTGAATTTATTGGAATGTTTAGGCATCGAGTTGGTTGATTAATCGCCTAACAAACGCCTCAAGAGGGACTGTCAACGCGTGGCGTTTCCAGTCCCATTGAGCCGCGGTGGTTACGGTTGTTGTGTTTGAGTTTAGTGTTATGCGTTGCCAGCCCCTTAGGCGGGCGTTAGCCAGAAAGGGGGTAGCCCCCTTTCAAATTCACTTATTGATAGACTTTATAAGTTAAGCTGTATGGCGTTACAGAAATGATTTCTACATTGTAACCACTAATCGAAAGTTGTTTCTGCTCTACGGGAAACAAAAACTCGGTTGTGTTTGGTGGTAGTTGTGAAATTTGAGCTTCTGGTTTCGAATTACTAACCATTGTTAGCCCGCCAAAGTTATTTTCTGAAATGGTTGCTGTGTTTTTACCATAACGAGTAAAGACATTCTCGTTGGAGTGAATGTTTACATCCATGAATCGGAAAATGATTTTGTTGTCTTCAGTTAAGCCTTGAAATCGTAATTCAGAATATCCCGTGTTTACTTTTCCGCCATAAATGTCGGCTTTCCCGAATGCGTTGGGCAAGTCTTTTGTTCTGGTTGTTCCAAAGACCTTACCTCCAATTGAAGTTGTAAGGTTGGTGTTAGTTGTCACGTCGGTGTGATTGTAATGTTGGATTTGGGAACATCCTGACAACAAAACTGAAATTAAGATTATGATTTTATTCATTTTATTTTCTCTATTAAGCAAATGGGACGTCATTCTATTTGTGTGTGAGGTAAAGTCAAAATAAAATGAATTTTTTAGTGGTTTCACAAACTTTCAGGCTAACAAACGCCTCAAGAGGGACTGTCAACGCGCGGCGTTTCCAGTCCCATTGAGCCGCGGTGATTGCAGTTGTTGTGTTTGGGTTTAGTGGTATGCGTTGCCAGCCCCTTAGGCGGGCGTTAGGTGAATGGTCTGTGGATTGAACAAGGACAGTTTTATGAAGTTGTTTTTAGCTTTTTGGCTCGTTTTCACTAGTTTGTTTTCGGTCGGCTTGCATGCCAATGACGCCGTTTTACAACAAGCCTATCAATCGCAACAAAGTGACTTACAGGTTCAAGGATTTGGACAGGTAGTGAAAGTGTTACCTGACGACAATGATGGTTCAAAGCATCAAAAATTCATCTTAGAGCTCAATAGCGGACAAACATTGCTGGTTGCTCATAACATCGACCTAGCACCGAGAATTCCGAACTTGAAGGTTGGTGACAGTGTTGAGTTTTATGGTGAATACGAATGGAACAAAAAGGGTGGAGTTCTTCATTGGACTCATAAAGATCCTCAAAATCGTCATGCTCATGGTTGGTTGAAACACAATGGGCAGGTGTACGAGTAAATTCACCTAACAAACGCCTCAAGAGGGACTGTCAACGCGTGGCGTTTCCAGTCCCAATGAGCCGCGGTGGTTACGGCTGTTGTGTTTGAGTTTAGTGTTATGCGTTGCCAGCCCCTTAGGCGGGCGTTATGAGGCTATAGGAAAACAAAGATGAATCACGAAGAGTTCAACCAATTTTGTCGTTCCTTTCCTGCTACTACATACGTAGTGCAATGGGGTGGTTCTCATGTTTGGAAAGTGGCTGGAAAAGTGTTTTCTATTGGTAGTATCGGCAAGGTTCAGCAACCAGTTTTTACGTTCAAAACATCGGATTTGAACTTTGAGTATCTGAGTGAGCTCGATGGTTATATTCCTGCCCCTTACTTCGCCAACCGAGGGATGAAGTGGATCCAACAAACAGAGACTCCAGGTTTATTAGACGAAGAGTTGAAGTATTACTTGTCTGAGTCCTACCGTCTTGTTGTGCTCGGGCTCAGTAAAAGGTTACAGAAAGAGTTGGGAATTACGCCAAGGGCAGACGGTGAATCCGCCTCATAACAAACGCCTCAAGAGGGACTGTCAACGCGTAGCGTTTCCAGTCCCATTGAGCCGCGGTGGTTGCAGTTGTTGTGTTTGAGTTTTGTGTTAATGCGTTGTCAGCCCCTTAGGCGGGCGTTAGTTTCTATCTAGAAAAATCATAAAGCTCAGGTTCAACGCTCTGAAAAATCAGCTTTAAGCGTTCAAGTCGAACTATTTGGCTTTTGAGTTTTGCCTGATGCTGATTTGGTAGAAAGTGTTGAAAGTTCAGCTATTTCAAAGTTGCTGAAAGCCAACAAGTCTCAATGCCTCAATGCTTTTGGTTGTTCAACACGGTCAGTTTGGTTTCATAAAAGGCTGCATCATCGCTGTGATCTGGCTTTCTTTGTAGCGGACTCTTAACCGTGGTCAACTTAACCTTGATCGTTTTAAGTTTTGGCTGCCAACCTCACAGCTTTAGGCGTTGGACGTGCGCTTGCTTGATGCTTTCGCGTAAAATGACTTTCAAGCAAATGTGTTTAAAAAGTTATTGTTAAACAATGGGCTACGAAACTAACAAACGCCTCAAGAGGGACTGTCAACGCGCGGCGTTTCCAGTCCCATTGAGCCGCGGTGGTTGCAGTTGTTGTGATTGAGTTTAGTGTTATGCGTTGCCAGCCCCTTAGGCGGGCGTTATGCTTAATCCATAAAAATCAGCAGGTTGTGATTTTCGATTCCTTTGGCATTTCGTTCAGGTTTTGTCGGCAATTCAATATTGTTCGTCGCTGCCTAACGAAGTGGCAATGTTTCTGGCGCTGTAGATCCAGCGTTATTGCCTCATTGAAATACTGAGTCTGTGCTAGGTGAGTTTGGCTCTCTCAAGTCGCTTTAAGCAGTTTGGTGCCTTTACTTACAGGCTGCAAGTCAGTCGGCAATTGACCATTGTTTTGCGCTGCCTAATGAAACAGCAATTTGTTTATCGCTGTACGTTTCAGTGTTATTGCCTCATTGAGTTATCGCGCCAATGTGTGGTGAGTAGGTTTGTCGGAGAGGGTTTCCACTTTGGCTGATTTGCAGGATGAAACCCTGTATTGGTCAGTTTATAGGTAAAGTTTGAGTCAGTTCTAACTCAAGAGAATTCGAGGTTTGGTTAATTATTTCAATGAGTTATTCTTGATTTGGTTCAAATGTAAAGTGTTGAAGCTTAAGCATAACAAACGCCTCAAGAGGGACTGTCAACGTGTGGCGTTTCCAGTCCCAATGAGCCGCGGTGGTTGCAGTTGTTGTGTTTAAGTTTAGTGGTAATGCGTTGCCAGCCCCTTAGGCGGGCGTTATGCCTGCAAGTTTAGTCAGAAATTTAGCTATGGAGTATTTATGCCTGTATTTATTAGTTATTCACATGAAAATAAAGATTTTGTTGACCAACTAGCAATACAACTGGTTCAGCACAATGTAAATATCTGGCTTGACCGATGGGAACTAAGTATCGGTGATTCAATTATCGATAAAGTGCAGGAGGCGGCCGATGGTGCTAGTGCATTATTGGTGATCCTATCAAATGCTTCGGTAGCGTCTGAGTGGTGTAAAAAAGAGCTATCAGCAGGATTACTTAGAGAACTAGAAGAAAAGCGAGTAGTCATAATGCCAGTCTTGTTGGAAGACTGCAAAATTCCATTATTCGCCAGAGGTAAACTATATGCAGATTTTAGAACAAATTTTGATGATGGGCTTAAAACTGTTTTAGAGGGGATTGCGAAAGTTACAAACCCTTTCCTGAGTCGAAAAGCAAGGAGCATGAATACCATACAGACTGGTCAATCGATTGGGGCGATGTAAATGGCAATTTTGCACTTATCATGAATTTCGTAGAACAGGCTAAAGATCAACCATTCACAGTTTTAACTAACATAGAGATCTTGGCTTCACCAGCTGCAACTGTGAGATATAAACAGACATCATCTCAATTTGGTGAAGAGTATGCACGAAGAGACGTCGTAGAGGTTATTCATCAATACTTACAGTCCAGAGACGCTTTGAGGCCAAGGCTATCCTCTGAACATGAAGATATCAAAAGGTTGCGTATCGTGGGCTATAACCCAGATGAACTATATGCAGTTAGAGTTGGCACAAGACGTCTCGGTGAGGATACGGGGAAAGATATCTTGGTCAACACTACAAATTTGGTGTCTCAAGCCTATGAACATATGAGTAATGTTCTTAAGCCCGAGCTACAAAAGGCATAACAAACGCTTCAAGAGGGACAGCCAACGCGTGGCATTTTTACTATGCGTTGGTTTTGGTGATTACGGTGTTATGCGGAAAGTTAGTAGTAGCGTTGGCTGCCCCTTAAGCGGGCGTTAGGGCAATAGGGAGGTATTGTGGAATTGAACATCACAAAACAAGCTCCTAATGTTGATGAGTTTATGCTTCTTAGAAGCAAGGTTGGCTGGACAAATCCAGAGCCAATAATTGTTCAAGAAAGCTTAGATAACTCAATCTTTCATGTTTGTGTTTATGCAGAATCACAACTTGCAGGCTTTGGCCGTATAGTGGGTGATGGCTCAATGTACTTTTATCTCCAAGATGTGGTTGTTGACCCTACCTATCAAAACCAAGGAATAGGTAAGTTAGTAATGCGAGAGATAGAGCAATTTCTGAAGAACAATGCTCGGTCTGGAGCAACGATCGCGTTATTGGCGGCATGCGGTAAAGAAAAGTTTTACTCAAAATTTGGTTACAGTGGTCGAACTGGAAATCCACTTGGTTTGGGTATGTGTAAATTTGTTGAATAATTGCCCTAACAAACGCCTCAAGAGGGACTGTCAACGCGTGGCGTTTCCAGTCCCAATGAGCCGCGGTGGTTACGGTTGTTGTGATTGAGTTTTGTGGTAATGCGTTGCCAGCCCCTTAGGCGGGCGTTATGTGACAGGCTCTATCGGAGGCGCGGTGGAAAAAATAAAAGTGTTTTGGCTCAAATTCACCTCTGCGTGGAACACTGAGAACTTCATACGAGTAACAAATATCATTAGTGCAGCTTCTTTTCTTGCTTATGTTTTTGGTATGTTCATATTTCCTGTTTGGAAAAGTGCTGGGGATTGGAAATACATCCACAGTGTTTGGTACTCATGGCAAGCACTAAATGTTGGTATGCTTGCTTTTGCTTCTAGTTTGATTGCTTTCAATATTTCTCGTTACAACGCTAACAAGCAAGCCGAACGAGAGTTTATAGCTTCAAAAGCTTTCTTGCCTCAAGCTCTTAGCATCCTTTGTAACTACCTAGAAAATAGCAGTAAAGTTATCATTGAAGCCGCTGATAGAAGCCGAGATAGAAAGAAAAGGGCACAGCCTTTTGCATCTACAGTGCCTGCTTTACCAGCATATTATGCAGAAGTGTTCAAAGATTGTATTAAACATGCACCACCAGAAGTTGGAAAATACCTTGCTAAAATACTCAGGTTGCTTCAGGTACATCATTCTCGGATGGAGGGAATGCCATCAGAGGTAGGCACGAATTACCCTTATTGTAAGTCTTGTTTGTATCGTCTTGCAGAGCTTCAATTCTTAGTTAATGGTTTGTTCGACTTTGCGAGGGACGAAAGTAACTTTGAAGTTGTAGTTTATAAGTGGGAACATTTTGCTGGGATTTACCGACTATATAAAGTGGAACTAGATAACTATCCAGAATTAGAAGAGTTTACTAAGAGCTTGATCGATAAATCGTAGCAAGTCACATAACAAACGCCTCAAGAGGGACTGTCAACGCGCGGCGTTTCCAGTCCCAATGAGCCGAAGTGGTTACGGTTGTTGTGGTTGAGTTTGGTGTTATGCGTTGCCAGCCCCTTAGGCGGGCGTTATACGCATTCAGGTGTCATGGATGAGCATAAATGAAGTTAAACGCAAAGATAATCACTGTTATTACGTTGTTAGTTTTGCCAATCCTATTTATAGGTTCCAAGTATCTAACTGATACAGGTCAATATAAGGCTGAACAAGAATTTCAACGTATTGTGCCTCAATTAAAGCAAATTGCTGAGAATACGAGTCAAGCATATCGTTTCCCACTCGACACACGAGCGGTGTTACAAGGTTTTGCTTCATTCAATACATCATCAAGTTTTCACAATCTTTATCATGCTGCCATTGACTACTATGCAGAAGTGGGAGATCCAGTTTATGCAATCTCAGATGGTGTTGTGAGTTACTCTGGGTATATGAGTGGATATCCAGGCTTGGTGATCATAGACCATGAAAAAGATGGCCTTTATTCTCTGTATGGACATCTCTCAATGAAAAAATGGATGGTATCGTTAGGTGAAGTTAAGAAAGGCGACTTGTTGGGGTATATCGCGGAGCCTTCAGAAGATTTTGGTATTGGCCCTTTCGCTCATATCCATTTCGCTATCCGATTTGGTTCGAAAAAGGACTATTCAGAAAATGGCGTTGATCGATGGATGGCGGGGTATACGCCTATGCATCCAGTATTTGAAGGTTTCATTGACCCAGAAAAGTTTATTGCTTTAACAATGTCTGGCAAATAGGCGTATAACAAACGCCTCAAGAGGGACTGTCAACGCGTGGCGTTTCCAGTCCCATTGAGCTGCGGTGGTTGCAGTTGTTGTGTTTGAGTTTAGTGGTATGCGTTGCCAGCCCCTTAGGCGGGCGTTATGTGCTTTTCTAACTCATTGAAATTATTATGCTGTCATAAAGATGTCAGGTTCATGTCGTAGGATTCGAGCAATTTTATCGGTAATTTATTTATCGGTTCAGCGGAAAGGAAATTGTCATGCTTATCAGAAAACTCAGACTAAAACATGGTTGGTCTCAAGATCAATTGGCTGAGCTAAGTGGTTTGAGCATACGAACAGTTCAAAGAATTGAACGAGGTGAAAAGCCAAGTTTGGAGTCACTAAAATCCCTTGCTGCTGTGTTTGAAATTAATGTTTCAGAACTACAACAGGAGTCGGACATGAGCAATGATGTAAAAGTTACTGATGAAGAACAAATAGTTATCGATCAGGTGCGAGCCATAAAAAGCTTTTACTCTCATTTAATCACTTACTTAGTGGTTATTGGGTTTCTATTTGTTTTGAATTTATTCACAAGTTCAGACTATATATGGGCATGGTGGCCTGCACTGGGTTGGGGAATTGGTGTGATAAATCATGGGCTAAATGCTTTTGAAGTGTTTGATTTATTTGGTGCTAAATGGGAAAAACGTCAAATAGAAAAGCGGTTAGGTCGAAAGCTATAAGCACGCACATAACAAACGCCTCAAGAGGGACTGTCAACGCGTGGCGTTTCCAGTCCCAATGAGCCACGGTGGTTATGGCTGTTACGTTTGAATTTAGTGTCATGCGTTGCCAGCCCCTTAGGCGGGCGTTAGGCAATATTTCGTGAGCTTCAGAGAGAAATAAATGTCAGAACATTCAGCAATAGTGAGCTGGAAACGTAAAAATTCCGAAGCTTTCACTGATAATCAGTACAGTCGTGCTCACGCTTGGGAGTTCGATGGTGGTTCAAAGATATTAGCTTCAGCATCACCTCATGTTGTACCAGTTCCCCTGTCTGTTGAAGCCAATGTAGATCCGGAAGAGGCTTTTGTTGCGGCATTATCAAGCTGTCATATGTTGGTCTTTTTATCTATTGCAGCAAAGCAAAGATACCTTGTTGAAAGTTATACAGACAATGCAGTTGGTATTTTAGGGAAGAACAGCAAAGGTAAAACCTCAGTAACTAAGGTTGTGCTACGACCTCAAGTGGTCTTTTCAGGCGCTTCCAAGCCAACGTTACAGCAGCTCGAAAAGATGCATCATTTGGCTCATGAGAATTGTTTTATTGCTAATTCGGTTGAAACGGAAGTAGTGGCTGAAATTATTGCCTAACAAACGCCTTAAGAGGGACTGTCAACGCGTGGCGTTTCCAGTCCCATTGAGCCGCGGTGGTTACGGTTGTTATGTTTGAGTTTAGTGTTATGCGTTGCCAGCCCCTTAGGCGGGCGTTAGGCGATAGTAGACATCAACAGGTATTGATGGTGATAATGCGTTCCTTTGTTATCAATCTCTAAATTTATATTTGGCTCATAATCAAGGTTACAATCGATGCGTACTCCATTCCGTTTTATCTTATCCTTATTTGGGCGAGCTAATTCTCATGAAGCGACAGAGCTCATTACTGGAGCAGATGAAACAAAGGTTGTTTTCAATGAACCAGTGATGAAAAGAGTGCTGGAGAGTCATCTTGATAATTTAGAAGGTAAGCAGCGTGTTTATGATGCGATCTTAGAGCGTCTTATCAATACCAACCAGTTTTCATTGAGCATTGCGGAAAAAAACTGTTTTGGATTTGAAACTGGGTATCGCAACCTTTGCACGCTATTTGCGATTGGTCACTATCTACCATCAGTCGCACATGATGAGGTAGTAGAGCATTTTTTCTCTGCACAACAGTACGCGATATTATGGTTACGCCAGATGAATCAACCGAAAGGGGATCTCATCCCCTTTCAATACCAAGGGGTAGATTTTGCAATTCCAGCCCAAGGCAGAACGGAGCATATTCAGTCGCTTGATTGGCTTGATATGCTTTACCTCACTATTGTCACGGGGCGTAATGAGGATTTAAATTTATTAATAGAACTTCTGCATAAGGGGCAAGTGGCATGGCGCTCGGAGCAAGGTCGGTATCATCTTGAAATAGTGCTGCATATGCTTGGCTTGCAAGCGAACAGTGATATTACTGATTTAATCAATCGGTTTATTGCCCATATCCAGCGAGAAGGCCAAACACCTAAGGAGCGCATTCCTAGTTACCACGGGATTACAGTGACCTTAGGCTTTTTTGATGTGATGCAGGCTATACATCAACAAGACCAAGTGGCGTATAACCTATCCATGCATCGCGCTTTAGAAATGCATAAAGAATGGTGGACTCACGATAAGGATTTTAAAACAGATGCTAATGGTTATATTTCATTACATCTCCTCACGGCAGCCAAATATGCGTATGAAAAATATGGCTACACACTGGATGTGGAGTCAGATTACATACCCAATTATCTCTACCAGAGATAGTACATCTGCAAAATCGCCTAACAAACGCCTCAAGAGGGACTGTCAACGCGCGGCGTTTTCAGTCCCAATGAGCCGTAGTGGTTACGGCTGGTGTGTTTTAGTTTTGTGTTAATGCGTTGCCAGCCCCTTAGGCGGGCGTTATGCGCCTATCATGAAAAATCAGCTATATCTGCAAAATTTAAAAGGATAGAAATTGAGCAAGGTAATTCTAAAAGGCTACATTATTGTTCCACAAGCAGAACTAACAGCGGTTATCAGCGAGCTAGAAAATCATATTCGTTTGACGAGATTAGAGGATGGTTGTCTGATTTTTGAAGTCACGCAAAACGAAGAAAACCCATGTCGATTCGATGTTTATGAAGAGTTTAGAGATCAAACTGCTTTTGATAGGCATCAGCTAAGAGTTAAATCGTCTACGTGGGGTAAAGTTTCCGTTAATGTTGAACGTAATTATGAAGTTACGGTGAGTTGCGCATAACAAACGCCTCAAGAGGGACTGTCAACGCGCGGCGTTTCCAGTCCCAATGAGCCGCGGTGGTTTCGGTTGTTGTGTTTGAGTTTAGTGGTAATGCGTTGCCAGCCCCTTAGGCGGGCGTTAGGCGATAGTAGACATCGACAGGTATTGATTGTGATAATGCGAGCCATTGTTATCAATCTCTAGATTTATATGTGGCTCATAATCAAAGGTTACAATCGATGCGTACTCCATTCCGTTTTATCTTATCCTTACTTGGGCGAGCCAATTCTCATGAAGCGACAGAGCTCATTACTGGGGCAGACGAAACAAAGGTTGTTTCCAATGAGCCTGTGATGAAAAGAGCGCTGAAGACTCATATTAAAAATTTAGAAGGTAAGCAGCGTGTTTATGATGCGACCTTAGAGAGTTTTATTAAAACCAACCAGTTTTCATTGAGCATTGCGGAAAAAAACTGTTTTGGATTTGAAACTGGGTATCGAGACCTTTGCACGCTATTTGCGATTGGTCACTATCTACCATCAGTCGCAGACTCTGAGGTAGTAGAGCATTTTTTCTCTGCTCAACAGTACGCCATATTATGGTTACGCCAGATGAATCAACCGAAAGGGGAGCTCATCCCCTTTCAATACCAAGGGGTAGATTTTGCAATTCCAGCCCAAGGTAGGAACGATAAGATTAGATCTTTCGCATGGCTTGACATGATCTACCTTACTATTGTGACGGGTCGCAATGAAGATTTAAATCTGCTGATGGGGCTTTTACATAAGGAACAAATCGAGTTCAGCGGCCTGAATGCTCGTTATCATCTTGAGATAGTGCTGCATATGCTTGGTTTGCAAGCGAGCAGTGATATTACCGGCTTAATGGATGGTTTTGTTGCCCATATCCAGCGGGAGAACCAAACTCAGCAAGAGCGCAGAGTGAGCTCACATGGAATTAGAGTGACTCTAGGCTTTTTTGATGTGATGCAAGCTATACATCAGCAAGACCAAGTAGCGTATAACCTATCCATGCATCGCGCTTTAGAAATGCATAAAGAGTGGTGGACACGCGGTAAGGATTTTAAAAGAGATCCGAAAGGTTATATTTCATTACATCTCCTCACGGCAGCCAAATATGCGTATGAAAAATATGGCTACACACTGGATGTGGAGTCCGATTACATACCCAATTATCTCTACCAGAGATAATTCATCTGCAAAATCGCCTAACAAACGCCTCAAAGGGACTGCCAACGCGTGGCGTTTCCAGTCCCATTGAGCCGCGGTGGTTACGGTTGTTGTGTTTGAGTTTAGTGTTATGCGTTGTCAGCCCCTTAGGCGGGCGTTAGGTCACGACGGGATCACATGAGCAATGTAAGATGGTGTCGAGTGAGTATTGAAGAGCAAATAGGGTATAGAGGAAATAAGGCAAAAAGGACGAATATTGGTCATTTCTATGATACCCTTAAGGCGCTTTCGTGCGCACCTTAATCGGGGCACGATTGAAGAGTGACGCCCGCAAGACCTCAAGGTAGAGCTATGACAAATACTTCGGCTTCGATTTTTGTCTTTTTCTTCAATTCCATTTGATAATCAATAATTAACGAGAGACCTTGTACGAATTTGGTCGTGACCTAACAATCGATTCAAGACAGATTCGCAACGCATAGCATTCGCGTCATGCTTGAACATGAGTGTTTACGTTGTTATGCGTTGAGTTGGTTTAGGCGTTGCTCACTGCTTAATCGGGCGTTATGTTTATCGGAGAAGTTCATGGTCAATTGGCCTTGTGTTCTGAAATTAGATGGTGACGATGAGCTCGTTTATTTGGGTTCTGAAGCTGATTTGAATTGCGAGTGTGTGGATCTAATCGTTAGTCCAAGCGATCGAATCATTGATTCTGAAGGTTTTGTCTATTCAATAGTTTCAGAGGGCTCAGCAGTTAACTTGATTGGAAACTCAATCCAGATTTCAGCAGAGGAAGCGTCTAGATTGATTCAACGTCATGAATTCTGTTTAGCGGAAGTCTGTTTGACAAAAATTCAGTTTGAAACAGTCACTGAAGCATTTAACTGTTTGAAATCTTAGGCTAAATAAACATAACAAAGCGTTCAAGAGGGACTTGGCACGCGTGGCATTTTCAGTTTGCGTTGAGTTTGGTGGTTACGGTACTGTGCGGTAGCTTTTGTATTGCATGCCTGCGCCCCTTAACGCGGCGTTATAAGCCAAGGAGAAATTGTGGTTACATTTAGGGAAATGGATATTTCCGATTACAACGAAGTGATTGCTTTATGGGCTACTACTGAAAACTTATCCTTAAGAGATGCAGATTCTCTGCCAAACATCGAAGCTTATTTGAAAAGAAATCAAGGTTTAAGCTTTGTCGCAGTTTCAGATTCTGTTGTGATTGGCGCTGTTTTGGTTGGTACAGATGGTAGGCGAGGTTACGTACAACATCTGGCGGTATCATTTGACTTTCGAGGCCAAGGGATCGGTAAGTCTTTAATTCAAAAAGCGACAGATGCACTATCAAGAATTGGCATTTCTAAGACGCATTTGTTTGTGTTGATTGAGAATGTTGCGGCACAAGACTTCTATACTAAGTTAGATTGGTATCCTAGAGATGAAATCCGTATGTTTTCGTACAACAGTTCGAGTAATCCAGAAGTATAGGGTTCGGGCTTATAACAAACGCCTCAAGAGGGACTGTCAACGCGCGGCGTTTCCAGTCCCAATAGGCTGCGGTGGTTACGGCTGTTGTGTTTGAGTTTAGTGTTATGCGTTGCCAGCCCCTTAGGCGGGCGTTAGCTGCTATCGAGAAAAGATGATTCGACATTTATTGATTATAAAATTTAAACAATCCGCAGACTCATTAGAAATTGAAAAGTTAAAAGGCTTGTTTGCGGCGATGCCGGAAAAAGTCGATGGTGTCCTTGCTGTTGAGTGGGGAGAAAACGATAGCCCCGAAGGCAAAAATCAAGGTTTCACGCATTCGGTTTTAATGACATTTGCCGACGAAGCGGGTCGTCAAAACTATTTGCCACATCCAGAGCACGACGCACTTAAGCAAGTGTTTCGCCCGTTGCTCGAAGACATCGTGGTTTTTGATTACACAATCTAGAAGTGGGTAGCGCAGCTAACAAACTGTTCAAGTAGATTCGGCATGCGTGGCATTTTGGGTTTGCGTTGGTTTTAGTGATGACGTAGTGTTGCGGAAGCTTTTGTAGTGCATGCCTCACTACTTAACAGGGCGTTATGTGCCTTTCATGTGAAGCGACAAACATTATGTGCAACCATTAACTTATAGAATGGCTAAAATTTCATATTTTAGAGGGTGTTATGGCTTTTAGCAGCAAGGTTAAAGTGGTGATTTCAGTGGTCGCTATAGCATTGTCTTCACTTTTACTGTCTCTTGATATGTTTGGTGTCATTCCATTTCTGGTTCTAGTTGTGTCATTTTTTACCCTAATTATTCAAGGTGGGCTGTGCCTTCTTGGGTACAAAAATGGTGACGTTTTCGATGCTTATCAAGACCTAGAAAGAACAGAAGCAACGGCACTAACTAATCTGTTCAAAGACAAGAAGGATTGTGAAAAACACTAACCACGGCACATAACAAACAATTTAAGAGGGATTCCCAACGCTTGGTATTTTTGCTTCTACTTCAAGTTTAGTGTTTATGGCACAATGCTTTAGGTTTGGGTGGTAGCGTTGCTCACCCCTTAATTGGGCGTTAAGTGTTCTTAGATTGGGTGCATTCTATACATTATGGTGGTTAATATAGAAAGCAAGCTGGCACGTACACAAGTTTAACTTCAATAGGAGATTTTATATGAACGAAGAGTGCCCCAAATGTGGAGCGAAATTTTCGGTAACTGAAATCGGTGGTGGTGGAATCTGTGGAGCTTGTCGAGAGCCAATTGATTGCCCTTACTGCCATGAAACTGTTAGAGAAGAGCGTACTACAGGAACATTTTCCTCGACACTTATAAAAGTCCCTAACAGCCTACTTTCTCGATATCTTGGTATTTCTGATGACGATTGGGAAGAAATGGGAGCTGAGCTTAATGCAAACACTGGCAATAGTGGTGATATGACTTACTGCTATTGGTTCATGGTTCCAGAGGATACTCCTGAGGAAATTTTGCATAAAACTGGTTGGAAAACTGGACAAATGATCGATGATATTCCCTTGGATGTTGTAGATAACTAAGGTGACTACTAAGAACTTATTCTGGTGCAAGAACACTTAACAAACGCCTCAAGAGGGACTGTCAACGCGTAGCGTTTCCAGTCCCAATGAGCCGCGGTGGTTGCAGTTGTTGTGTTTGAGTTTGGCGTTAATGCGTTGCCAGCCCCTTAGGCGGGCGTTAGCTTAAAACAATTAAAATCAATTGTTTGCTGCTTGTTCTTTCTTCCGTTGGCAGCTCGTTTAGGTTTCTCGGCAAATCGGCATTGTTTGCCAACGCGAGTTTTTAGCGGTTGTCTCAATTGAGTTTTCGGGTTGCGCGAGGTTAGCCAATTTGGCGCAAAGTCGCTGTGGAAGTTTTGCTTTCGCTTTGAGTTTTCCGAAAACGTGTTGTCAAAATTTACTGATTTTTAAAGCAAATGAACGGCCACAAAGCTTGAGCCAGTTCGGGTTTTAAAACTCAAGCGGTTTGTTGGTTTCTCAAATCGGGTTAATCTCAGCTTTGGTTAATCTAAGGTGCTGAAATTTAAGCTAACAAACTGCTTAAGCGGGATTCGCAATGCGTGGCATTTTTGGCATGCGGTGGGTTTCGTGATTCAGGCGGTGTGCGGTAGCTTTCGCAGTGCATTGCTCACCCCTTAGCAGGGCGTTATGCGTTTTATCGATTAGAGAAATATCGTGTTTGAGAAATTAATTGTTGTCATTTTAGGTGGTTTGTTCGGTTTTCTTTTAACCATTCTCAAAGAGTCTGCTGCTGAGAAAAAGTCAAAGGCAGCAGAAACTTACTACCTTTCAATTATTGTCACGAGTAGGATCGAGCAGTTTATTGTCGGTTGCCGTGAAGTAGTCACTGATAATGGTACCGTAGATCAGAATGGATACACTTACTATCATTCTCAGACCCCCAGTTTTACTCCATTAGAACTAGAAGTTGATTGGAAAATACTGCCTCAAGAGCTACTTTACGATTTGTTAAACCTGCCTCAATTGGTTCATGAAGCTAACTCATATATTTCAGCTGTAAGTGACTATGCAGCTACACCTCCTGATTTCGCGGAATTTTACGAAGCTAGAGCAACGAAATATGCTGCTTTAGGCTTATTAGCTATTCAAATGTCTGAGAAACTTAGAGAGTTAGGTGGCTTGCCAAAACGCAAAGTAGAAGTGTGGGGTGATCGGCAAACATTCTTACTATCTCTACATGAGACCGAAGAAAGAGAAATCATGCGAAGAGAGTTTCAGCAAAAAATGCTAGATTCTCTGAAAGCTCGAGCACACGCATAACAAACGCCTCAAGAGGGACTGTCAACGCGTGGCGTTTCCAGTCCCATTGAGCCGCGGTGGTTGCAGTTGTTGTGTTTGAGTTTAGTGGTAATGCGTTGTCAGCCCCTTAGGCGGGCGTTAGCTTCTTAAAGGCTAAAATCATAAAATCCAAACTTCTTGTTCTGAAAAATCAGCTTTTAGTGTTCAAATTGCACAATTTGGCATTTGAATTTTGCTAGATGGTGATTTGGTAGAAAGTGTTGGAAGTTCCGCAGTTTCAAAGCCGCTGAAAGCCAACAAGTCTCGATGCTTCAACGTTGTTGGATGTTCAACTCGGTTAACTTGGTTTCACAAAAAGCAGCATCGTCGCTGAAAGCGCGCTTTATTTGTCGGAAATTCGGTAAGTGGCCAACTTAACCTTGATCGCTGCGAGTTTTGGCAGCTCACTTCACAGCTTTTGGCGTTGGACGTGTGTTTGAGTGATGCTTTTGCGTAAAATGCATTTCAAGCAAGTGTGTTTAAAAAATCATTGGTAAACAATGGGCTACGAAGCTAACAAACGCCTCAAGAGGGACTGTCAACGCATGGCGTTTCCAGTCCCATTGAGCCGCGGTGGTTGCAGTTGTTGCGTTTGAGTTTAGTGTTATGCGTTGCCAGCCCCTTAGGCGGGCATTATGTGTCCTCAGTGAAAATAAGACGGAACTATGTTCATAGAATCATTAAAAATCAGGCTTCGCTCACTTGAAGTTGAGGATGCTGAATACTTTTATCAGTGGTCTGGTGATAGGGAAGTGACACAATTCAGCCTGTCAGCTTATGCCTATCCGCAATCTCGTTCAGATATTGCTAAGTGGCTGTCGGACATTAACTCAAGTTCAAAGACGATTTCTTTTGGTATCGAGTGTAGAGAAAGCCAAAAACTGATTGGTTATGCTGGTATTTCGGGGATTAGCTCCCTTAACCGAAGTGGTGAGTATTTTATCCTCATTGGTGATAAAGCATTTTGGGGTAAGGGGCTAGGAACAGAAGTCACGCGTTTAGTCACTAATTATGGATTCCGAGAGCTTGGTTTACATCGAATAGAATTGACCGCATATTGTGACAACGTAGCGGCAATCAAAGCGTATGAAAATGCTGGCTATCAACACGAAGGTATCAAAAGAGAATCGGGCTATCGCAATGGCCGATTCATGGACAAAGTCCAAATGTCCGTTTTATCGCGAGAGTGGCCGGCCACATAACAAACGCCTCAAGAGGGACTGTCAACGCGTGGCGTTTCCAGTCCCAATGAGCCGCGGTGGTTGCAGTTGTTGTGTTTGAGTTTAGTGGCATGCGTTGCCAGCCCCTTAGGCGGGCGTTAGGTGATATAGGCAAATATGGAAGAAACAGATTTTCTACAAGAACTTGCAGATGAGTTATCTGCTTTACCTGATCCGAGCTACTGGTTCTCAAAGCTAAGAGAAATTGAGGATAAATTGGGTAAAAATAAGCGTGATACCGTCGCTATATTAGCCAAAAGGGCGTGGCTCAAGAAGATATGCAATTCGTCCTATCCCTTACATCCTGATGTGAAACGAGATATAGCGTATAAGCGTTATTTTCTATCTGAGAGTGATAATCTGCTCATTTTGGCAACAATGATTGCTCTGATTGACGGTGATAACTCAGAAGAACGTTACAAGAAATGTAAACAAAACATTGAGAAAAAGTATGGTGAAGAAGCTTGGCTGAGAATACTCAGAACGGCGAGAAAGATAAATAATGTACTATCGAACTCAAGCTCAAATATACCTACTTCATTGAGTGTCATGGCTACACGAAGTGTGACTGTACAAGGTTGGGTACAGGATGAAAAACTTTCAAAGTTGCCTAAGCGCGTGTAATCACCTAACAAACGCCTCAAGAGGGACTGTCAACGCGTAGCGTTTCCAGTCCCATTGAGCCGCGGTGGTTGCAGTTGTTGTATTTGAGTTTAGTGGTAATGCGTTGCCAGCCCCTTAGGCGGGCGTTATAGCTTATCTCACATTTCAACCTAGACATTGCTCAATCGATGCCTCAGAGTAAATTCCGACTTTGCTCAACAAAAGGAACAAGTATGTTTAGTCACATCATGATCGGCTCAAATGATATTGAAAAATCAAAGGTTTTCTATGATGCCATATTGTCGGTGTTAGGTTATCCGGCGGGTGTTATTGACGCTAAAGGTCGCTGTCTCTACATAAACCAAGAGGGTGTACTTGGTATTACGAAACCAGTGAATGGCGAACCTGCGACGCATGGTAATGGGATGACAATTGGCTTTAAAGTTAGTAGTCCAGAGTTAGTAGAAGCATGGCATGCAGCCGGTTTAGCAAATGGTGGTGTGGCTTGTGAAGATCCTCCGGGTATCAGAGTGAGCGGACAAAGAAAAATGTATTTAGCTTATTTACGAGATCCAGCAGGTAATAAGCTATGTGCAACACATCATATTTCCACGGGCAACTAAAAGCACCGCTATAACAAACGCCTCAAGAGGGACTGTCAACGCGTGGCGTTTCCAGTCCCATTGAGCCGCGGTGGTTGCAGTTGTTGTGTTTGAGTTTAGTGTTAATGCGTTGCCAGCCCCTTAGGCGGGCGTTAGCTTCTTAAAGCAAAAATCATCAAAATCTGGGGTTAATTGCTTTGAAAACTCAGCTTTTATCATTCAAATTTCACAACTTGGCTTTCGAGTTTTTCTGATGCTGACTGGGTGAACGTGTTGAATGCTCAGCAGGTTCAAAGTCGCTGAAAACCCACAATCCTCGATGCTTCAAGGCTGTTGAATGTTCCACACAGCAAGTTTGGTTTCACAAAAGGCTGCATCATCGCTGTGATCTTGCTTTCTTTGTCGCGGACTCTTAACAGTGGCCAACTTAGCCTAGATCGTTTTAAGTTTTGTCAGCCAACTTCACAGCTTTTGGCGTTGGACGTGTGTTTGTGTGAAGCTTCTGCGTAAAATGCTTTTCAATCAAATGTGTTTAAAAATCATTGTTAAACAATAGGCTACGAAGCTAACAAACGCCTCAAGAGGGACTGTCAACGCGTGGCGTTTCCAGTCCCAATTAGCCGCGGTGGTTACGGGTGTTGTGTTTGAGTTTAGTTGTTGTGCGTTGCCAGCCCCTTAGGCGGGCGTTATGCCGCAATCAAAAATTTTGGATAAAGTTTATGGTAAGTATTTTCCTACAATTAGTGGGCATAAGAACAGCAAAGCAGAAAGAAAAGACGCAACGAGTTGTTGAATATATTGATACTTGTCTTGAGCATATGGAAAATATTATGGGCTACAAGAAAGATACCAATGAAGCTAGTGTTGAACAGTCTAGAAAATTTCTTCAACAAGCCTATCGAGAACTTCCACTACAGCTTGATGGTGTTGCATCAACAGTAGAGTGCGATGTCATTAAAAACTCAATCGCAAGTGCTCGAATCTACTATCACGCGGTTAAAGAGGGCAAGGTGTTAGATAGTAGTTTAGAGAATGACTATGAGTCACGATTTCAGTTATATGCTAATCATGTATATGACCAACAACTGTTTCGACAGAGTTCATATGAGACGTTTTTACGTCAGTTAGTCAAGGATAAGCGAGAGATCGATAAAGCCTACGTGAGTATGGAGTTGCAGAAAATTAAAGAAGTTTGCCAAGAAGACGTAGCTAGAATTATGTCCTTGAAAGAGCGGCTTAAAACTCGCAAAGCGGCGGCATAACAAACGCCTCAAGAGGGACTGTCAACGCGTGGCGTTTCCAGTCCCATTGAGCCGCGGTGGTTGCAGTTGTTGTGTTTGAGTTTAGTGTTATGCGTTGCCAGCCCCTTAGGCGGGCGTTAGTTGCCAGTCAGCAACAAATCAGTCGTTTGGAAATTTTTGTTTCTGATGTAGTACACGCATTATTCGAATTTTAGAACCATCAACCCAATACGAAACAATCATTGATATCTCAGGGATAATAAGCAATCTGCCTCGAATACCATCACGCTGAACCCCCATTAGTGGTTGCTCAAGCAAATTTTCGACTTTGGTTTCTATGAGCTCATCCGTTTTTTCAGCGGCTGCTGGGTTAAAGTCGTAAAGAAATTCGAAAATTTTCTCACGATCATTGAGAGATGCTTCTTCCCAGAAAATCATGCGTGACCTCGATTTCGGATTTTAGCTTTACGTTCAGCCATTCGCACTTTGGCGATGTCATGTTCAACGAATACCGCTTTTCCTGAGTCGAACTTCTCAAATGCTTGATTCACTTGTTCAGTTAGCCATGCATCGTGAGATAATGCCTTGCGTTGCTGTTCAGCTAATTGTTCAGTGAGTTCACGGCAAGCATCGCTAAGAGTCCGACCTTGGCTTTCAGCCATTTGTTGAGCTAAACGTTTTGTTTCTTCGTCTACACGAAATTGAATTCTAGTATCCATGGTGAGCTCCTTGATTGTGTGTACGAATGTTAGCACTGGTGTTGGGGTAGGGCAACTAACAAACGCCTCAAGAGGGACTGTCAACGCGTGGCGTTTCCAGTCCCATTGAGCCGCGGTGGTTACAGTTGTTGTGTTTGAGTTTAGTGTTATGCGTTGTCAGCCCCTTAGGCGGGCGTTAGGTATTTGGAGTTATCATGAGAGCTATCGTTTTGATTCTTTGCGCCGTTTTATTGAATGGCTGCTTGGGCATGCCCGAATCAGTAAAACCGGTGTCGTATTTTGAACTGAACAACTATTTAGGTAAATGGTACGAGGTTGCTCGACTCGATCACTCCTTTGAAAGAGGTTTAAGTCAGGTTACTGCGGAATACAGTGCTCGAAATGATGGTGGTATTTCGGTTCTTAATCGTGGCTATTCTGAAGAGAAAGGTGAGTGGAAGGAGGCGGAAGGTAAAGCTTACTTTGTGAATGGCTCAACAGATGGCTATCTGAAGGTTTCATTTTTTGGCCCGTTTTATGGCTCCTACGTAGTGTTTGAGTTAGACCGTGAAAACTACAGTTATGCTTTTGTGTCAGGGCCGAATACAGAATATCTGTGGTTACTTTCAAGAACGCCGACTGTAGAACGAGGCATTCTGGATAAGTTCATAGAAATGTCGAAAGAGCGTGGTTTTGATACAAATCGGCTCATTTACGTTCAGCAGCAATAAATACCTAACAAACGCCTCAAGAGGGACTGTCAACGCGCGGCGTTTCCAGTCCCATTGAGCCGCGGTGGTTGCAGTTGTTGTGTTTGGGTTTAGTGGTAATGCGTTGTCAGCCCCTTAGGCGGGCGTTATATGCCAGTAATCAAAAAGTCGATAGCAGCGATAATCTCATCTCTGAAAGTGCTTAAGTCTGCGACGGGCTCAACTAAGATTTTGGTTGGTACACTTGCCATCTGTTGAGTAAGAATGACAAAGTCACCTTGTTCAATGTGGATCGTTGGGCACAAATGGCTTGGTGCTTTCTTTTCTAGTAAATCAAGTGGTGTAAGTGGTATCACCAATCGAGTATTTAGCGTATTGAGCAGCTCACTTTGTACGTCAACAAAATAGGGATAAGCGGTAGACGTACTTTTGTCGAGATTTTCGTAAAGGGTAAATTGAGACATCAGAATACTCGGTATGAATCAGAAAAAAGGCCATGTTTCTCAGTAAGTTCGTTACAAGCTTCAATGGCTTCGGCATTTTGTTCTAACCATTCAGCTTTTAATCTAGAGGAAACTTCTTTTTCTAAGGCTTTTTCCATCGTAGCGGATAGATTGATATTAAGGCGTTTAGCTTCAGCAAGTAACTCACTGTTTAAGCTAAGATTGGTAGCCTTTTTGGGGGCTTGTGTACTAAACGTGGTTCTCATGAAGTTACTCCGTGCGTATTTTAAGTGCGCATTGATTATAGTGGTAAAAATGGCATATAACAAACGCCTCAAGAGGGACTGTCAACGCGTGGCGTTTCCAGTCCCATTGAGCCGCGGTGGTTGCAGTTGTTGTGTTTGGGTTTAGTGGTAATGCGTTGTCAGCCCCTTAGGCGGGCGTTATGCTTAATCCATAAAAATCAGCAGGTTGTGATTGTCAATTCCTTTGGCATTTCGTTCGGGTTTTGTCGGCAATTCAATATTGTTTTTCGCTGCCTAATGAAACGGCAATGTGTTTGGCGCTGTAAATTCCAAGTTATTGCCTCATTGGAATATTGAGTCTGCGCGAGTTGAGTTTTGCTCTTTCAAGTCGCTTTGAGCAGTTTGGTGCCTTTACTTACAGGCTAGAAGTTTGTCGGCAATTGAGCATTGTTTTTCGCTGCCTAATGAAACAGCAGTGTGTCTGTCGCTGTAAATTTTAGTGTCATTGCCTCATTCAGTTGTCGTGCACATGCGTGGTGAGTTGGTCTGTCGGAGAGGGTTTCCACATTGGCCTAGTTGCTAAATGAAAGCCTGCATTGGTCAGTGCATAGGTAAAAGTTGAGCCAGTTCTAATTCAAGGAAAGTCGAAGTTTAGCCAATGATTTCAGTGAGTTATTCTTGGGTTGGCTCAAATGTAAAGTGTTGAAGCTTAAGCATAACAAACGCCTCAAAGGGACTGCCAACGCGCGGCGTTTCCAGTCCCATTGAGCCGCGGTGGTTTCGGCTGTTGTGTTTGAGTTTAGTGGTAATGCGTTGTCAGCCCCTTAGGCGGGCGTTAGTTTCTATCTAGAAAAAATCATCAAAAGTTCAGATTCATGCCCTGAATAATCAGCTTTAAACGTTCAAGTCGCACTATCTGGCTTTTGAGTTTTTCCTGATGCTGATTTGGTAGAAAGTGTTGAAATTTCAGCTAGTTCAAAGTCGCTGAGAACCAACAAACTTCGAAGCTTCAATGTTGTCGGACGTTCAACTTGATCAGTTTGGTTTCATAAAAGGTTGAATCATCGCTGTGATCTGGCTTTCTTTGTGTGGACTCTTAACGTTTTGGCAGCCAACTTCACAGCTTTTGGCGTTGGACGTGTGTTTGCGTGATGCTTTTGCATAAAATTACTTTCAAGCAAATGAGTTTAAAAAGTCATTGTTAAACAATAGGCTACGAAACTAACAAACGCCTCAAAGGGACTGCCAACGCGTGGCGTTTCCAGTCCCATTGAGCCGCGGTGGTTGCAGTTGTTGTGTTTGGGTTTAGTGGTAATGCGTTGTCAGCCCCTTAGGCGGGCGTTATGCTTAATCCATAAAAATCAGTAGGTTGTGTTTATTGATTTCTTTGGCACTTTGTTCAGGTTTTGTCGGCAATTCAATATTGTTTTTCGCTGCCTAATGAAGCGGCAATGTATCTGGCGCTGTAAATTCTGAGTGATTGCCTCATTGGAATATTGAGTCTGCACGAGTCGAGTTTTGCTCTTTCAAGTCGCTTTGAGCAGTTTGGTGCCTTTACATACAGGCTTAAAGTCTGTCGGCAATTGAGCATTGCTTTGCGCTGTCTAATGAAACGGCAATGTGTCTGTCGCTGTAAATTTCAGTGTCATTGCCTCATTGAGTTGTCGTGCCCATGCGTGGTGAGTTGGTTTGTCGGAGAGGTTTTCCACATTGGCCTAGTTGCTAAATGAAAACCTGCATTGGTCAGTTCATAGGTAAAAGTTGAGCCAGTTCTAATTCAAGGCGATTCGAAGTTTGGTCAATGATTTCAGTGGGTTATTCTAGGGTTGGCTCAAATGTAAAGTGTTGAAGCTTAAGCATAACAAACGCCTCAAGAGGGACTGTCAACGCGTGGCGTTTCCAGTCCCAATGAGCCGCGGTGGTTTCGGTGGTTGTGTTTGGGTTTGGTTGTTATGCGTTGTCAGCCCCTTAGGCGGGCGTTATGCTTAATCCATAAAAAAATCAGTAGGTTGTGGTTGTCGATTCCTTTGGCATTTCATTCAAGTTTTGTCGGCAATTCAATATTGTTTTTCGCTGCCTAATGAAGCGGCAATGTGTCTGGCGCTGTAAATTCCAAGTTATTGCCTCATCGGGTTTTTGAGTCTGAGCGAGGTTAGTATTGTTGGCTCAAGTCGCTTTGAGCAGTTTGGAGCCTTTACTTACAGTCTGAAAGTCAGTCGCAATTGAGCATTGTTTTGCGCTGCCTAATGAAACGGCAATGTGTTTGTCGCTGTACTTTTCAGTGTTATTGCCTCATTGAGTTGTCGTGCTAATGTGTGGTGAATTGGTTTGTCGGAGAGGTTTTCCACATTGGCCTAGTTGCTAAATGAAAACCTGCATTGGTCAGTTCATAGGTAAAAGTTGAGCCAGTTCTAATTCAAGGCGATTCGAAGTTTGGTCAATGATTTCAGTGGGTTATTCTAGGGTTGGCTCAAATGTAAAGTGTTGAAGCTTAAGCATAACAAACGCCTCAAGAGGGACTGTCAACGCGTGGCGTTTCCAGTCCCAATGAGCCGCGGTGGTTTCGGTGGTTGTGTTTGGGTTTGGTTGTTATGCGTTGTCAGCCCCTTAGGCGGGCGTTATGCTTAATCCATAAAAAAATCAGTAGGTTGTGGTTGTCGATTCCTTTGGCATTTCATTCAAGTTTTGTCGGCAATTCAATATTGTTTTTCGCTGCCTAATGAAGCGGCAATGTGTCTGGCGCTGTAAATTCTGAGTGATTGCCTCATTGGAATATTGAGTCTGCACGAGTCGAGTTTTGCTCTTTCAAGTCGCTTTGAGCAGTTTGGTGCCTTTACATACAGGCTTAAAGTCTGTCGGCAATTGAGCATTGCTTTGCGCTGTCTAATGAAACGGCAATGTGTCTGTCGCTGTAAATTTCAGTGTCATTGCCTCATTGAGTTGTCGTGCCCATGCGTGGTGAGTTGGTTTGTCGGAGAGGTTTTCCACATTGGCCTAGTTGCTAAATGAAAACCTGCATTGGTCAGTTCATAGGTAAAAGTTGAGCCAGTTCTAATTCAAGGCGATTCGAAGTTTGGTCAATGATTTCAGTGGGTTATTCTAGGGTTGGCTCAAATGTAAAGTGTTGAAGCTTAAGCATAACAAACGCCTCAAGAGGGACTGTCAACGCGTGGCGTTTCCAGTCCCAATGAGCCGCGGTGGTTTCGGTGGTTGTGTTTGGGTTTGGTTGTTATGCGTTGTCAGCCCCTTAGGCGGGCGTTATGCGCCAAATATTGGGTTCACATCCATGCTCTTATGAAGAATTCGGATCACCCTGATTTGTTGGCTGCCGATTTGCTGATAAAAGATGACGTGGCTCCCTTGGGGAAATTTTCTGTATCCCTCTCGAATTTCATCGCATGATTTACCGATGTCGGGATTTTCCGCTAAAAGCCAAAAGGAATCATCGAATTGCTTTAAATAAACATTTCGCTGCTCTTTTCCCCAGCGTCGTTGAGTGAATAAAGCAATATCCCGTAAATCGGCTTTAGCGGCGACAGTAAGATTAAATGGTTTCATCGAATGTTTTCACTATCGAGTTCATTGATGAAGCTATCAAGGTCATAATCAGCATCACCACTTTGCTCACCTTCAACAAGTAATTGACGGAGTGACTGTAGTTTGGTTTCTTGGTTTTCGAGTAGACGTAGCGCAGAGCGAATGACTTCACTTGCTGAGCCGTAACGTCCACTTTGTATTTGGCTTGTAATAAAGCCATCGAAGTGTTCACCAAGAGTGATACTTGTGTTTTTAGCCATGAGCCCATCTCCATAAATACCAAAAAGTACCTAATTATGGTATCAAATGGCATTTTGGGCAAGGCGCGCATAACAAACGCCTCAAGAGGGACTGTCAACGCGCGGCGTTTCCAGTCCCATTGAACCGCGGTGGTTATGGCTTTTGTGTTTGAGTTTAGTGTTATGCGTTGTCAGCCCCTTAGGCGGGCGTTAGTTTCTCTCAAGAAAAATCATCAAAAATTCACGCACAAGGTTCTGAAAAATCGGCTTTTAGCGTTCAAATTGCACAATTGGGCTTTTGAGTTTTTCTTGATACTGATTTGGTAGAAAGCGTTGAAAGTTCAACAGTTTCAAAGTCGTTTTAAGCCATCAAATCTCGATGCTTCAACTCTGTTGGATGTTCAACACTCAAAGTTTGGTTTCGCAAATGGCTTCATCATCGCTGAAATTATGCTTTCTTTGTCGCGGACTCTTAACCGTGGTCAACTTAACCTTGATCGTTTTGAGTTTTGGCAGCCAACTTCACAGCTTTTGGTGTTGGACGTGTGTTTGTTTGATGCATTTGCGTAAAATGATTTTCAAACAAATGTGTTAAAAAGTCATTGTTAAACAATGGGCTACGAAACTAACAAACGCCTCAAGAGGGACTGTCAACGCGCGGCGTTTCCAGTCCCAATGGGCTGCGGTGGTTACGGCTGTTGTGTTTGAGTTTAGTGGTAGTGCGTTGCCAGCCCCTTAGGCGGGTGTTATGCTTAATCCATTAAAATCAAGTGTTTGTGGTTTTCGTTCCCTTTGGCATTTTGTTCAGGTTTTGTCGGCAATTCAATATTGTTCGTCGCTGCCTAATGAAGCGGCAATGTATCTGGTGCTGAAAATTCAGTGTTATTGCCTCATTGAAATGTTGAGCCTGCGTGGGGTGAATGTTGCTGGCTCAAGTCGTTTTGAGCAGTTTGGTGCCTTTACTTACAGGCTTAAAGTCTGTCGGCAATTGAGCATTGTTTTGCGCTGCCTAATGGAACGGCAATGTGTCTGTCGCTGTAAATTTCAGTGTTATTGCCTCATTGAGTTGTCGTGCCCATGCGTGGTGAGTGAGTTTGTCGGAGAGGTTTTCTACATTGGCCTAGTTGCTAAATGAAAGCCTGCATTGGTTAGTTCATAGGTAAAATTTGATTCAGTTCTAACTCAAGGAATTCGAAGTTTGGTTAATTATTTCAGTGGGTTATTCTTGATTTGGTTCAAATGTAAAGTGTTGAAGCTTAAGCATAACAAACGCCTCAAGAGGGACTGTCAACGCGCGGCGTTTCCAGTCCCATTGAGCCGCAGTGGTTGCAGTTGTTGTGTTTGAGTTTAGTGTTAATGCGTTGCCAGCCCCTTAGGCGGGCGTTATGCAGTTATTTGAGCATGGATGAAAAAGTGATTATTAGAAAAGTAACAGTCGAAGATGCAGAGTCAGTATTGTCATTAATGTACCAATTAGATCGAGAGTCTAAATTCATGCTGCTTGAACCAGAAGAAAGGACAACCACACTGGAGCAGCAAATCCAAATTATTCACTCATTCAATGATTCATCTAATAAGGTGATGTATTTACTGACCAATGATGAAAAGGCTTTTGGTTTCATTGTCGGTGTAGGTAATACAGCCAATCGCAATAAACACTGCATGTCTTTGGTCATTGGCCTTCTCCAAGCTGTTACAGGCCAAGGATTTGGAAAAGAATTAGTAAACAAGCTTGAAGGTTGGGCGATTTCTCATGGATATAGCCGGCTAGAGTTGACCGTAATGCAGCACAATGAGAGAGCTAAAAGGCTCTATGAGTCATGTGGTTTTGAAGTTGAGGGTTTAAAGCGCCATTCTCTGGTTGTCGATGGTGAGTATGTTAATGAGCTGTACATGTCTAAGCTATTAACCGCATAACAAACGCCTCAAGAGGGACTGTCAACGCGCGGCGTTTCCAGTCCCATTGAGCCGCGGTGGTTTCGGTTGTTGTGTTTGAGTTTAGTGTTAATGCGTTGCCAGCCCCTTAGGCGGGCGTTATATTTTTCAGTGCACTAAATAGAGAATTGAAGGAAATGGAAGTAGAATTTAGCGAGAACAATTACTCTTTATATTATGATGAATCCAATAATATCAGAAAGTTACTTCTTGATGGCGATGAGTACAATATTGACAATGATCCGAACCAAGATTCATCACCAATATTTGTCCTAGCGGGGATTGCTTTTAGTCAAGCAAGTCAAAGTGTAGATTTTGAAGATTTAAAGAAGCAGTTGTGTCTTCAAAAAGGGGCTACTGAGTTAAAGCTAGCCCAGATGATAAAAATTAGAGCAAAGTACACTCCCTCACAAGCATTTAAATATGCACTTGGCAGCAAAAGATTTAATACATTTTTTCAATACTTACTATCAAAGAAAGTATTTATTCATTATGAGATGATCAATACAGTCTATTGGTCATTTTTGGACATAATCGAAGATTTGATTCTTTGCACAGAAGACCCCAAAGATTATGCCAACCAGTTCATCTATAAGGATTGCTTGTATAGGCTCATCAAAATGGACAAAGAAAATTTTTTGTCATTGATGAGCCAATTTAACTATCCAAACATAGAAAAGAAGGACTCACTTAAGTTTCTCGAACTGCTAAGTGACTTAATTATGAGGAACCTCGCGGTAAAATTTTCCAAATCAGAGAGTGATCTAGATTTCAAAATGCTAAATTATTTGGGATTTTTCGTTTATAAGTGCATCAAACTATTTGAAGATAAGGTGAAGTTTGAACTGGTTTTCGATTTTAAGAAGGACATACTTATAGAAGACTTCTCCTTCTTCTATATTAATAGACTGAAAATGTTTCCAAACTCATTACATATTCTGGACAATGAGTTTGAAGTTGAAGAGAAGATAAATAGTGCAAGAAGTTATGATCCTGAACTGAATGGTTTATCGTTTTCATTTGTTGAATCAAAAGAAACAGAGAATTATTTGGTTCAAATGTCTGATGTAGTATCCGGCTTTATTCGTCTGTATTTTGACTTTCTCGAGTACGCATCTATTGAAGACGTAACAAACTTTGTAGCAGAGCTAAACCCACTGCAAGAAGAAACTTTAGGATTGTTTAAAAAATTACACGATCAATCTGTACAAGAAAGCCATATATTATTGCACCGAGTAATAGTTCCAATTGATGAACATAAAGCAACAATATTATTCGACAATGAAATATAACAAACTGTTCAAGAGGGATTCGCAACGCGTGGCATTTTTACTATGCGTTGTTTTTGGTGTTTAAGGTGGTATGCGGCAGCTTTGGTATTGCGTTGCTCACCCCTTAACAGGGCGTTATGCAGTTTTTTAGCAATAAAAAACCAGCATTTTCTGCTGGTCTTAGAATTTGCTTTATTGAGCTGCTTTGACTCGAATCTTACTTTTGGCAACGTTTGTCATATTCAGCGCTGCAATTGCAGTTTTTGCTTCTGAAGCCTCTGGCATTTCGACGAAAGCAAAGCCTTTCGATAGACCGGTTTCTTGGTCTAAAACGAGAGTGCATTCGGTCACAGAGCCGTGTTCAGAAAACAGTTTACGAATGTCGTGCTCAGTTGTGGTGCGAGCAAGGTTGCGAACTAAGAGTTTCATAGTTGTCCGTTGATGTAGAAATAACGGTGAGGATTGTCTCAACAAAGACAGTTGCCACCAAGCGATAGTTTGTTTTTACCGTAAAATAGCAGCATTTAAGGCAACCAACTGCATAACAAACGCCTCAAGAGGGACTGTCAACGCGTGGCGTTTCCAGTCCCATTGAGCCGAAGTGGTTTCAGCTGTTGTGTTTGAGCTTAGTGGTAGTGCGTTGCCAGCCCCTTAGGCGGGCGTTAGTTTACATATCAGATTCAGAGGACGAAAATGAAAATTAGATCAGCAGATGCGTCAGATTTAGACTCACTTTTGCGTCTTAATTATCAGATTGGAGTTATGCACTTTGAAAATGCACCTGAAGCATTTGTAAAACCGTCATCTGAAGAAAAAGAGTTCCTTCTTAAGGCTCTAAATGATCAATCAAGGCTGTTTCTTGTTGCAGAAATCTCTGGTGATGTTGTTGGCTTCGTAACAGCTACGGTAACTCAAAATGAAGCTATCCCGTTTTTAGTTAAAACACCAATTTGTCGTGTCGGCACAATTGTAGTTGATGAAAATGCTAGAGTTTCTGGTATTGGTACTCAACTCATGGCTCGATGTAATGACTGGGCTAAATCTCAGGGTGCTGAGCAAATTAGACTAGAGGTCATGGCTTTCAACAAGAGTGCGCAAAGCTTTTATGTAAAACTAGGCTTTGAAGAGCAGTCAAAAACAATGTGGAAAACTGTAAACTAACAAACGCCTCAAGAGGGACTGTCAACGCGTGGCGTTTCCAGTCCCAATGAGCCGAAGTGGTTACGGTTGTTGTGATTGAGTTTGGTGTTATGCGTTGCCAGCCCCTTAGGCGGGCGTTATGTTTCGGATAAAAGGTATTGTTACCTAGGAGGTAAATGTGACTGATGAAATTGATTCAATAAAGTACCTAACCAGTGTTCAATCTGAGATTGATGTTCATAAAAAGGGTATAAGAAATGTGCAAGTATTTATATCTGTAGTGTTTACAATCACAGCTGCCTATATAGGTAGTTTGTACTACAATCAAAATGTTATTTCATCGCAGTTTTCACTGGCATTAACTGAACTAAATAACAGCTTTGTACACCGAAACGACCTTCTTGTAAAAAAGCTTGATTCATCAAATAGTACTCTTTTAAAAGAGTTTGAAAAATATAATTCCTCGGTGGAAAAAATAGAAATTTCTGAAAATCTACAACGAATTGTAAATGAATTTACTGGTATTCGTAAATATCTAACAGTCGTTAATGAAAGAATCATCAAAGATGATTTAATCAACAAAGACGATTTGGAAGAGCTAATTTTAATTAGTCAATCGATACTGGCCAGATTAAAAAACATGCAAATGGAACCTTTTGAGAAAGTATCGACATTAATGGAGGGACATATTGAGTTGATTGATGAATTTGATTCGCTAGAACCTCCTGTAGTCGAAGTTATGGCGTTTTACTCAAGGGTAGAAAAACTAATAGGTGACGCTGTGGCAATAAAAAGCTCTGATTATTCTTTGTATATTTTTGTAAGCCTTTTTCTATTACTATTTGCAATTTCGATATCAATTTACAAGTACCACCATAATCAAATTAGCCGCTTGAATCGTGAGAAACATGACTTTTTAAAAGTTATTTTTATTGTTAATAGCGATCTTGGTGGAACTAGAACACATGATAACAGCTTAGTTGAAATGTTATTATCCAGTACAAGGGGGCAAACGCACGAATCTACTAATTTAACTAGCCCAGTTGCAAATTTGGTGGAAAATGTATCAGCTGGGTTAAAAAAGTCACCGTAACTTAGTATCAAGTTTGAAGTGCAACGATCAGCGATAATATCCAACAAAACATTCCTCCGGAGTTTGAAAGCCAAGACGAGCTCTGGGTCTGTTGTTAAGTTTGTGGGCAATCGCGTTGCACTTTGCTTGAGTAAGTGTCGCCATCGAGGTGCCTTTGTGGAGATATTGTCGGATAAGGCCGTTGGTATTTTCATTGGTTCCTCGTTCCCAAGAGTGGTGTGGGTTAGCAAAATAAAATCGAGTATCGGTGGCGGCTTCAATAAGCTCATATTGGTTAAACTCAGTGCCATTATCGGCGGTAATGGTGGTAAACAGGCCATCAAATCGACTCATAAGCTGAATGGTTCGCTGGTTAAGTGATGCGGTTATTCGGTCGTCCATTTGCCCAATCAGGGTGTAGCCGGTCATGCGCTCAACGAGTGTCACGATGCAGTGTTTAGAGCCTTTCCCCATAACCGTATCAATTTCCCAGTGTCCACGCGTTTTACGTGTTTCGACACTTTTGGGTCGTTCTGAGATATGTCGTTTATTGGCGAGCCTTCCGCGACTATCGTAGGCAGCGTAACGCTTGCGCCGCTGTTTGGTTGATTGTCGGAGGTGCTTCCAAAGCGTGCCTCCATTGGCTTTATCTCGCCAGATGTACTGGTAAATGGACTCATGGCTAATGGTCGGCTGTTTATATCGTTTCATTCTTCCGACCACTTGAGCAGGACTCCAGTCTTTTTTAATAAAGTGCACGACTTGGTTATATTGCTGCTGAGTAATACGCTGATTGCGCCTAGATTTACTGCGCCTTGTCCGAGTGCGTTGGTCGGCTTTGAAAGCGCGGTATGCTCCATCGTAAGCACAACGGTTGCGAGCAATTTCGCGAGAAATCGTACTCTTATGTCGCCCAGTGAGTTTGGCGATATGGGTATAGCTTAGACCTTGCTTTTTATAAGCAGCGATTGTATATCTCTCACCCTCGGTGAGCTGTTTATAAGTCATTCTTTTTCACTTCTTGGCGGGAGGAAAAATAGGGATTATGACGGCTCACCGTTTTATTTTTTAGTGTTGCACTTAGTATATGAATCCAAGTAACATAACAAACGCCTTAAGAGGGACTGTCAACGCGCGGCGTTTCCAGTCCCAATGAGCCGCGGTGGTTACAGTTGTTGTGTTTGAGTTTAGTGGTATGCGTTGCCAGCCCCTTAGGCGGGCGTTATATTAAATGAGAATGAAATACCATATAATGAAATTTTTAGGTTAGGTTAAAGAATGAAAGCTCATAAAACAGGGACTATTGATAGTGGTTTTATCCTGGGGGAAAAAGGGTTAAGACGAATTATTGATACAGCTAAAGAACAACTCAATAAGGCTGGTGCTAAGGAAATATATCAAGAGTATGAAGTTAAATATGAAAATGGGGTGATAGAAAAGTTCCCTGTTATTGAAGAAGTATTAGACTTGGACAATATCGGCTCTAGTAAAATTTGCAGTCTATCTCTTAAGCTTGGTATTGCTGACCAAGAAAGTACGATTGAGCTTACATTTAGTAATCCAAGTGAAGAAAAAAATTCTGACTCAATTTATTACAGTATCACTGGGGTTGATAGAGATTGGTTATTTGTGACAATTTCACAAATTGAAGAGCGAATATCACCGGTTGAAAGAAGTAAGCGATGGGTTCTTGAGGCTAAGTTTAGTGACTTAATTATGGTATTCGCAATGGGGTTAATGCTAACTTTTTACTATGTTTTTGTTAGCATGACATATGGAGATCGCGTCTACTCGTTTGACTATGAGAAAACTTGGAAAGATTTCGTTGAAGTCGAGTATAGTGTCTCTGATGAACTTAAGAACTTGTCTCTTAGCAGTCCAGACTTAAAGCCGATTGAAGTGTTTTACGAATATCAACTTTTATTAGCAAAAGAAGATGATATAAGAAGTGAAGCAATGACAAAATACGAAGAAGCGGCTCAGCAATGGGTGCGAGATCAAAGAAATTCGAAACTAGAAGATGAGTATAAGTTAGTCATTATGCTAATGGGGGGCTTTATTCCAGCCTTTCTGTTGTACTTTTATACAAGATTGGTACGTTCCATTTTTCCACTCTATGTATTTTGTTGGGGAGATTCAAAAGACCGATTCTCACGTCTTGAGTCGACACGAAAAACATTATTAGTCGGTGTGTGTTTGTCTTTCGCTGTATCCGTATTTGCTGGATTGTTCGTAAATTTAATATAACAAACTGTTCAAGAGGGATTCGCAACGCGTGGCATTTTCACTATGCGTGAGTTTTAGTGTTTAAGGTGGTATGCGGCGACTTAGGTATTGCGTTGCTCACCCCTTAATAGGGCGTTAGTTTCTCTCAGGAAAATCATCAAAAATTCACGCACAAGGTTCTGAAAATTTAGCCTTTATCGTTCAAGCTGCACAATTTAGCTTTTGGGTTTTTCCTGATGTTGATTTGGTAGAAAGCGTTGAAAGTTCAGCGGTTTCAAAATCGCGGATAACCAACAAGCTTTGATGCTTCAATTTTGTCGGACGTTCAACTTGATCAGTTTGGTTTCATAAAAGGTTGAATCATCGCTGTGATCTGGCTTTCTTTGTGTGGACTCTTAACGTTTTGGCAGCCAACTTCACAGCTTTTGGCGTTGGACGTGTGTTTGCGTGATGCTTTTGCGTAAAATTACTTTCAAGAAAATGAGTTTAAAAAGTCATTGTTAAACAATAGGCTACGAAACTAACAAACGCCTCAAAGGGACTGCCAACGCGTGGCGTTTCCAGTCCCATTGAGCCGCGGTGGTTGCAGTTGTTGTGTTTAAGTTTAGTGGTAATGCGTTGTCAGCCCCTTAGGCGGGCGTTATGTGTAATTCAGTCAAAGAGAACTGCATATGAATCATCTGGCGATGGCTGTCGTAATAAAGAATAACCTTGTTTTGGTACAAAAACGGTTCAGAAAGAATAGTGGGATGATTTTTGAGTTTCCGGGTGGTTCTATAGATGCCGGTGAGTCAGGAGAACAAGCAGCTATTCGTGAACTCTGGGAGGAAACTGGGCTGAGAAATTTAAAGCTCATTGGCACTCATAAGTCCATCAACGAGAATGGCGGCGATATTTATTATGTTGTTTTGAGCGCTTCGATGAATGCAGAGCCTAAAGAAATCGAACCTTACCGACAACAAACGTTTTATTGGTTTGAGGCTTCCCAAATTCCACTGAATGACTTTTATAGTGCTGATGTAAATTTCATCAAGGAACATTTGGGTAGTTACACATAACAAACGCCTCAAGAGGGACTGTCAACGCGTGGCGTTTCCAGTCCCATTGAGCCGCGGTGGTTTCGGCTGTTGTGTTTGAGTTTGGTGGTAATGCGTTGTCAGCCCCTTAGGCGGGCGTTAGGTTGCTTGAGAATTCAAAGGAACAACACCTATCACATGACCCCCTTGTTCCTTTGATAATGATTCTCAATAATCTCTCTGTAATCAATTTTGAGCGTTTTTATTAATTTGTGGCTTGTTAGTTATGGCATATCGTCTTGGGCTTGTTTTGGAGCCTAAATAGGCGGCTAAATTGGCAAGCTTTTGCTTTGATACTGTATCTGTATATTTTTCTCGGTCAAATGGACGTTGCTTTGTTGTAATTTGGTTCTCACATGTGTATTTGGCGAGCACTTTGTTAAGCAATTTCAAATCAAGTTCGGCAGAGGTGAGAATTTGAATGTATCCGACCACACCATAATTGAACTGATGTTTTAATCTCAGCACCCAAATCATAGTGATACTTTTGAATGCAGCACTGACAGGTTTTTTAATCTTCTGCATCAAATCATTGAACTCAATGGCTTCATCAAAGTTGTTATAAAATATCGCTGTCTGATGTGTTGGCTTAATATCTTTGATGTTACTTATGAGCTTACGTTTGGTTTTATTATGTGCTGATTCTGTCATAGTTTATACCCCAATAATCATATATCTCTATATCCTTATAACTTCACTTCAATATGTGAGGCTTATCGTGTGATTAATGGTGCATAAGTTGTTGATTTACAGCTATTATGCAACTGTGATTTTGGTCGAGCAAACGACTGAGAATCACGAAAATCGGATAGTAGTGCGGTGAGAATCACACTAAAACTTAGACACTGCACCTAACAAACAGCTCAAGTGGGACTGTCAACACGTGGCATCTTCGGTGCGGTTAGCATCAGTGATTACGGTTGTTAATGTTGAGTGTGGCTGTGCGTTGCCAGCCCCTTAGCTTGGCGTTATAGCGCAGGAGAAAATAATGCGTAAGACAATCAGTGTTACAGATAAAGAAGAAATCGCGGTTCTAAAACAGTTGGTTATGGATTCAATCGATAAATCTGTTGAACAAATACGCACTGAACGAGATGCATACGGATTGTTTTCAAAAATGAAGTTTGGCGGTGTAGGAGTTGATCCGCTGGATTCTGAGCGTGAGTTGAATGTAATTGAACAAATTAATCAATCATTTACTTACTTAGCGTCATTTAACGCAATGGAAGTTTTGTTTAAGTATCACTCTGAGTTAGCTCCATATACCCTAAATTTAGGCACGGCTTCAGGTTCAGATATTGAGTCACATTGTGGAACTTTAGCGGCTGAAGTTTTTGCGTCAGTCACACCAAACAATAATCAAAAACTCAAAAAAGATATCGACAAGGTTGCTGCTACAGATGCACAGCTGAAGTATGTATTTTTTATGTGTCCAAATTTTGAATATGGGCGTCAAATTAAGTTTGAACGTGATAGTGTGGTGGTATGGGCGCTTGAAGGTGCAAATGCGCTATAACAAACGCCTCAAGAGGGACTGTCAACGCGTGGCGTTTCCAGCCCCAATGAGCCGTGGTGGTTGCAGTTGTTGTGTTTGAGTTTGGTTGTTATGCGTTGCCAGCCGCCTTAGGCGGGCGTTAGCTTCTTAAAGGCTAAAACCATGAAAATCTAAGCTCAATTGTTCTTAAAACTCAGCTTCTAGCGTTCAAGTCGCACAATTTGGCTTTCGAGTCTTTCTGATGTTTATTTGGTAGAAAGTGTTGAATGCTCAGCAGTTTCAAAGTCGTTGAAAACCATCAAACCTCGATGCTTCAATGTTGTTGGATGCTCCACTCGGCCAGTTTGGTTTCACAAAAGGCAGCATCATCGCTGTGATCTGGCTTTCTTTGTCGCGGACTCTTAACCGTGGCTAACTTAGCCTTGATCGTTTTGAGATTTGGCAGTCAACGTCACAGCTTTTGGCGTTGGATGTGTGTTTGTGTGATGCTTTTGCGTAAAATGCCTTTCACGAAAATGTGTTAAAAAAGTCATTGTTAAACAATAAGCTACGAAGCTAACAAACGCCTCAAGAGGGACTGTCAACGCGCGGCGTTTCCAGTCCCATTGAGCCGCGGTGGTTACGGTTGTTGTGATTGAGTTTGGCGGTATGCGTTGTCAGCCCCTTAGGCGGGCGTTATGCCTCAAGGAGAAACTGTAGTGCAAGGATTTGAGATAAGCACAGATAATAATCGACTCAATTTTGAGGTAATTTACGAATTTATCTCTCACAGCTACTGGGCTGCTGATATCCCTATGGCTACATTAGAAAAAGCCATATCAAACTCATTTTGCTTTGGGGTTTATGATCCAATTGGGAATCAAGTGGGGTTTGCTCGTTTAATTACAGATAAAGCAACTTTTGCCTACTTAGCAGACGTGTTCATCATTGAGTCTCAAAGAGGTAAAGGCTTAAGTAAGCGGCTAGTTGAAACAATTGTTACTCATCCAGAGCTTCAAGGTTTACGACGCATGGTCTTGGCGACAAGGGATGCTCATGGTCTGTATGCTCAATACGGTTTTAAACCTGTTGAAAATCCAGAGATTTTGATGCAAATCTGGCAGCCAAACATCTATCGTGAACCAAAGGCATAACAAACGCCTCAAGAGGGACTGTCAACGCGCGGCGTTTCCAGGCCCAATGAGCCGCGGTGGTTACGGTTGTTGTGTTTGAGTTTGGTGTCATGCGTTACCAGCCCCTTAGGCGGGCGTTATGCTTAATCACGTAAAATCAGTGGTTTATGGTTTTTCTTTGTTCCCTCGGCTTGTTAGTTTCGAGTTCGTCGGCAAGTCAGCTTCAATTGGCGCTATTTCCTGGACATCAATTCTTTGGCGCTGGGAACTCAGAGAATTGCCTCAATCAGTTTTCGCGTAAGCGCGAGGTTAGGGCAGTTGGCTCAATCAGAACTTTGAACTTAGGTTTTTGATTTTTAGTCGCCAAATTTCAAAGTCAGATTTTCAAAAGTCATGAGTCATTTCAGTTTTTTGGGTTTTGCCTTTTGTTAGCTAATCCTAGTCGAGTTAATCTTGGTTTTGGTAAAAATGTGGGCGTTGAAGCTTAAGCATAACAAAGCGTTTAAGTGGGATTTGGCACGCGTGGCATTTTCAGTTTGCGTTGGGTTCAGTGGTTACGGCACTGTGCGGCAGCTTTTGTATTGCGTGCCTGCCCCCCTTAACGCGGCGTTAGTTTCTCTCAGGAAAAATCATCAAAAATTCACGCACAAGGTTCTGAAGATTCAGCTTTTAGCGTTCAAGTTGCACAATTGGACTTTTGAGTTTTGCTTGATGCTGATTTGGTAGAAAGTGTTGAAAGTTCAGTTATTTCAAAGTCGCTGAAAACCAACAAGCCTCGAAGCTTCAACGTTGTTGGATGTTCAACACGGTCAGCTTAGTTTCACAAAAGGCTGCATCATCGCTGTGATCTGGTTTTCTTTGTCGCGGACTATTAACTGTGGCCAACTTAACCTTGATCGTTTTAAGTTTTGGCAGCCCACTTCACAGCTTTTAGTGTTGGACGTGTGCTTGTCTTATGCATTTGCGTAAAATCACTGCCAAGTAGATGTGTTAAAAAAGTTATTGTTAAACAATGGGCTACGAAACTAACAAACGCCTCAAGAGGGACTGTCAACGCGCGGCGTTTCCAGTCCCATTGAGCCGCGGTGGTTGCAGTTGTTGTGTTTGAGTTTAGTGGTAATGCGTTGTCAGCCCCTTAGGCGGGCGTTATAAGCAAGTTGAAGTTTGGGCTTTAAAGGAAAGTGAAAAATGGAAGTTGAATATTTTGTAAATCGCCCAATTACGCCAGAGCAGTTTGTGGAACTCCTCAATCAGACAACGCTTGGAGCTAGACGTCCAACCGATAATTACGAATGTATCAGTGGGATGTTGGCAAATACGGATTTGCTTGTTTCAGCTTGGATTGGTGAGCGGCTTGTCGGTATTGCTCGCTCGGTGACAGATTTTCATTACTGCTGCTACTTATCGGATTTGGCTGTCTCGGAGCAGGTCCAATCGAAAGGTATTGGTAAAGAATTGATCCGACAGACTTTCGCTAGTCTTAAAAAAGGTTGTAAGTTGATTTTGTTATCAGCACCACAAGCAACTGAATACTATCCAAAAATTGGTTTTAAGCAGCATAACAGCGCATGGCTAATGTCGGATTTAGAAGAGCTTCTGTAACGTTGGTATCTTGCTTATAACAAACGCCTCAAGAGGGACTGTCAACGCGCGGCGTTTCCAGTCCCATTGAGCCGCGGTGGTTATGGTTGTTGTGTTTGAGTTTGGTGGTAGTGCGTTGCCAGCCCCTTAGGCGGGCGTTATGTTTAATGGGCAAATTGATGGGAATTTATGAAATTAATACCTGACTGGAATGTGTTACAGAAAGTAGGAAACACAAAGTTTGTACAATCTATGTATGTGTGGATATTTGTCGTCCCGATGCTTGCTAAGGCATTCGAGTACATACAGCAGGACTCGATGGTCTTTGTTGTTTTTGAGCAGCAAATAAAGATTGGAACATCTTTACCCTTTTCTTGGGTAATGTTCTACTTTTGTGCTGTATTTTTGGCTTTAGGGAACCTTTTGCTACTAGCAACCTGTCCAAAGATTGTAAAAGATCATCCTACTTATCAAAGCTATGCTGAAGAAGGAAAGACGCTTAAACAACTAGCTCAGTATTCTGAAGATATAAAGTTCAACTGGGGTGACCTAGCTAAAAGTGTCGACAAAAGAATAAATGATAGGGTATTGGCAAGAGAAATGGGTCATGATCCTATTGCAAAGCATTACTCAAACTTAGATGTAGAAGATCCCGTTCATTACTTCTGGCCAATCTATGAATTTGCCAACCCCCTTTATAAAATACGTCGTTTTGCATGCCTTTTGTTGCTTACTGCTGGCTTTGGGTTGTTTACAATTGTAGCCGTACAGAATTTTATGGCTGTAGTTGAGTTTTTGAGCAAATAAACATAACAAACTGTTTAAGAGTGATTCGCAACGCGTGGCATTTTTACTATGCGATGCGTTTAGTGTTTAAGGTGGTATGCGGGAGCTTCAGTATTGCGTTGCTCACACCTTAACAGGGCGTTAGCCCTATTATCAAACATTGTGTCTTGAATTATTAATAATACGCCCTCATGTTCATATCATTCACACTTAATGAAAGGAAATCATGAAAATGTATGAGCTAGGGCAAGTATTAAAAATCCAGTACACAGGCTTTAAACACTACGGAATCTACGTTGGCAACAATATGGTTATACATAACTCCAAAAAGTATCACCGAGTCGAAGAGACCGACCTAACTTCTTTTGCAGATAACAGAAACATAGAGAAGAGTTCAATTAAGGCTGAGAATCCTGCCTTAGCAGTGCAAACAGCAAGAAAATACTTGGGTATTCCTTACAGTTTATTTTCTGAAAACTGTGAGCACTTTGTACGAACCGCATGTGGTTTAGTAAAAGAAAGTACACAGGTCCAAAAATACTTGATATCTGCTGTTGGTATTGGAGCTTTATTAAAGTCTGATAATACTGTTGTACAGGCTGCTGGAGGTGCAGCAGCAGTTGCCGCGATGCTCACACCTACAGAGCAAAGTCCCGTTAAAAATGTTGCTGTAGCAGCTTGTTTAGCTGCCGGTATTGCCTTCTTGGCATCAAAATAGGGCTAACAAACGCCTCAAGAGGGACTGTCAACGCGTGGCGTTTCCAGTCCCATTGTGCCGCAGTGGTTACGGTTGCTGTGTTTGAGTTTAGTGGTAATGCGTTGCCAGCCCCTTAGGCGGGCGTTATGCAGTTTTTTGGGCAATAAAAAACCAGCATTTTCAGCTGGCTTTAGAATTTGCTTTATTGAGCTGCTTTAACTCGAATCTTACTTTTGGCAACGTTTGCCATATTCAGTGCTGCAATTGCCGTTTTTGCTTCTGAAGCATCTGGCATTTCGACGAAAGCAAAGCCTTTCGATAGACCAGTTTCTTGGTCTAAAACGAGAGTGCATTCGGTCACAGAGCCGTGTTCAGAAAACAGTTTACGAATGTCGTGCTCAGTTGTGGTGCGAGCAAGGTTGCGAACTAAGAGTTTCATAGTTGTCCGTTGATGTAGAAATAACGGTGAGGATTGTCTCAATAAAGGCCGTGGCTACCAAGCGATAGTTTGGTTTTACCGTAAAATAGCAGCATTTATGGCAACCAACTGCATAACAAACGCCTCAAGAGGGACTGTCAACGCGTGGCGTTTCCAGTCCCAATGAGCCGCAGTGGTTACAGTTGTTGTGGTTGAGTTTGGTTGTTATGCGTTGCCAGCCCCTTAGGCGGGCGTTATAGCTTATCTCACATTTCAACCTAGACATTGCTCAATCGATGCCTCAGAGTAAATTCCAACTTTGCTCAACAAAAGGAACAAGTATGTTTAGTCACATCATGATCGGCTCAAATGATATTGAAAAATCAAAGGTTTTCTATGATGCCATATTGTCGGTGTTAGGTTATCCGGCGGGTGTTATTGATACTAAAGGTCGCTGTCTCTACATAAACCAAGACGGTGTACTTGGTATTACGAAACCAGTGAATGGCGAACCTGCGACGCATGGTAATGGGATGACAATTGGCTTTAAAGTTAGTAGCCCAGAGTTAGTAGAAGCATGGCATGCAGCCGGTTTAGCAAATGGTGGTGTGGCTTGTGAAGATCCTCCGGGTATCAGAGTGAGCGGACAAAGAAAAATGTATTTAGCTTATTTACGAGATCCAGCAGGTAATAAGCTATGTGCAACACATCATATGTCCACGGGTAACTAAAAGCACCGCTATAACAAACGCCTCAAGAGGGACTGTCAACGCGTGGCGTCTCCAGTCCCATTGAGCCACGGTGGTTGCAGTTGTTGTGTTTGAGTTTAGTGGCATGCGTTACCAGCCCCTTAGGCGGGCGTTATGCAGTTTTTTGGGCAATAAAAAACCAGCATTTTCAGCTGGCTTTAGAATTTGCTTTATTGAGCTGCTTTGACTCGAATCTTACTTTTGGCAACGTTTGCCATATTCAGTGCTGCAATTGCAGTTTTTGCTTCTGAAGCCTCTGGCATTTCGACGAAAGCAAAGCCTTTCGATAGGCCTGTTTCTTGATCTAAAACGAGAGTGCATTCGGTAACAGAGCCGTGTTCAGAAAAGAGTTTACGAATGTCGTGCTCAGTTGTGGTGCGAGCAAGGTTGCGAACTAAGAGTTTCATAGTTGTCCGTTGATGTAGAAATAACGGTGAGGATTGTCTCAATAAAGGCCGTGGCTACCAAGCGATAGTTTGGTTTTACCGTAAAATAGCAGCATTTATAGCAACCAACTGCATAACAAATGCCTCAAGAGGGACTGTCAACGCGTGGCGTTTCCAGTCCCAATGAGCCGCGATGGTTTCGGTTGTTGTGTTTGAGTTTAGTGGAATGCGTTGTCAGCCCCTTAGGCGGGCGTTATGCGCTAATTGGAAAATTGACAGGAGTTAACAATGAACCAGCATGAAAAGCTTAATTATGTGGAGTTTGCAGCGAACAACTTAGAGTCAACGAAAGCGTTCTTTTCAAAGACTTTTGGCTGGAGTTTTGTTGACTATGGAGCTGAATATACAGCTTTCTCAAATGAAGGCTTAGACGGTGGTTTTTTCAAGGCTGAGTTTTCTAGTAAGACTGAAAATGGTGGCGCACTGTTAATTTTCTACAGTTCAGACATTGAAGCCACTTTAGAAAAAGTCGTGAAAAATGGCGGTCATATCATCCGTCCTATCTTTGAGTTTCCTGGTGGTTGTCGTTTTCATTTTGCAGAGCCAAGTGGTAATGAATTTGCTGTTTGGTCTGAAGCACGCGCATAACAAACGCCTCAAGAGGGACTGTCAACGCGCGGCGTTTCCAGTCCCATTGAGCCGCGGTGGTTGCAGTTGTTGTGTTTAAGTTTGGTGGTAATGTGTTGTCAGCCCCTTAGGCGGGCGTTATGCGCCTATCATGAAAAATCAGCTATATCTGCAAAATTTAAAAGGATAGAAATTGAGCAAGGTAATTCTAAAAGGCTATATTATTGTTCCACAAGCAGAACTAACAGCGGTTATCAGCGAGCTAGAAAATCATATTCGTTTGACGAGATTAGAGGATGGTTGTCTGATTGTTGAAGTCACGCAAAACGAAGAAAACCCATGTCGATTCGATGTTTATGAAGAGTTTAGAGATCAAACTGCTTTTGATAGGCATCAGCTAAGAGTTAAATCGTCTACGTGGGGTAAAGTTTCCGTTAATGTTGAACGTAATTATGAAGTTACGGTGAGTTGCGCATAACAAACGCCTCAAGAGGGACTGTCAACGCGCGGCGTTTCCAGTCCCAATGAGCCGCGGTGGTTTCGGTTGTTGTGTTTGAGTTTAGTGGTAATGCGTTGCCAGCCCCTTAGGCGGGCGTTAGTTTCTATCTAGAAAAAATCATAAAAAGCTCAGATTCAATACCCTAAAAAATCAGCCTTAAGCGTTCAAGTCGCACAATTTGGCTTTTGAGTTTTGCCTGATGCTGATTTGGTAGAAAGTGTTGAAAGCTCAGCTAGTTCAAAGTTGCTGAAAACCAACAAGTCTTGAAGCTTCAATGTTGTCGGATGTTCAACACGGCCAGTTTGGTTTCACAAAAGGCAGCATCATCGCTGTGATCTGGTTTTCTTTGTCGCGGACTCTTAACCGTGGCCAACTTAACCTTGATCGTTTTGAGTTTTGGCAGCCAACTTCACAGCTTTTGGTGTTGGACGTGTGTTTGTTTGATGCATTTGCGTAAAATGATCTTCAAACAAATGTGTTAAAAAAGTCATTGTTAAACAATGGGCTACGAAACTAACAAACGCCTCAAGAGGGACTGTCAACGCGCGGCGTTTCCAGTCCCAATGAGCCGCGGTGGTTTCGGTTGTTGTGGTTGAGTTTAGTGGTTTGCGTTGCCAGCCCCTTAGGCGGGCGTTAACTGGCAAAATGGAAATGTCAAAAGCATCTGAGCAAAAGGAGTTTGCAAATGTTTCGTTGTGGGCAATGCCGTCATTTCGAAAAAGCTAAAAATAATCTCAAGGATCTTTGTGGTGCTTGGGAACAACCTACGACTGCAACGCGTGAAGCTTGTGGATTTTTCATGCTCAGAAAACCAGCCCGAGATGTGAAAACACCAAACGAAGAGTAGAGTAATCTTCTTTGTGTTGGTTAAAAGTGCAGTGAAAATCATAAGCACTGGCCAGTTAACAAACGCCTCAAGAGGGACTGTCAACGCGTGGCGTTTCCAGTCCCATTGAGCTGCGGTGGTTACGGTTGGTGTGTTTGAGTTTTGTGTTATGCGTTGTCAGCCCCTTAGGCGGGCGTTATACGTTTTAAGGAAGAATTGTGATTGTCATATATGGAATAAAAGAGTACTTGAATCCCATAAAAGCTGAATTATCCGATGTTATTCAGCAGTCCATGACTCAGGTTTTAGATCTGCCCGAAGACAAGCGTGCCCACAGGTTCATTCCACTTGATAAGAGAGATTTCTATTATCCTAGTGGCCGCTCTGACGCTTACACGGTTATTGAAGTTAACATGATGGAAGGTCGCAAAGTAGAAACGAAAAAGGCTTTAATCAAGGCACTTTTTAGTAACATTGAATCTCGATTAGGCATTTCACCAATTGATATTGAAATCACGATCAAAGAACAACCTGCTCATTGTTGGGGTTTCAGAGGCATCACTGGTGATGAAGTCGCAGACTTAACGTACAAAGTCCACGTATAACAAACGCCTCAAGAGGGACTGTCAACGCGTAGCGTTTCCAGTCCCATTGAGCCGCAGTGGTTACGGTTGGTGTGTTTGAGTTTAGTGTTATGCGTTGCCAGCCCCTTAGGCGGGCGTTAGTTTCTCTCAGGAAAATCACCAAAAATTTACGCACAAGGTTCTGAAAATTCAGCCTTTATCGTTCAAGCTGCACAATTTGGCTTTGGGGTTTTTCCTGATGCTGATTTGGTAGAACGCGTTGAAAGTTGAGCGGTTTCAAAATCGCTGATAACCAACAAGCTTTGATGCTTCAATGTTGTCGGACGTTCAACTTGATCAGTTTGGTTTCATAAAAGGCTGAATCATCGCTGTTATCTGGCTTTCTTTGTCGCGGACTCTTAACGTTTTGGCAGCCAACGTCACAGCTTTTGGCGTTGGACGTGTGTTTGCGTGATGCTTTTGCGTAAAATGACTTTCAAGCAAATGAGTTTAAAAAGTCATTGTTAAACAATAGGCTACGAAACTAACAAACGCCTCAAGAGGGACTGTCAACGCGCGGCGTTTCCAGTCCCATTGAGCCGCGGTGGTTGCAGTTGTTGTGTTTGAGTTTAGTGTTATGCGTTGTCAGCCCCTTAGGCGGGCGTTAGCATAATAATTTACACTTGAGGGAAAATGTCAGATTTAGAAATATCTTATTGGTCAATGATCGGTACTTGGTTTGCAGGTATTGCTACATTTCTTGCTGTAGTTGTTTCACTTTATTTGTCTATGACATCAAGAAGGACACGATTATTAATTCGAATAAGAGATGATTTAGATGGAGAGTATAAATTGATTCTTCTAAATCGATCGCACTTATATGCGGAGATGGAGTCGGTAAATTTATGTATTAGGCGTGGATTCATATTAAAAGATGTCTACAGTAGTCGTTGGAGTGATTTAGTTCGTGATTTCTTTAAAAGTGAAGAAGATGGCAAGGAAAACATGAAGCTATATCCTAACAACACATCTAGAACTTTTTCTGTTGATATGTCCACGTTAAGTTCTCAGTATTCATATTTTCTTCCGTATGATAATGACGGGGTTTTAGCTTCACCAATAAAAATGCCTCATTGTTGCATCCAAGTTAGACTTGTTAGTGGAGAGGTGTTTTACCACAAGTTACCAAGCTCATTTTATGATAAATATAGAGAATATGTCGGTAGTCGACATGATCATTACATGGATTATCTGTCGAATGAGCCTTGGAAATATATTCCCTATAGTTCGTCGCAAGATTTGTTACGTATTCAAAAAGAGCATTTGGATATATATACAAAAACTAGAATTAACTATCACATGCTATTATGCTAACAAGCGCCTCAAGAGGGACTGTCAACGCGCGGCGTTTCCAGTCCCATTGAGCCGCGGTGGTTACAGTTGTTGTGTTTGAGTTTTGTGGTAATGCGTTGTCAGCCCCTTAGGCGGGCGTTAGGTTTAAGGTTCTTCATGGAAATCAAAGAGTTTAGTGCCTGTAATCTCGAATCGTTGAGAAAGCTCTACTTGGACTCTAGACGGGATAGTTTCCCATGGCTCAAGGCGGGTAGTTTTCGGATAGAAGACTTCGACCGCGATAGTCAAGGTGAACGAATTTGGTTGTCTGAGGTTTTAGGGAATGTTGCCGGCTTCATTTCCATTTGGGAACCTGACAATTTTATTCATCATTTCTATGTTGCAACCGAATATCAGGGGCAAGGTGTGGGCTCGATGCTGCTTAACGGCGCAAAAGCGAAATATGGCAACTTAAGCCTTAAGTGCATGGTTCAAAATCAAAAAGCACTCAACTTTTATTTGTCGCAAGGTTTTAAAATTGTGTCGCAAGTGGATGATGAATTGGGTGGTTATTACTACATGAGCTTCAGCGCACAAACCTAACAAACGCCTCAAGAGGGACTGTCAACGCGCGGCGTTTCCAGTCCCATTGAGCCGCGGTGGTTACGGTTGTTGTGTTTGAGTTTAGTGTTAATGCGTTGCCAGCCCCTTAGGCGGGCGTTAGTTGCTCTTTGGAAAAATCACTATGAAACATGACTTATCAGTCGATGTTAGGCCAGCACAGGAAAATGAGTTAGAGCGTGTGTTTAAGCTGATGACTGAGCATAACGAATGGACTCGATTTAATGCTCCTTACTTTCCGTATTCTCATCCGACTTTGGCTGATTTTGCGGATTCAACCTTCCAACGGTTATTGGTTGGTTCAGATATGCAGTTAGTCATTTATAATGAATTACCCGTTGGGACGGTGAGTTGTTATTGGGAATGTGAGGAAACCCGTTGGCTTGAAACTGGTATTGTCATTTATGACGAAAGTTATTGGGGAAAAGGGATCGCATCAATAGCATTATCTCAATGGATTTCGTATCTGTTCGAAACACAAGAAATAGAGCGGGTGGGCATGACAACATGGTCGGGAAATGATCGCATGATGTCATTAGCGACAAAGCTAGGTTTGAAGCAAGAGGCACGGCTGCGCAAAGTTCGTTATTACCAAGGGATCTATTATGATTCAGTGAAATATGGTGTGATTCGAAGCGAATGGGAAGTACGCAACTAACAAACGCCTCAAGAGGGACTGTCAACGCGTGGCGTTTCCAGTCCCATTGAGCCGCGGTGGTTTCGTCTGTTGTGATTGAGTTTAGTGGTAATGCGTTGTCAGCCCCTTAGGCGGGCGTTAGCTTCTTAAAGGCTGAAATCATCAAAATCTAAGCTCATTTGTTGTGAAAAATCAGCTTTTAGCGTTCAAATTCCATAATTTGGCTTTCGAGTTTTTCTGATGCTGATCTGGTAGAAAGTGTTGAATGTTCAGCAGTTTCAAAGTTGCTGAAAGCCATCAAACCTCGATGCTTCAATGCTGTTGGATGTTCCACACGGAAAGTTTGGTTTCACAAATGGCTGCATCATCGCTGTGATATTGCTTTCTTTGTCGCGGACTCTTAACCGTGGCCAACTTAACCTTGATCGTTTTGAGTTTTGGTAGCCAACTTCACAGCTTTTGGCGTTGGACGTGCGTTTGTGTGATGCTTTTGCGTAAAATGACGTTCAAGCAAATGTGTTAAAAAGCCATTGTGAAACAATAGGCTACGAAGCTAACAAACGCCTCAAGAGGGACTGTCAACGCGTGGCGTTTCCAGTCCCAATAAGCTGCGGTGGTTTCGGTTGTGGTGTTTGAGTTTAGTGGTCATGCGTTGTCAGCCCCTTAGGCGGGCGTTAGGGCAATATTTTGATAATTAAGAGTTTATTATGAAAGCCAAATTGTATCAGCTAATAGAGTGTTACTTTAAAAAATTCGATGAAATCATCAAAGAGGATAATGAGTTATCAAGAAATTCATTGAATTATAAATTATTTATTATTTTGTTGTGTGCGATACTGTTCGGAGTTTTGGCATTTCTTGTAAATATAATACTTATGTTTTTTACTGATAAAGGCGGTGTTTTTGGTGATTTTTTAGGTGGTGTATTAAACCCAATTTTTACATTTTTAACGCTTTTTGGTTTAGTGGTAACAATAGTCATTCAGCGTCGAGAATTGAAATTAGCAAGAGAGGAGTATGAAAAAACAGCTGATGCTTTAGAAATGCAAGCTATAGAAGGTACATTTTTTAATATAATAAATCTACACAATAGGATTGCAGATTCTATTCAGTTGGATATGGATAAAATTGTCAGTTCTAATAAAAATGTTTCAAAAGCTTATAAGTTTAATCTTGAGCGGAATTTTCCAGTAGGCTCTTCGGAGGGGAAATTCTATGGGCGAGAGTCATTCGAAGCTATACTAAATTATTTAACTAGTAATAATGCAAAACCTAATGTAATAGTAGAAAAATATAAAGTAATACAAGAAAAGCATAATCATATATTTGGACATTATTTCAGGAATTTATACCAAGCCCTGAAGCTGATCCATAGTTACAGTGATTCAGTGTTACCGCAAGAGCGAAAGAGAAAATATGCAAGTATATTAAGAGCCCAATTGTCTACAATGGAGCTAGCATTGTTATTTATTAATTGTCTTGATGGTGTCTCTGATAAAGGTGAGTTTAAGAACTTACTTATTGAATATCAGATGTTAGAACATCTGCCAGTAGCGCAGCTTGAAGGTGGATACGGTTTAAGTGGTTTAAGCTTTTGTATCGCCGATGATGATATGTTTTTACAATATAAACAACAAAAGAAATTACCCATAGATTTGAGGAAATATTTTCTTGGTGCTTTTGGGGAAAACCCTAATGTCCCTCATAATCTGAAGCTATTGCCCTAACAAATGCCTCAAGAGGGACTGTCAACGCGTGGCGTTTCCAGTCCCATTGAGCCGCGGTGGTTACGGTTGTTGTGATTGAGTTTAGTGGTAATACGTTGCCAGCCCCTTAGGCGGGCGTTATAAAGCAAATGGAGTTCATAAGTTGGAATTGGATATTTTCGTAGTTGATGCATTTACAGATCAACAGTTTAAAGGTAACTCAGCAGCAGTAGTTCCGGTCGAAGACTGGCTGTCTGATGAACTAATGCAAAATATAGCGGCTGAAAACAACCTGTCAGAGACTGCCTACATTAAAAATGTAGGTGCTAACCAATACGAGATTCGTTGGTTTTCACCCCTGACTGAAATTGATTTTTGTGGTCACGCAACCTTAGCATCCGCCCATGTATTGTTTAATGAGCTCGGTGTTGAAAACCAAATTGAGTTCATAACCCAAAAAGTTGGCAACTTAAATGTAATTCTCAATGCACAGAATGAAATTGAAATGGTGTTCCCCAACCAGAAGCCAGAAGTGGCTTCTACAATTCCGACCCAACTTTTGAATGGGTTATCTAAAGAACCTATCGAGGTTCTCAAAAACAGGCAAGCCTACTTTGCTGTCTTTGCCAATGAGCAAGAAGTTTTGGACGTTTCTTATATCTCTGAACAATTGAAACAGCTTGCACCTTTAGATGTTGTAGTAACTGCTAAATCCGACAACTATGATTTCGTATCGCGTTATTTTTGGCCTGCAAACGGTGGTGATGAAGACCCAGTTACAGGTTCTATACATTCAGGCTTAGCTCCTTATTGGGCAGACAAACTAGGTAAGGTAGATTTACTAGCCTACCAAGCCTCCAAGAGAGGTGGTGTACTGAAGTGCCGCGTTTTAGAAAGAGCTATTGTTATTTCAGGTAAAGGTGTTCTTTATTTAAAAGGCAAAATTAACGTTTAGTGGAAATCTGCTTTATAACAAACGCCTCAAGAGGGACTGTCAACGCGCGGCGTTTCCAGTCCCAATGAGCCGCGGTGGTTTTGGTTGTTGTGTTTAAGTTTAGTGTAATGCGTTGCCAGCCCCTTAGGCGGGCGTTAGCCGTTTGAAAGCTTGCTATGCTTAGAGTGATAGAATAGTATCACTTTAGTATTTCTTTGGAGCAGCTCAAATGAAAGTAGAACTTGTGACGTCACTAAAACGTCAGGCCACTAAGATTCTTGCCGATCTTCATGATACGAAAGAGCCAGTATTGATAACTGAGCACGGAAAACCGTCAGCTTACCTTATTGATGTAGACGACTATGAATTTATGCAAAATCGTTTAGCGATCCTGGAAGGTATTGCTCGCGGAGAGCGAGCTTTAGCGGATGGTAAAGTGGTCAGCCATCAAGATGCTAAGGACAGAATGTCAAAATGGTTGAAATAATTTGGACGGAGCCGGCTCTATCCGACCTGAATGATATTGTTGAATACATCGCGCTTGAAAATGTCGTGGCTGCTAAACAACTGGTGCAAACCGTTTTTACAAAAGTTGAACGTTTGGCCGATTTTCCAGAGTCTGGGCGCGTTCCTCCAGAACTAGAACACCTCAATTATCGTGAAGTCGTTGTAAATCCGTGTCGTGTTTTCTACAAGTATGATGATGCAAAGGTTCGTATTCTTTTTGTTATGCGTGCGGAGCGAGATTTGCGTCGGTTAATGCTTACGAAACAGTAGGTTTGAAAAAAAAACGGCTAACAAACGCCTCAAGAGGGACTGTCAACGCGTGGCGTTTCCAGTCCCATTGAGCCGCGGTGGTTACGGTTGTTGTGTTTGAGTTTAGTGTTATGCGTTGCCAGCCTCTTAGGCGGGCGTTAGTTTCTCTCAGGAAAAATCATCAAAGATTCACGCACAAGGTTCTGAAAATTCAGTCTTTATCGTCCAAGCTGCACATTTTGGCTTTTGGGTTTTCCTGATGTTGATCTGGTAGAAAGCGTTGAAAGTTCAGTGGTTTCAAAATTGCTGATAACCAACAAGCTTTGATGTTTCAATGCTGTCGGACGTTCAACTTGATCAGTAAAAGGCTGAATCATCGCTGTGATCTGGCTTTCTTTGTCGCGGACTCTTAACCGTGGCCAACTTAACCTTGATCGTTTTGAGGTTTGGCTGCCAACTTCACAGCTTTTGGTGTTGGACGTGTGTTTGTGTGATGCTTTTGCGTAAAATGACTTTCAAGCAAATGTGTTTAAAAAATCATTGTTAAACAATAGGCTATGAAACTAACAAACGCCTCAAGAGGGACTGTCAACGCGTAGCGTTTCCAGTCCCATTGAGCCGCGGTGGTTTCGGTTGTTGTGTTTGAGTTTGGTGGTAATGCGTTGCCAGCCCCTTAGGCGGGCTTTAGTTTCTATCTAGAAAAATCATAAAGCTCAGGTTCAACGCTCTGAAAAATCAGCTTTAAGCGTTCAAGTCGAACTATTTGGCTTTTGAGTTTTGCCTGATGCTGATTTGGTAGAAAGTGTTGAAAGTTCAGCTATTTCAAAGTTGCTGAAAGCCAACAAGTCTCAATGCCTCAATGCTTTTGGTTGTTCAACACGGTCAGTTTGGTTTCATAAAAGGCTGCATCATCGCTGTGATCTGGCTTTCTTTGTAGCGGACTCTTAACCGTGGTCAACTTAACCTTGATCGTTTTAAGTTTTGGCTGCCAACCTCACAGCTTTAGGCGTTGGACGTGCGCTTGCTTGATGCTTTCGCGTAAAATGACTTTCAAGCAAATGTGTTTAAAAAGTTATTGTTAAACAATGGGCTACGAAACTAACAAACGCCTCAAGAGGGACTGTCAACGCGCGGCGTTTCCAGTCCCATTGAGCCGCGGTGGTTGCAGTTGTTGTGATTGAGTTTAGTGTTATGCGTTGCCAGCCCCTTAGGCGGGCGTTATGTTTTACTGAAACGAATTTAACTCTTAATTTAGAATACATTGTATATACACAGTATTCCTATTTTCTCTTTGTTGTGCTAGTGTCTGGTCAATTAGTTAACCCTCCGATATGAGATGCTGCAATGAACATGGAAAGCAAAGACTCAAATGAAACAGATTGGGGCTCAAGCGAAAAAAGCGAAGTTCCACGTGTTGTGAAAGATGAGTACCACCCTAAAAACGATCCTCTGTTATTTCGTTTTGCAATAGTGACATTGTCAATGATTGGTTTCATGGGGGTACTGAGCTATGCGGTTCTTACTGTCCTAGATAAATCTATCCCAACAGAACTGAATTCAGCAACAATACTTGCCCTTGGTGTATTAAGTGGTTTGTTTATGCGAAAGGATTAATTTTTAGTATCGCCCTAAATAAGGGCGATACTAAGTTATGACTAACTAACAAGCGCTTCAAGAGGGACAGTCAACGCGTGGCGTTTCCAGTCCCATTGAGCCGAAGTGGTTACGGTTGTTGTGTTTTAGTTTTGTGATATGCGTTGCCAGCCCCTTAGCCGGGCGTTAGAGAAACGAAGGAAAAAAGATGAGTGTATCTAAGTTAAATAAAGTAAGTATGAATCTTACGCAAAGAGATATCGATAATGCTGCATATCTTCTTGATGTGTTGAATGAACGGACACAAGCCGGTGTCGTTAGTAAATCTTTGGCATTGACAAAAGATATAGTTGAACTATTGAATACAAACTCAAAGCTCTTAGTAGAAGACCCAAACGGAAAAATCCATGAAATAAAAATAGTGGGTTTAAAATAAACATAACAAACGCCTCAAGAGGGACTGTCAACGCGTGGCGTTTCCAGTCCCAATGAGCCGTGGTGGTTACGGCTGTTGTGTTTGAGTTTAGTGTTAATGCATTGCCAGCCCCTTAGGCGGGCGTTAGCCTTATTAAAAGGAAACTTTATGAAATCAGCAGTTCTTGTGATTGATGTGCAAAGTATTTTGTTCGACCCAACACCTCAACCGTTTGAAAGAAATGAGGTATTGACCCGTATCAATACAATCACAGATTGGGCACGCCAAAAGGATATCTCTGTCATCTTTATTCAGCATGAACAAACGGGTACACCAATCGAACATGGTAGTGAAGGTTGGAAATTGCAGTCTTCATTACACGTTGAAAGTGCTGATCATTTTGTGCGTAAAACAACGCCAGATTCATTTTTACGCACCAACTTGGAGTCGCTGCTGCATGAACTCAGCATTGAACATCTTTACATTTGCGGTTACGCCACGGAGTTCTGTGTCGATACAACCGTGCGTCGAGCGGCTGGATTGGGTTATTCAGTGGAGCTAATATCAGATGCTCATACAACTCAAAACAAATCGCATTTGTCAGGTGAACAAATTCGAGCGCATCACAATGCGACATTGCCGAGTATATCTAGCTTTGGTGTAAAGATTGCTGTGGTCTCGACAGAAAACTTGACCTCATAAGGCTAACAAACGCCTCAAGAGGGACTGTCAACGCGCGGCGTTTCCAGTCCCATTGAGCCGAAGTGGTTACGGTTGTGGTGTTTGAGTTTAGTGTTATGCGTTGCCAGCCCCTTAGGCGGGCGTTATGTGCTTTCTCGAAAAATTTCGAAGTAGTGTAGAATCCGACTTTTGAAATATTGAGAAGTCAGCATGTCTAAAGTCGTTCAACAGCAAATCGGCAATATCGCCCTTGTCGTAGAAAACTACGATGATGCCATTGAGTTCTATACAAAAAAGCTTCAGTTCAGTTTGGTTGAAGATACCGATTTGGGTGGTGGCAAACGTTGGGTTCAAGTTTCGCCGCGAAACTCGAATGGAACAAACCTACTTCTTGCTCAAGCAAGCACCGAAGAACAAGCTCAATTTGTAGGTAATCAGACTGGAGGTCGTGTTTTTCTGTTTCTACAAACGAATAACTTCTGGCGAGATTATGAGTTAATGAAGGCCAATGGCGTTGTCTTCAACGAAGAACCACGAGTTGAAGAGTATGGGACAGTGGTTGTGTTCCAAGATCTTTATGGAAACAAATGGGATTTATTGCAATTGAACAAGGCTCACAAATAGCACGCACATAACAAACGCCTCAAGAGGGACTGTCAACGCGCGGCGTTTCCAGTCCCATTGAGCCGCGGTGGTTTCGGTTGTTGTGTTTGAGTTTAGTGTTATGCGTTGCCAGCCCCTTAGGCGGGCGTTATGCATTTTCTTCAATTTGTCTCTCAGAGAGGTGTTTAGAGTGGCACAAGGTATAATTTCAGATAATTGGTCTCTTCAAGATATATCTAGCTTGTTTGTGGATGGTATGGAGAACGCATCTGCGGATGAAATTGCTATAACAAATGGTGAACATAGCTATAAAGCAGTTAGTTATCCATCAATTCAAACGGAAGCTTTGTTCGATTTTTTAACTGACGTAGTTTTAAGAGATGAGATCTTGGTTGAGGCTAAATTTGAACATGCATGGGTAAAAACAAGCAGCCCGATATTAGCTGCCAAAAACTTAGGTGTAGTTCGGAGTTATCCTTTTTTAGAAGAGCCTCATAAGTTAGTTGAACCACGAAACCGAATAATTGAACATATGAGCTCAACGGAGTCTTTGAAGTTAGCTCACAAAGAAAATGTATTGAGCTGGCAAGAAACTAAAAGACCCCAGCATCCACTTTTATCAGCAACAATGTGGGGTGGCGCCGGAATGTGTGCTCGAAGCTTTGTTTATGAAAAAAGTTATACTCCGCATCCTCTACGCAAGAGGTTCTTTGTTAATTCAGGTTTTATGTTACCTGCGGGTGATGCTTTACATCAACTTACCTCGTTTTTAAACGATGAACAGATGAAGGTATCAAAAAAGGTGTATGGAACAGATTCACTGTATTCATTATTTGTTAATATGCCGGCTATTCCTATTCGCGTTATTCAGGAATCTTCCTCGCCTAGTCAGCTTATTGGGGTCGCGCTCCAAATGAGACAAGATTTTGAAAAATTGAGAGAGTGGTTAAAGTTATTTCAAAATGCGTTGTCTGAAGACAATCTGAAGGAAGTTGCTAACTATCGAAAACAATTAGATTCTGTTTCAGAGTATGTTAATTCAAAAATAGGGCTAGGTTCTGCTAACAAACCAGTATCTATGGAAGCGGGTGTGGGAATTTTTAAAATGGTTACACAAGCTAATCCAGTAAATACTCTTAAAAATCAATTCGGCGTCAGAGCCACGTTGAATAGTTTGATTTTTGGCTCTAACGGCAAGCAAGAAATCAAGAAGTTTATTAATATGTTTGATCAAAGAGGAACAGCTGTTGGTTACGATATAGAGCAGCACTTCACAAAAAATGCATAACAAACGCTTTAAGACGGATTCGCAACGCGTGGCATTTTTACCATGCGTTAAGTTTAGTGATTTAGGTGGTATGCGGAAACATCGTATTGCGTTGCTCACCACTTAAGCGGGCGTTATGTGCTAGGTGGAAAAATGAACAACAACATTAGATTGAGCATGTACAAGTATGTGTCTACAGAGCTCGCTTATATCGTGCTTATGTGGCTTGTTTTATATTGGCTTTCAAGTGGTATTCATCAGTGGATACAACTAGTTACATTGTTAATGTGTTGTGGTGCAGCCGCTAGAATCCTTATTTTATGGAATAAGTTTCGGCAAGGTTCTCTAGAAATATTAGGTGGGCAGCTATTTTTCAAAGGCTTAGCCTGTGATGTGACTTTGTTATATAACTTTCTGCCCTTAGGAATAGGTTCGACCATAAAAGTCTCATATTTTGAAGATACTATGCAGAAACGTAGTATTTACATTTCGAAAAATGCGATAAGTCATGAAGATTGGCTCCAGTTGTTGGAGCATCGTACATAACAAACGCCTCAAGAGGGGCAGCTATTGCATTTGTTGGTAAGCAGGATACTAAAGATGATTACTTTAGATTCTATTCTTCTGATCGGCGTTTGATAGCTTTTAAAGTGTTCAATGATGCTTAGCGAGACAAACATAACAAACGCCTCAAGAGGGACTGTCAACGCGTGGCGTTTCCAGTCCCATTGAGCCGCGGTGGTTTCGGCTGTTGTGTTTGAGTTTGGTTGTAATGCGTTGTCAGCCCCTTAGGCGGGCGTTAGGATTTACTCAAGTCGACAGAAGCAGAAAGCTATAGATTTCAGATTTCTGCCTCATTTTTAAACTACCTTTTACTTAACTGATCGAATATTCCGCCTTGCGAAAAATGTTTCTTATGGGCTTCATCCCATCCAGAAAACTTATCTATGGTAAATAAGTCTAACTCTGGAAACTGCACGGAATATTTAATGGCTACGTTTTTATCCCGAGGTCTATAAAAGTTCTTGGCTGCAATTGCCTGCCCTACAGGAGAATAAAGATACTCAAGATATGCTTCAGCTATAGCACGAGTTCCTTTTTTATCAACGACTTTATCTACTATCGATACTGTTGGCTCTGCTAATATCGACGTGCTCGGAATTATTATTTCTACATTGTGATTTTCGATCTTATTAATAGCCAATAATGCTTCATTTTCCCATGTGATAAGAACATCACCAATTTTTCGCTCAATAAAGGTATTTGATGAGCCTCTAGCACCAGTATCTAGGACTTTAACATTGCTATAGATTGATTTTACAAATTGCTGGGCATAGAACTCGTCGTTGTTACTTTTTGTCAGTGCGTAGCCCCAAGCTGCTAGGTAATTCCAACGAGCTCCTCCAGAAGTTTTCGGATTTGGTGTGATGACTTCAATATTTTCTCTAGTTAAATCATCCCAATCTTGAATGTTTTTTGGGTTGCCTTTACGGACAAGAAAAACAATAGTGGATGTATATGGAGCAGAATTATGTGGTAGCCGAGATTGCCAGTCCTTTGCTATTTTTCCTGAACTAGCGATTGCATCAATGTCTTGAGCTAACGCCAAAGTTACCACATCAGATTCAATACCATTAATAACTGTTATTGCCTGTTTACCAGAGCCTCCATGAGATTGATTTATCTTGATGTTTTGCTTTTTTTGGCTTGCCCAATATGTAGCAAATGCTTGATTATACTCTTGGTATAGCTCACGAGTAGGATCATATGAGACATTGAGTAAAGTAGAATCGCTTGCAACTGCTGTGCTTCCGAAAGTGAGTGCTGTTAATGCTAAAAGTAATTTCTGCATCTTAATATCCTTATGTGCATTGTGTTTACATAAATTAGCATGATGCTTATGTATTAATTACTCATTTTCCGCAATTTAATATTCGCTTTGGTTATATGGGTGCCGTAAACCTAACAAACGCCTCAAGAGGGACTGTCAACGCGCGGCGTTTCCAGTCCCAATGAGCCGCGGTGGTTTCGGTTGTTGTGTTTGAGTTTAGTTGTTGTGCGTTGTCAGCCCCTTAGGCGGGCGTTAGGTTTCACACGGAGGTAGTGTTTGGAAGTGATAAAGTTGCCAAACAATGGCACATGCGAATGGGCTGGAATGGAAGATTATCAGCTTCTTTCTCCAAGCAGTACCATTAGTGCGATACTCACCTATATTGGAGAGCCTCCTCATGGCGACTCCTATCATAGCCTAAGTATTAATGGTAAAAAGTTCCCAGGCTATGTTTGGGGTTGCCTGTTTGCATTTTCATCTGATTCTAGGTTTTTAGTTTGTAGCTGGATGGAAAAGCTCATTGAGCGAAAAACTGTAGTTATAGACTGCATAGAAGAAAAGTACTTTATTCTCCCTACTTACATCTACATGTTTTCAGTTGAGTGGCCCTGTAGTGGTCAACTAAAATTGGCCATGGTTTTAGAGTTTTCCCAATATAATCGTTCTGATTCATTGGGAGTTAGACCACCGTTATACTGATGTGGCCTGAGTTGGCAGTAATATCCGATAATGTAGCGGGTGATCTCTTGTTGAGCCTCAGCGAAGCTACGATAACCCACAGTTGGCACCCATTCCGTCTTCAGACTTCTAAAGAAGCGCTCTATCGGCGCATTATCCCAACAGTTTCCTCGGCGAGATAAACTCTGTTTTATTTGAAAGCGCCACAGTAATTGACGGTATTTACGGCTAGTATAATGACTGCCTTGATCGCTATGGAACATGACACCTTTTGGCTTTCCGCGAGATTCATAGGCCATAGACAGCGCTTTACCTGTCAACCGACTATCAGGCGACAAAGACATTGACCAACCGATCACTTTGCGGGCAAAAAGATCGATAACGACCGCTAAATACATCCACCGATTACCAGTCCAAATATACGTAACATCGCCAGCCCAGACTTCATTTGGAGCCGTAACAGCAAATTGACGACTTAAGTGATTTGGAACGTCAATATGTTCTTGTGAAGCCTTTCTGTAACGATGCTTTGGTTCTTGGCAGCTTACTAAACCAAGAGTTCTCATTAGCTTTGTTGCTCGGTATCGGCTCAGCTTTACACCCTGATTTGTGACTATATCTGCAATGGTTCTCGCTCCCGCAGAGCCATTGCTTGCGGCGTGAGCCTCGCTAATCAAGCTGCGCAGTTTTATTGTTTCCGCATTAATTAACGCTGGGCGTTTAAGCCAGTAGTGATAACTACTTCGATGAACATTGAAGACTTCGCATAATATTTTTACGCTGTGGCTCTGCTTGAGTTTCTTGATTATCAAGAATTGTTCAGTGAGTCCGACATCAAGAGAGCCGTGGCTTTTTTTAGTATTTCATTATGCTCTTCAAGGCGAGCCAGCTTCTTTTTCAATTCCCGAATTTCTATTTGCTCAGGGGTCATAGGTGAAGCTTTAGGTGTTTTCCCTTGGCGTTCTTCTCTAAGCTGGCGAACCCATTTATCCATCGTGGACTTGCCCACATTCATGGCTTGGGCTGCTTCCGTCACTGAGTAATTTTGGTCTAAGACTAGCTGCGCTGCTTCTAACTTAAACTCTGCGCTAAATAGCCGTCTTGTACGTTTTGTCATAATGTCACCTGTTAACTTATGAGGTGATGATATCACCTCTAACTAAGTGACCAAATTCACTATGCCACTACACCCCATGTGTCGGGAGTGGGAAGTCAATGGGATAGCTTAGGCTATACGTTCACAGGGGATGAGAGCTGGCTGAACTACTGAAACCTAACAAGGCCATCAAACATCGCCCCCTTCGGGGGCTGGACTCGCAAAACACGCTCGCCGTTTATGGCAAGCGTTAGGTTTAAGGTTGTTCATGGAAATCAAAGAGTTTAGTGCCTGTAATCTCGAATCGTTGAGAAAGCTCTATTTGGACTCTAGACGAGATAGTTTCCCATGGCTCAAGTCGGATAGTTTTCGGCTAGAAGACTTCGATCGCGATAGCCAAGGTGAACGAATTTGGTTGTCTGAGGTTTTAGGTAATATTGCCGGCTTCATTTCCATTTGGGAACCTGACAATTTTATCCATCGTCTCTACATTGCAACCGAATATCAGGGTCAAGGTATTGGAAGTACGCTACTTAACGGCGCAAAAACGCAATATGGCAACTTAAGCCTTAAGTGCATGGTTCAAAACCAGAAAGCACTCAGCTTTTATATGTCACAAGGTTTTGAAATTGTGTCGCAGGTGGATGATGAATTGGGTAGTTACTACTACATGAGCTTCGGCGCACAAACCTAACAAACGCTTCAAGAGGGACTGTCAACGCATGGCGTTTCTAGTCCCACTGCGCCGCGGTGGTTATGGCTGTCGTGTTTGAGTTTAGTGGTAGTGCGTTGCCAGCCCCTTAAGCGGGCGTTAGGCAATATTTCGTGAGCTTCAGAAGGAAATCAATGTCAGAACATTCAGCAATCGTGACTTGGAAACGTAAAGATTCCGAAGCTTTCACTGATAATCAGTACAGTCGTGCTCATATTTGGGAGTTCGATGGTGGTTCAAAGATATTAGCTTCAGCATCGCCTCATGTTGTACCACTTCCCTTGTCTGTTGAAGCTCATGTAGATCCGGAAGAGGCATTTGTTGCGGCATTATCAAGCTGTCATATGTTGGTCTTCCTATCTATTGCAGCAAAGCAAAGATATCTTGTTGAAAGTTATACAGACAATGCCATTGGTATTTTAGGGAAGAATAGCAAAGGTAAAACCTCAGTAACTAAGGTTGTACTGCGACCTCAAGTTATCTTTTCTGGCGCTCCCAAGCCCACGTTACAGCAACTTGAGAAGATGCATCATTTGGCGCATGAAAATTGTTTCATTGCTAATTCGGTGGAAACGGAAGTCGTAACGGAAATTATTGCCTAACAAACGCCTCAAGAGGGACTGTCAACGCGTGGCGTTTCCAGTCCCATTGAGCCGCGGTGGTTTCGGTTGTTGTGTTTGAGTTTGGTTGTTATGCGTTGTCAGCCCCTTAGGCGGGCATTAACTGGCAAAATGGAAATGCCAAAAGCATCTGAGCAAAAGGAGTTTGCAAATGTTTCGTTGTGGGCAATGCCGTCATTTCGAAAGAGCTAAAAATAATCTCAAGGATCTTTGTGGTGCTTGGGAACAACCTACGACTGCAACGCGTGAAGCTTGTGGATTTTTCATGCTCAGAAAACCAGCCCGAGATGTGAAAACACCAAACGAAGAGTAGAGTAATCTTCTTTGTTTTGGTTAAAAGTGCAGTGAAAATCATAAGCACTGGCCAGTTAACAAACGCCTCAAGCGGGACTGTCAACGCGCGGCGTTTCCAGTCCCATTGAGCCGCGGTGGTTTCGGTTGTTGTGTTTGAGTTTAGTGGTAATGCGTTGCCAGCCCCTTAGGCGGGCGTTAGCTCTCTTTCAAAGTTCATCGTGGAGTCCAAAAAACTAAGCTGGATTTGAAATTTTTTTAGCGATATTTCAGGAGATAGTATGAGCACAAGGTTTTGTGAAAAGTGTGGGAAGAACACTGAACATAAAGAAGTGATGAAGCAAAAGCCATCAAAGTACGGTAAGTCCAAAAGAGAGCAGTTCAAAGCATTTCTAGATGGATTTTTTAGTAGTTCGGCAGCCTCTTTACCTGGTGGCATTTCGTTAGAATTAACAGATAGATATGTTGTTTGTGCTATTTGTGGCAGCGCAACTTTAGAAAATCATGGTGAACAATTTCAGTAACTTATTCGCTAAGCAGAGAGCTAACAAACGCCTCAAGAGGGACTGTCAACGCGCGGCGTTTCCAGTCCCAATAGGCTGCGGTGGTTACGGCTGTTGTGTTTGAGTTTAGTGTTATGCGTTGCCAGCCCCTTAGGCGGGCGTTAGTTTCTATCTAGAAAAAATCATCAGAAGCTCAAGCTCAATGGTCTGAAAAATCAGCCTTTAGTGTTCAAGTTGCATAATTAGGCTTTTGAGTTTTTCTTGATGCTGCTTTGGTAGAACGCGTTAAAAGTTCAGCAATTTCAAGGTCGCTGAAAACCAATAAGCCTCGATGCTTCAACGTTGTTGGATGCCCAACACTGGAAGTTTGGTTTTACAAAAGCGGTATCATCGCTGTACCTGCGTTTTCTTTTTCGTGGATTTTTATCGCGACCAACTTAACCTTGATCGCTTTGAGTTTTGGCAGCTCACTTCACAGCTTTTGGCGTTGGACGTGTGTTTGCTCGATGCATTTGCATAAAATAACTTTCAAGAACATGTGTTTAAAAAATTATTGCTAAACAATAGGCTACGAAACTAACAAACGCCTCAAGAGGGACTGTCAACGCGTGGCGTTTCCAGTCCCATTGAGCCGCGGTGGTTACGGTTGTTGTGATTGAGTTTAGTGGTAATGCGTTGCCAGCCCCTTAGGCGGGCGTTAGGTTTTTAATTCAATTTCGCTGTATTATATTCTATAAATCGATTCGGAGGTTTATATGAAATTTATCGCTATATTGTTCACTATATTATCATTGGTGGGTTGTAACAGTTGCTATAAAACAAGAGAAGCAGCGTGGGCTGCTTGTAACTCTAAATACAATGATAAATGCTATTTTTTGGGTAAAGACTACCAAGTTTGTAGTGATGGCAGCGAGCAGCACTATGATAGCGACAGAAGACGCTCTTTGAACGATACCTATTGCGAATCGGGTGAATGCGATCCAGACTATGATATTTAAGGCTTATTAATGAGAGTTATTTACAAATTTATATCCACGCTCTAATTTATAATATTTATAAATCAAGTGGTTATTGGGTATGTTTTAATGGTTATTACTAATAGGCTACATTTCCCAAAGTGCTAATTTATCGATTGCAATGTTTTTATTGTGCTTTTAATAATTCTTCGTCTGCTAAAGCTAAACGAGCTGACGAATTTATGAATTAAAAATATAAAGGCAAGTTTACTATACATAGAAATAAATATTGCTTATTAACGACATACAAAAAACATTAAAACGCGTATAAAAAGTGGACGTATTAAGAAGAACAGGTATTAATATGAAACATATAAGCAAGATCTGAGTATTCAGGACCTGAGTTCAATGTTTGGACGTCAAACTGGTGGAATAGGGGCACGTCTGCGGAAATTAGGTCTAATGGCATAAACTTAGTATCAAGTTTGAAGTGCAACGATCAGCGATAATATCCAACAAAACATTCCTCCGGAGTTTGAAAGCCAAGACGAGCTCTGGGTCTGTTGTTAAGTTTGTGGGCAATCGCGTTGCACTTTGCTTGAGTAAGTGTCGCCATCGAGGTGCCTTTGTGGAGATATTGTCGGATAAGGCCGTTGGTATTTTCATTGGTTCCTCGTTCCCAAGAGTGGTGTGGGTTAGCAAAATAAAATCGAGTATCGGTGGCGGCTTCAATAAGCTCATATTGGTTAAACTCAGTGCCATTATCGGCGGTAATGGTGGTAAACAGGCCATCAAATCGACTCATAAGCTGAATGGTTCGCTGGTTAAGTGATGCGGTTATTCGGTCGTCCATTTGCCCAATCAGGGTGTAGCCGGTCATGCGCTCAACGAGTGTCACGATGCAGTGTTTAGAGCCTTTCCCCATAACCGTATCAATTTCCCAGTGTCCACGCGTTTTACGTGTTTCGACACTTTTGGGTCGTTCTGAGATATGTCGTTTATTGGCGAGCCTTCCGCGACTATCGTAGGCAGCGTAACGCTTGCGCCGCTGTTTGGTTGATTGTCGGAGGTGCTTCCAAAGCGTGCCTCCATTGGCTTTATCTCGCCAGATGTACTGGTAAATGGACTCATGGCTAATGGTCGGCTGTTTATATCGTTTCATTCTTCCGACCACTTGAGCAGGACTCCAGTCTTTTTTAATAAAGTGCACGACTTGGTTATATTGCTGCTGAGTAATACGCTGATTGCGCCTAGATTTACTGCGCCTTGTCCGAGTGCGTTGGTCGGCTTTGAAAGCGCGGTATGCTCCATCGTAAGCACAACGGTTGCGAGCAATTTCGCGAGAAATCGTACTCTTATGTCGCCCAGTGAGTTTGGCGATATGGGTATAGCTTAGACCTTGCTTTTTATAAGCAGCGATTGTATATCTCTCACCCTCGGTGAGCTGTTTATAAGTCATTCTTTTTCACTTCTTGGCGGGAGGAAAAATAGGGATTATGACGGCTCACCGTTTTATTTTTTAGTGTTGCACTTAGTATATGAATCCAAGACACCTAACAAACGCCTCAAGAGGGACTGCCAACGCGCGGCGTTTCCAGTCCCAATGAGCCGAAGTGGTTACGGTTGTTGTGTTTAAGTTTTGTGGTAATGCGTTGCCAGCCCCTTAGGCGGGCGTTAGGTGTGTAGTATTCACAGTTTTGCTTTATTTTTGTTGATGCATTTCCCTTGATTATGTATAAGTCGTTTTGAAAATAACCTTTAACACCATGATTACATTAGTTTTTGCCAACCTTTAATAACATGGAGAATAAAGGTGGAAAAAAGTAACGAGAAAGTACAGTTGCTAGTAAATGCTATTCGGTTTCGTAAACCCTACACGGCTAATGATTTTCAAGTAACAGCATCTGAGCTGAAAGTGAAAAAAGAGAGTTATCACTTAAGTAAAATCAAGAGTATTGAACTGAAGCGTCTTGGCTTCAAAGATAACGTGGTTAAAGTGACAACATACGCCATTTTACTGTCAGCAGCGACTTGGGCTTTTGTACCTGAGTTTGGTTTTTTTGCGCTCATAATTGCTCTGATTTTGGCTTTGGTTTCGATGAGAAAGTATGAGTTGAAAGTAGAGTTTAAAGGTACAGATGAAACGGGTGATTACTGGGTATCAATAGCTCGTTGTTGGACGGAAGATGAATTTCATATTCTAGAGAATATTTATACTGAACTGAAAAGCAGAATCTAGCACAGAGGCTCGTCAATTTTGGCGAGCTTTTGAGTTTATGGTCCCGCACCTAACAAACGCCTCAAGAGGGACTGTCAACGCGTGGCGTTTCCAGTCCCATTGAGTCGCGGTGGTTACGGTTGCTGTGTTTGAGTTTGGTTGTTATGCGTTGTCAGCCCCTTAGGCGGGCGTTATGTTCACAAGATGGATAGTAAAAATGGATGAGAAAGTACTAATAGCTTTTGGTGTTTTGGGCGGTGTTTCACTCCTCAGTTTTGTGTTGTTCTATATAAATAAAAACGCACAGTTTAAGAGGAAATACTATCCATTATTCTCTGTCGTAACGGGTGCTTTATTTTTGTTCATTGTATATTTGCAGGGCTTTGTTAATCATCAATTCTGGATGGTAATTGTTCCCATTGTTTCTCTAATAACTTTTATGAACATACGTGGTGCTAAGTTTTGCGATAACTGTGGGAAATCAAACTTTGGGCAATCATTAAAAGATAGAAAAATCGAATGCCCCAGATGTGGGCATACTATTTGAGTAATGTGAACATAACAAGGCGTTTAAGGCGGATTCACAACGCTTGGCGATTTCAGTTCCAGTCAGGTTAAGTGTTGGTTTAAGTTTGATGGTTAGCGTTGTTCACCACTTAACGCGGCGTTAACTTACCAGAACGCCATTTTCTTTACTAAATCAATGGTATATGTATTATTGGTGTCGAACAGATATCGTAGGAAACGCTAATGATTGAAATGTTGATTGAAAATAAAGAATGGCTTTTCTCGGGAGCAGGAATGGCATTGATTGCAGCTATAGGTTCAAGGGTATTTAAGTCACACCCTGCACCTACCGAAACCAAGATTATAGTTGCGACTCAAGCAAATCAAGATGCGAAGAGCGATACTGAAATTGATTCAGAAGTAAGTCGAATTGCTATGCGTTTTGTAAAAACGTTAGACTTAATGAATGAAGGCAGGGAGTATTCAAAATACACAATTGCTCAGTTAGCTCAAGTAATGAAACTACATAAGGTTAGTGAGTTAGAAGGCGTCTTTCGAGGAAAAGAAGAACCAACATTTGAGTTTGTAGATCATTTTGCGAATACATTCGGAGTAAATAGAGATTGGCTTTTAGAGGGTAAAAATAGCCCATTTAGCAACAATGACCAGACTATGAGTGAGCCTCATTGGTATTTAGATGAAATTAAACAAACCAAACCTCTGCGTGTATTCTTTGTCCGAGAAGATAGCAGTAAAGCTCGTGCGTTTTTACTACTCAAAATTGATGATTTTAAATACAAAATATTACATCGGACCTGGCATATAAGTGATGAAGTAGGGGCTGGTGGCAGACGCCAACTTGTTAGCTTTTATGAATTGATAAAATCATTGCGTGATAAGCAACGTTATAGCTCTAGATGCGGAGGTTTAACGTTAAGCTGTGATGACTTTAGCTGCTTACTATCCGGTGAAAAATATCCAGGTACTTTTGTAGGCATTGGCTACAGAGAAGATCCTTGGTGGGATGATTTTACCGACATTCATCACCGATACCCGATTGCGGAAAACTATGAGTCATGGCATGGGCGAAGCTTTATCAAAGCACAAAATATTGTTCGTGAAAAACTCGCTGAAGAGTAACTTAGTATCAAGTTTGAAGTGCAACGATCAGCGATAATATCCAACAAAACATTCCTCCGGAGTTTGAAAGCCCAGACGAGCTCTGGGTCTGTTGTTAAGTTTGTGCGCAATCGCATTGCACTTTGCTTGAGTAAGTGTCGCCATCGAGGTGCCTTTGGGCAGATATTGTCGGATAAGTCCGTTGGTATTTTCATTGGTTCCTCGCTCCCAAGAGTGGTGTGGGTTAGCAAAATAAAATCGAGTATCGGTGGCGGCTTCAATAAGCTCATATTGGTTAAACTCAGTGCGATTATCGGCGGTTATGCCGTGATTGTACGTCTCTCACTGTTTTATTTTTAATATTGCACTTAGTATATGAATCTAAGCGTTCTTGCTGACCACTATTTACCCAAATCGTTATGGTAGATGTCTGCCAATTTATCGCTATCTGGAGTCTGTATGCTGAGTAAAGAGAAGACAGGACTTATTCTGGTTGATATTCAAGGCAAGCTTGCTCGCACTGTAGTTGAGAGTAATGAACTGATCGAGCAGTGTCAGAAGCTAATTCAAGGTGTACAAGCGTTGGGGATGCCAATCCTCTGGTTAGAACAGAATCCGGATAAATTAGGGGATACGGTGGAGGAAATACGCAAACATCTTCCTAATCTCAACCGTATTATCAAATACACGTTTGATGCTAGCCAAGAACCCCAGTTTATTCATGCAATTCAGGCTACTGGGCGCACTTCTTGGCTGGTAGCGGGAATTGAAGCCCATATCTGTGTTTATCAAACCATTAGCCATTTGAAGCGGCTAGGCTACGACATGCATTTAGTGATTGACTGCATTTCATCTCGACTCAAAGCGAATAAATCGTTAGCGATAGATAAACTGGCGAAGCAAGGCGTGCCGATGACAGGGGTTGAGATGTGTCTTTATGAACTGGTGCAAGATTGTCGAGCTCCCGAATTCAAAACGATCTTGAACCTCATCAAATAATCAGCACCCCCTCCCCAAATTATAATCCTGCTAGGCAAGCAACGTTCTAGTGGAATATGTTAACTGATGACAAGCTCGCCATTTTCATCGATGTATAGATGAGCTTGGCTGTTTTCAATGAGCTCGACTGCGCTGATTGGGGTGACAGGAAACAGCTCTCCTTTAGCATGAAACACAGGCTCGTCCCAAAAACTGTCCTTATAGCTACCAGCTTGATCAAATTGAATGAGAACTTTCATGGCATCTTCCTAAATAAGACAAGGTGAGTACACTAACAATAGGAAAGTTTGGCATGTTGCGTAAGTGTTAAAATTAACAAGTTAAGGTTGCTGATTTGCAAGTGACGAATGACTAATGATGGGCTAGTCATTTCAATGTATTGATTTAAAAATTTTTTCATCTCCCATTTGGCGCTGGGCAATACAGTGGTTGCGTCAGTGGTGGTGGGGGCTGAGGGATGTTTTCAGAGCTACGAAGCCGTTTCATCAATAAAGAGATATCGAGTCAAAGTTAAAAAACATCTGTTGATTCATTGTGTTATCAAAGGAAAAATGTGTAGTTTTAAAGATATTGAACTTTGATATCCAGCATTCTCTGACGCAGGAAGAAATATGTCCGCCACACATCAACGCAAACTACTCTCCGTCATCACCGCTCTAGGCTGTTTATCTTTTGCGGTGAATGCCGCCGTTGAATCCCTTCCTGTTGTGGGAAGTGTCTATAACTCTGCCCACGTTTTTAAGCACCAAATTACGAACTCGGTGGGTTATTCGACGATTGTAACGCGTGATACTGCGCTCTTTACTATTGCGGGTGTCACGTTAGATAGCTACATCTTGGCTCTTCCACTAGATGTTAAAACCAAAACTCGGGTGATTGCACAAATCTCTGACCCATCTTATGCAATTCCGCTTGGCTATTTTCTCTATCAGTATTACGACCGTTATAGCGGAATGTCGGCAGAGGATGAATTTAAGCAATATGTATCGAAAGTGTATGACCATCAAACGTTGAAAGGTTTTGAACACAGTCTATTTGCACTTGATAAACCGCTTAGTACACAGCAAAACCAGCATAGTAAAGACCAAGCTCATCAAGAAGGGATTAAAGTGGATAGTCAATTCATTGCGACTATGGTGCGCTTATATGATGCATTGGTGCAGATTGGTGAGTGGCGCGATCTGAAACAACTGCCTGCACAATATCAATACTTATCGGATACACCAGCTGACCAAGCATTAGTTACGAAAATTCAGCCTCAGGTGATGGATATTTTGCGCCAAACGGCCAATGTGATGGACGAGGGTGAAATGAAAAACGCGCTGTTAAGCGTGTTAGAAGACGCTAAACCGGAAAATGCCGAGAAAGTGAATAATAAAGCACAGGCGATCACCGTTAGCTTGATTGATTTTGTGCGTCTGAACGTTTTAAAGGGTTATCGTCAGTTTCTCTATCAAAAAGAGCGTACAGAGCGTTTACAAGAGTGGCTTACCAAACAGTTGAGTGATGACCCTCAACAAGTGATCGCATTCTTGCAATCGCAACAGCAACGTCGTTTGGCTGTTCAAATTACGGTGGATGGCTTGCAACAGGGACTATTAGAAGGCTTGGTGGATCCGAAAAAGCCATTCATTCAAGTCGCTTACCAACAACATCTTGATGCGGTTAAACGTAATCATTCATCGCATTTTGCAAAACCAGAGCATGAACAGCAGGTCAGATTCATGCATTTACTCTCTGAGCAGCCTTACCATGATCCTCACTACTTGCCATTTTTCAAACAGCTCTATCAGAACTATCGATCGAGTATTGTGCAGGTTGGCATTTCTTCAACACCAACGATCAGTGTAAGGAATCTTCCGATTATAAAAACCGGTGCGAAAGTCTCTGGGTTGGGGGGAACTGGTATCCCCAATTTTCATTTTGTGGATCGTAAAGAAGATCGCGCTTACTACTTTTTTGGTAACGACGCTTTGCAGTTAGATCGCTTAGTGAATGAACGTGGTGTAAAGACGATGTTTGATCGCCTCGATTATTTAAAAACACTGAACTGTAATGCTCAATATGATTGGAATGCTCATGTTACCTACGATGGATTAGTGAACTTAGGGGCGGGAGAAACATTACGGGATTTTGGAGAAAAACGTTGTTTACGAGAGCTCAACGAACGAGCGGATGTCGAACAACGTTTGACCACATTAAGATTGTATCTCATTGAGCAAATCTCGGCGTACCAAAATACGCCCAAGTGGGCATTGATAACACGTTTCACCTTAAAGCAACGCATTGAACAGCAATTAGAAAAATATGCCAAGCTGGACATTGATGGGATGCCAGATTACACCTTGATTTATAACCCTTGGCCCGATCATTTTGCGCATTTTACGGGGCCATTCAGTGATGAAGTGATCATGCCAACCGGTGAATTAAACCGATTGGACTACTGGCTCAGAGCAACGGAGGACGCGTATCAGAAAGCGGGGGTTTACGATCGCACCTTGTGGGGTATGGCGGGTGATCACGGTTTGTCGCCAGTCTACGGCTCATTAAATCCAGAAAAACAGATTTTTGCGCCATTACAAGAGCAGCTTGGGATTTCGATTGTGGTCGAGAAGATCTCTTCCGATGAAGGCGAAGGCCCTAAGCTGACGAATGCATTAAATGCACCGAGTTATCAAGCCGTGGATGTGGTGGTGGCTTCCACTGCAGGGGGCAATTTCATGTTGGACTTTTTTAATGCTACGGCGGGGTGGGCAACACAACCTGTCTATAAAGAGTTGATTCAATGGCAACCTAAAGGCAGTGATAAAGTCATTGATATCGTCAATGAAAGCCTTATCCGTTTAGGCGAAACGTTGGATTACTTGGTGGTAAGAGAAGGCGCTTGCACCCTCGAAGATTGCACAGTACGCGTGATCGGTATGCGCGAGGGGAAACGCGTGGATGAACTCATCCGCCAATCAGGCAACAAACGTTTCTATTCTGCTGTGCAAGGTAAACCACAATTACTCCAATTGCAGCAACTTAACCCATATTTACCCACTCCGAATGCGATGGAACTGGATGAATTTGCCCGCTTGATGGATAAGTGCTTTTACCGCGCGAAAGAGAGTGATGTCGCTAGCTGGTGTGATGAGTCAGAGTGGCGCATGCTGACGAGTTTTACGCCTCGTCCTGATTCTGTAAATCAATTAGCGGCAATTTATGAAGAAGAACGCGCAGGTACTATTAATCTCTTTCCGCGTGAAGGCTTAGGTTATAACACCAAAGTACCTGGCCGACATGCAGGGGAAAGTTACCTAGAAAAAGATGCCTTTTTAGGTTTCTGGGGAAAACCGGTAGGGCGCAATGCTATCACCCTGCAATCAGAGCAAAACGGATCTTTAGCCCCGACGTTGTATGAATACCTTACCGGGGAGCGTGTTGTTGTGGGCAACAATGGTTGGGGTTATCCCTCGTTACTGAATAAACTCGACATTCAGTAACGTCAATAACTGAGGAAAACACATTATTGAGTCGGTTGATCCTCACGGCTCAATAATTCCTGCTTATTTCGGTGTTGTTGCTGTAACCAACACGTTGGAGTGCAGCCAAACTGACGTTCGAATACACGACACCACCGCTTTAGCCCACTTCTGTTGCCCTGCAAGAAATAATTGCTGTGCTACTAGTAAACGTGATGAAAACCTGCTGCACAGACATTCTCTTTTCCTACATGAGAAATGCTGCCGAGAATATACACAAGGTAGAGCTCTACACTGAAAGCTCGCCATTGAAAAATGAGAGTTTAATCCGTATCTAAGACGTTAAATATCGGTATGTTTGCTCGGTTTAAACCTACATATTTCACAGTAACTCAATAGTAGCAATCCCTCTGATAACGCTTTCCTAAGTTCAGTAACTCAAATCACAAAAATCGCTATTTTCAAGGTTTCTTTCGGGTTTGGGATCTTCACCAATAAGATCGCATTGATCTTGTTCATTGGTCAGTTTTTATTGATCTAAATCAATACTCCGGCTTGATGCATTTCGTTAAATACGCCACAACATATAGTGTCAGTCGCAGAATAATTAGCCCTATATAGTGTATTTGTGGATAACTCTGTGGGTATGCTGGGTAAGGAGAAAAGGTGAAACCTATCGTAATCAAACGTGATGGCTCAAAAGCGCCATTCAACAGGGATCGTATTCAAGCTGCTGTGGAAAGTGCTGCCGAGCACGCAGATCAAGACATCGCCATTTATGCATTGAATGTTGCGTTAGCGGTTGAGTTAAAGTTGCGAGATTACGAAGAGGTACACATTGCCGAAATCCAGACGCTAGTCGAAAACGAGCTCATGCAAGGTCCCTATAAAGCATTGGCCCGCTCATACATCGAATATCGCCATGACCGTGATGTTGCGCGTGAGAAACAGAGCAAACTGACTCGAGAAATTGAAGGTTTGATCCAAGAAAGTAATGCGGATTTGCTCAATGAAAACGCCAACAAAGATGGCAAAGTGATCCCAACTCAGCGTGATTTACTGGCGGGTATTGTGGCTAAGCATTACGCGAAAACCCGTATTCTTCCTCGTGATGTTGTTCAAGCACACGAAGAGGGCGATATACATTACCACGATCTGGATTACGCACCATTTTTCCCAATGTTTAACTGCATGCTGATTGATCTTAAAGGCATGCTGACTCATGGTTTTAAAATGGGTAATGCAGAAATTGACACTCCTAAATCAATTTCGACTGCAACTGCCGTAACCGCACAAATCATTGCACAAGTTGCAAGCCACATTTATGGCGGCACCACGATCAACCGAATTGATGAAGTGTTGGCTCCTTATGTGACGGCAAGCTATGAAAAGCACCTAGAGATTGCTCGCGAATGGGAAATCAGTAACCCAGAAGCATTTGCTAAAGCGCGTACCGAGAAAGAGTGCTATGACGCTTTCCAATCTCTTGAGTATGAAGTCAACACCTTGCATACCGCGAATGGGCAGACGCCGTTCGTCACGTTTGGTTTTGGTTTGGGAACTTGCTGGGAATCTCGTTTGATCCAGCAGTCAATCCTGAAAAATCGGATTGCGGGTCTGGGGAAAAATCGCAAAACGGCCGTATTCCCTAAACTGGTGTTTGCAATTAAGGATGGCCTAAACCATAAAGCCGAAGATCCCAATTACGACATTAAGCAACTGGCATTAGAGTGCGCGTCTAAGCGTATGTACCCTGATATTCTCAACTACGACAAAGTGGTAGAAATTACAGGTTCATTCAAAACCCCAATGGGATGTCGCTCTTTCCTCAATCCTTATGAGGAACACGGTGAGCTGATCCATGAGGGGCGTAATAACCTTGGTGTTGTAAGCCTAAACTTGCCACGCATCGCCCTAAAAGCCAAAGGGGATGTTAAGAAATTCTACGCACTGCTTGATGAAAAATTGAAGCTGGCTCGTCGTGCGCTGGATACTCGTATCAATCGTTTAGAAAACGTGAAAGCTCGCGTTGCACCTATTCTTTACATGGAAGGTGCCTGTGGTGTGCGTTTGAAAGCCAATGATTCAATTGCCGATATTTTCAAGCATGGTCGTGCCTCAATTTCACTGGGTTACATCGGTGTGCATGAAACCATTATTGCGCTGTTTGGCCAGAAAACGCATGTTTATGATGATATTCAGCTGCGTGAAGAAGCGGTTAATATTATTCAACATCTACGCAATACCGTGGAGCAATGGAAGAAAGAAACCGGTTATGCATTCAGCTTGTATGGTACGCCGAGTGAAAACTTGTGTAGCCGCTTCTGCCGTATCGATGCCAAACAATTTGGTGTGGTAGAAGGGGTAACCGATAAAGGTTACTACACCAACAGCTTCCACTTAGATGTTCAGAAAAAGGTCAACCCATACGACAAGATTGATTTCGAGATGCCGTATCCGGAAATTTCGAGTGGGGGTTTCATCTGTTATGGTGAATTCCCGAATATGCAACGTAACGTGGAAGCGCTGGAAAACGTGTGGGATTACAGCTATCACCGCGTGCCATATTACGGAACGAATACTCCAATTGATGAGTGTTATGAGTGTGGCTTTGCGGGCGAGTTTGACTGTACGAGTAAAGGGTTTGTTTGCCCACGTTGTGGTAACCATGAGCCGACTAAAGTTTCTGTAACCCGTCGTGTGTGTGGCTATTTAGGCAGCCCAGATGCGCGCCCGTTTAACGTCGGTAAACAAGAAGAAGTGAAACGTCGGGTAAAACACCTATAACCTTATGAATTATCATCAATATTACCCCATTGATGTTGTCAACGGACCGGGGACACGCTGTACGCTGTTTGTCTCCGGTTGCGAGCATCAATGCAAAGGGTGCTATAACCAAAGCACTTGGTCACTCACCTCTGGGCATCTTTACACTCAAGAGTTGGAAGATCAGATTATTGCGGATTTGAATGACACGCGGATCAAACGGCGCGGTTTATCTCTTTCAGGGGGTGATCCCCTTCATCCCGCGAATGTTGATACCGTGCTGCGTTTGGTTCGTCGAGTGAAAGAGGAATGTCCTGGTAAAGATATCTGGTTATGGACTGGTTATCGACTGGACGATTTTAATGACGCACAACAAGCGTTGCTGCCTTATCTTGATGTATTGGTGGATGGCAAATTTGAACAAGCCCTCGCGGATCCGATGCTGGAGTGGCGGGGCAGTGCTAATCAAGTGATCCATCGCTTCACGGTGTAATGTTGTTGTTCTCAGCGCTGTATGTAACGCCGTTGCGCTGAGAACAAAAAATCCCTTTCGGTTTTTATCTATCTGGTTTACTTTGTGGGTTGTTACCTGAATTTCAAAGGGTTGTGACTTTCATGTTTACTCATTTACCAGCACCAGTTTTAGATCCAATTCTTTCTCTCTCCGTTGCCTTTCGTAATGATCCTCGTCCACAAAAAGTGGATCTAGGAATAGGCGTTTATAAAAACAGTTTGGGCGAAACCCCGATCATGCGCGCGGTAGCATTGGCGCAAGAAAAGGTGGTTGCGACTCAGAAAACCAAATCGTACGTTGGTCTTGCCGGATGCGAAGAATTTAATCAGAGCATGTTGCAACTGGTACTTGGCTCAACGCTGGATACCGAGCGCACGATTGCGATCCAAACGCCAGGAGCCAGTGGTGCACTGCGTATGTTAGGCGATTTAATGCGTGTGGCGCAGCCGGAAACGACCGTTTGGATCACGGATCCTAGCTATGTAAACCACAAGCCCGTGATGGAAGCCGCTGGTCTGAAAGTGCGTTACTACCGCTATTTCAGCCGTGAAACCAAAATGGTGGATACCGAACAGATGTTAGCGGATCTGGCACAAGCCGGTCCAAAAGATGTGGTTTTACTGCATGGTTGTTGTCATAACCCTACGGGAGCGGACATTGACTTTTCTGCATGGCAAGCAATCACAGATTTAGCACAGAAAAATGGCTTTATTCCCTTTGTCGACATTGCTTATCAAGGTTTTGGTGATGGTTTAGAACAAGATGCGCAAGGCTTACGTTATATGGCTGAGCGCATGGAAGAAATGTTAATTACGACCTCTTGTTCTAAGAACTTTGGATTGTACCGAGAACGAACCGGTGCGGCCATTGTGCTTGGTAAAAGCTTGCAAGATGTCACCAACGCACGGGGTAAAATGCTTACTTTGGCGCGCTCTACGTATACGATGCCACCAGATCACGGTGCCGCATTAGTGAAGACAGTGCTAAGAGATGAGCAGTTGACCGCGATCTGGAAGCAAGAGCTGAACGAAATGCAGCAACGTTTGTTAACTCTGCGCAAAGATTTGTGTAATGAGTTGAGAAATCAACACAATACGCGACAATTAGACTTCATTGAAAGCCACAGGGGGATGTTTACGGTGTTAGGCTTCTCAGCTGAGCAGATGGGGCGTTTACGTGAAGAGTTTGCCATTTACGGTGTGGCAGATGGTCGTATTAATATCGCTGGATTGACCGAGAAAGACATCCCGTATGTGGCGAATGCAATTATCCAGGTGTCATAAAGAAGATGGCAAAATCATACCCAATCAGGAAGGGTGGTATTTGATTAGGTGAAAGTATGAATCATCCACTGAAATTGTTAGTGTCTTTAATGTTAAGTAGCGGGTTGGTGGCGTGTGCCACCACTCCTTTACCCGCAGAGCCCGAGAAAAATGCCACACCACCTGTAACTCCGGTGGTTGAAGCTCCAAAAGCCGTTGTTGATGAAAATGCACCCTTGGTAGAAACATTACCTCGCCTAGAACCGGCACATTCATTTGAGTCGGAAGTCAAAGATGACTTCTCTATGGTGAAACACACATCTGACGGCAAGATCGTGTTAGGGGATAAAGAGTGGGTTTACCTCCCTGGGTTGAAAGAGAGTTTCAAAGCACGTATCGATACTGGGGCAACCACGTCATCGATCAGTGCGGTAGACATCGTCGCTTTTGAACGCAGTGGTCAAGACTGGGTGAAGTTTCGTATCGAGCACGACAATGTGCGTAGTGAAGAAATCAGTTTACCGGTTGAACGTTGGGTGAGAATTCGTCAATCCAGTGCTGAGAAGCCGCAACGTCGAGCTGTGGTAATGGCATGGATCCAAATTGGTGATCTTAAAGAATATACTGAGTTTACTTTGACGGATCGTACCCATTTAACTTACCCACTTTTGCTGGGTCGTAGTTTCTTCAAAGATGTGGCGGTGGTAGATGTTTCTCGCCACTATATTCAAGAGAAGTTCCCACAAAACAAATGATTAAATGAAAAAAAGCCAGTGTTTAACCACTGGCTTTTTTATCTCATTGAGATTTTAAGCGGTCACTGGCTTAGCCTGTGCCGATTTTTTTACCATTGCATATCCGAAACCGGTGATCGCAGTACCGACCGCAATGGCCACTAAGTAGAGCAATACTGGGCTAATCGCATTTGGGATCAGCAGCACGAACAGACCACCGTGTGGAGCCATCAGTTTCGCGCCAAACAGCATAGAAAGCGCACCCGTCACCGCACCACCAGCCATACAAGCTGGAATCACACGCATTGGGTCTTTCGCTGCAAACGGAATTGCCCCTTCAGAAATAAAGCATAAACCTAATACAAAAGATGCTTTACCCGCTTCACGTTCACCTGCTTCAAACTTGTCTTTGGCGATGAATGTAGCAAGCCCCATCCCGAGCGCAGGAACCATACCCGCTGCCATGATTGCTGCCATTGGCGCATACGTTTGTGATGCCAGCAGACCTACACCGAAAGTGTACGCGGCTTTGTTGACGGGGCCACCTAAGTCGAAACACATCATCGCACCAAGCACAATACCAAGTAGAACTGCGTTGGCTGAACCCATGTTGTTTAAGAACGTGGTCATCGCTGCCATGATGCTCGACATCGGTCCACCCACCACATAAATCATCACTAAGCCTGTGAATAAGCTAGCAATAAATGGGATGATCAGGATCGGTTTGAGCGCAGCCATGGATTGCGGGAGCTGCACTTTGTCTGCAATAAATTTGGCGCTATAACCGGCAAGGAAACCGGCTACTATGCCGCCAAGAAAGCCTGCACCGGTTGAACTTGCTAGCATACCGCCAATCAAGCCTGGGGCTAATCCGGGACGGTCAGCGATCGAGAATGCAATGTAACCCGCTAAAACAGGGATCATTAAGGCAAAGGCGGAGCCGCCACCAATTTGCATTAATGCCGCTGCCAATGTGCCTTCTTGTTTAAATGCTTCAATACCGAACACGAAAGAGAGCGCAATGATCAAGCCCCCTGCAACCACTACCGGCAGCATATGTGATACGCCAGTCATCAGGTGTTTGTATACACCTTTTTTCTCTGCAGATTGTTCGTTCGCATTGGCGCCGGTTGTGCTTGAGAACGTTTTGGCTTGAGCAAACGCGTTAGTTAACTCTTGAGCGGTCTTCTTCAATGCCAAGCCAGTGCTCGTTTTATAAAGAGGTTTGCCGTGGAAACGTTCCAGAGGCACATCAATATCCGCAGCGATGATCACAAGATCTGCATCGGCAATGTCTTGCGTCGTCAATTGGTTTTTAGCACCCACCGAACCGCGTGTTTCTACTTTGATCTGGTGTCCTTGTCGTACAGCTTCCGCTTCTAGTGCTTCTGCTGCCATAAAGGTGTGAGCAACACCAGTAGGGCAAGCCGTAATAGCGACAATTTTTTTCGCGGCAACAGGCGCTGTGGTGGGGGTATCACAGCGTGTTGCTTGGGCGGAACTCAGTTTGGTAGCTTGTGCTGCAGCTTGAGTTAGATAAGCCACAGGATCAGAGGTACAGGCCGAAATGGTGCTTTGATACACTTTTTTGCCCACAAAGCGTTGTGTATCTATTGAACTGTTTGTGGCCAGAACCACCAAGTCTGCAGCGCGGATTTCGTCTGCGGTCAAGGAGTGACCCGTGATCACTGTAGAGTGGCATTCAATCATTGCCTCCCAACCAAGGGTTTTAGAGGCTTGTTGCAGTAAACCTGCCGCAATTATGCTGTTAGCAACGCCACTTGGGCATGCGGTTACGATGGCTATTTTCATATTCATGACCTTCTGTCCTTAGGCACTCATCGTAGGATGGAGTGCGGATACTTGAATTTGTTGTTGTAGAGTATTGAGTTGTTCTTTATCGCTGATGCCTACACCCACTTGCGTCACCGCAAGAGCCGATAGGGCCGTGGCGAAACGGAGTAAATCATCCTTCTCCATATGTTGCATATGACCCCAGCATAGACCAGCAACCAGCGTATCGCCTGCACCAACAGTGCTCACTACTTGCATCTTGGGTGGTTTAGCATGCAGCCATTCATTTTCATTGAGCCACATCACACCATTAGCTCCCATAGAGATGACGATGTTTTCAATCTCTTTTTGTGCGAGTTGAGATGCTGCTTGTTGGCATTCCTTTAACGTAGTCAGTTCTTTACCACACCATTGGGAAAGTTCTTCATCGTTAGGCTTGATAAGCCAAGGCTTCGCTTCAAGACCTGCCATGAGCGCCTCACGGCTACTATCAAAGAGCACTTTTTTATTCATACTGCGAAGTTGGCTAATCCAACCGGCACAGTGCTGCGGCGAAATGCCCTTAGGTAGGCTGCCTGCCAGTACGAAATAATCATGATCTTGTGCTAGGCGCAGTAATGTGGCTTCAAAAGCATCAATATCGGCTTGAGTGACAGTAATGCCCGGGAAATTGATATCGCTGACTGCACCATTGTGTTCAACCAATTTGACATTGATACGAGTCGCACCGTCGATGCGGATAAACTCATCATGAACACCGAGCTGATCAAACAACTGACAAAACAGCTCTTGGTTATCACGGCCAAGAAAACCGGTGACGGTGACGTCTGCACCTAACTCGCTGAGAACTTTGGCGACATTGACGCCTTTACCCGCGGCATGCAGTGAACTGTGCTCAACAAGGCTGACCGATCCGACATTGAGCTGATCCATGCTACCGGTTAAATCCAAAGCAGGGTTCAGTGTGATGGTGACAACTTTATTCGTCATGATGCCTCCTTAACCTTCACCTAAGCCTGCATTGATCGCCGCGCCAATCGCTTGCAGTGCAGCCTCTGCATCTGGCCCTTCCGCCGTAAATTGCAGTTGATGATTGTGTTTCACCCCAAGCGCAATCACTTTCATTAGGCTTTTCGCGTTGACGACTTGTCCATCACCATCGAGGTTAGAGACGCGAATGTTAGATTCAAATTTCTTCGCTTCCGCGACAAGCATCGCCCCGGGTCGAGCATGCAAACCATGGGTATTTTTAATCCGAAACGTTGCGTTGTGTCCGGTGGTGATGACCGGCTCGGCAACGGTTTCATTCTGTTCAGTAAACAGGCTAATCAACTGATTGACATCGGCTTGCAACAATGAAGCTTGTTTTTGTTGGAATACGAGTTCGGTAATTTTGGCCAGGAAAGGTTGATGTACATCGTTGCAAACGGAAAACGCAATTAAGGCTTTAACTGGTTGCTCATTATATTCACAATGGTTCGCAGTGGTCACAATCGACATACCTGTACGTTTGACAGCGCGATCACTGGCGAGTAACCAAAGACCATGACCCAAATGCGTTGGCGATTTCGTGACTAGATCAGCTACAAATTCACTTTCTGCACAGCCAGTATTTCTTAATAATCCACCCGCTACCGCACTCATCTGTACCATATCGCTGGCAGGGAACTGCAATTGAATCAATGAGGCATCAAAGTCTGGGTTGAGTTGGGCTTCACCTTTGATCACCGCGATGATTTGCTGGGCAGTTTTAGCTTGCTGTAGCGCTTGTTCAACACCATCGGCAGATAACACCTTAGTCAGTTGTTTGAGAATACCTAAGTGTTCGTCTGACTTGGCGGCAATACCAATGGCCACGTATACGCGGTTACCTTCTCCCCAATCTAATCCATCAGGGAAGTGCATCGCAGTGACGCCAGTTTGCTTTACTAACTCGCGGGTATCGGTGGTTCCATGTGGAATGGCAATTCCGTTACCGAGATACGTAGAGTGTTGCGCTTCGCGATTGAGCATACCTTGCGCATAGCCTTCAGCGACTAAACCTTTACTGGTTAGGGCATGAGCGAGTCCTTGAATCGCAGCTTGCTTATTCGCAAAGTGTTGCTGCAATTGAATATCTTGTGAAGTGAGTTCCAACATACTTAACCTCTTTTGGCCTTGTGGGCTGCCTACTAGGGCGGGATAACCTCGGTTGCATTTACCGGTTAGTCAGGCTTAATCGTCTGTATAGGTCATCCATTGTGTTTTGGTAAACCAAAAGCTGAATCGGTTCAGCTTTTGGGGCAAAAAAATTCAGCAAAGCCTCGAATTATCACGATCTTGCTGCTTTATCTTTCACTATCTACACCAACTAAAAATGTAGACTGTGAGTTAAGGGTACTTTTGCTGAATCCTTTCAGCTTTAATACTGAATCGATTCAGCGTATAATTCAACTCCAAGCAAGGATCAAAAATCGCGTTCTATGATCGGACGCACATAAAATGAGTAACCACTATGACACTGGATGAAATCGCAAAATTGGCGGGCGTTTCGAAAACTACGGCCAGTTATGTGATCAATGGCAAAGCGCAAAAGTATCGGATCAGTGAGAAAACCCAGCAAAAAGTGATGGCGGTGGTCGAGCAGTATAATTTTCGTCCCGATCATGCCGCCTCGGCGTTACGTGCCGGTAACAGCCGGTCTTTTGGTTTGATCATTCCTGATCTGGAAAACACCAGTTATGCACGCTTGGCAAAACTGCTGGAACAAAACTCGCGACAGGCGGGGTATCAAATTTTGATTGCCTGTTCAGACGATGATCCTGAGATTGAAATGGCGGCGGCTGAGGCATTAGTCTCAAGACGAATTGATGCTTTATTTGTAGCCAGCGGTATTCCTAACGCGAGTGAGTTTTATCTCAAATTACAACAATCGGGTACACCAGTGATCGCGATTGACCGTGCACTGGATGATGAGTTTTTCTCTTGTGTGATCAGCGAAGATTTTGGCGCTGCCTTTGAATTAACCCGTTCATTATTAAGCCATGACGTTAAGAGTGTTGGCTTGGTTGGAGCTTTACCTGAACTGAGCGTTTCCCGTGAGCGGGAGCAGGGTTTTACGATGGCGGCAAACGAGCGCAGCTTGTCCGTTATCCTCGGTTACGGCGAACACTTTAATCGTGAAGAAGGCCGTAAAGTCTTTGCACGCTGGGTGGAAAGCAACCAATTACCGGATGCGGTTGTGGCAACTTCATATACCTTGTTAGAAGGCATTTTGGATGTTCTGCTTGAACAACCAGAGCTGATGCAAAAAGTGCGTTTAGCCACTTTTGGTGATAATCGCCTACTCGATTTTTTACCGATGCGAGTCAATTCGCTGCCTCAACAGTTTGAATTGATCGCTGATAGTGCGCTGGCATTGGCGCTTAATGCTTCAGCCAAACGTTATCAAACGGGGATTGAACTGATCCCGCGTCAGCTAAAAGTGCGCTCTTAAATCCGCGCTATTGCGCCGTGGTGGAGTATGGTGCAAAGCCTTGCTCCAAACCCTGGTGAGATAGCATAAAAAAGACTGATTTATCGCAACTTATCGCGGTACAACATCGAAATTGCGCAAAATAAAGGTATGATATGCGCCAGTTTTCGTTTTCCCCTCAGGCAAGGCATGAAGTTTCTGCATACCTCAGATTGGCATCTCGGTCGCCAATTTCATCAAGTCTCACTATTGGATGATCAACGAGCGGTACTCGACCAATTGATCACCTATTTACGTAATAACCCCGTGGATGCCGTGATTGTGGCGGGGGATATTTATGATCGCTCCGTCCCTCCGACAGCGGCTATTGACTTGCTTGATGATGTCGTACGCGTGATTTGTGGGGAATTGAATACGCCATTATTGATGATCCCAGGTAACCACGATGGTGCAAAACGTTTAGGCTTTGCTGCCAGCCAGATGAAAAAATCGGGTTTGCACATTTTTGCTGATTTTGAGCAGCTGATGCAGCCTTTAGTGCTGCACTCAGAGCAAGCGGGTGAAGTGGCATTCTGGGGAATGCCTTACCATGATCCAGAATTAGTACGTCACCACTTTCACAATGACATCAATAGCCATGACACTGCACATCAGTTCTTGTGTGAAAACATTCTCGCGCAAACGCAACCTTCCCAAAGAAATGTATTAATCAGCCATTGCTTTGTTGATGGCGCAATGGAATCTGAGTCTGAACGCCCTTTATCGATTGGAGGCTCAGACCGTGTTGATCATCGCCATTTCTTGCCTTTTGATTATGTTGCGCTTGGGCATTTACATCAGCCACAAATGAAAGGGGCTGAGCACATTCGCTATTCAGGCTCTCTCATGAAATACAGTTTCGGTGAGCAGCACCAAAGCAAAGGCGCAACGTTGGTCGAATTAGATCAGCAAGGTTTTGTGCGTGCCACCTCCGTACCGCTGCAAGCGCCTCATCAAATGCGCATTATTGAAGGTGAACTCGAAGCGATTATAACCAGTGGCGCAACGGATCCTCAGCCAGAGGACTATTTGCTGGTTCGTCTGTTGGATAAGCACGCGATTTTAGATCCGATGGAGAAACTGCGTCAGGTCTATCCGAATGTGCTGCATATCGAAAAGCCGGGCATGTTGGTTGGCATTGACCAAGAAATGGGGAAAGCACGTTTGGCTCGGGGGGAATTGGATATGTTTCGTGATTTCTTTTTAGAAGCGCATCGTGAACCGTTAACTGAGCAGCAAGAAAAAGTGGTGCTTGAGGTGATCCAACGTCTAAAAACGGAGGGCGTGTAATATGCGTCCGTTAAAATTGACTCTACAAGCCTTTGGCCCTTTTGCTGGTAGAGAGGTAATTGATTTTACTGAACTTGGCGACGCGCCTCTGTTTTTAATTAATGGCGCAACCGGAGCGGGTAAAAGCTCGATTTTGGATGCTATTTGTTATGCCCTATATGGTGAAACAACGGGTAGTGAGCGTACTGGCGACCAGATGCGCTGTGATTTTGCTGATCCTGAGTGTTTAACGGAAGTTGTTTTTGAATTTGAACTTGCTGGTCGGGAGTACCAAATCACCCGTCAACCGGATCAAGAAATCCCGAAAAAACGTGGCGAAGGCATGACCAAAAAAGCCCATTCGGCGATGTTGGTGGCATTGAAAAAGGGTGAACAGGAACTGCTTGCGAATAAGCCTAGCCCCGTTGCGAAAGCGGTGGTTGAATTAATTGGCTTGGATGTAAAACAGTTTCGACAAGTGATGGTCTTGCCACAGGGCAAGTTTCGTGAACTGTTGACGGCAAACTCGAAAGAACGTGAGCAGATTTTTGGTCAACTGTTTCAAACTCAGCTCTACAGTCAAATTGAACGGGCATTATTTGAACGCGCTTCTGGGATCCGCAAAGAAAAGGAAGAATTTGATCAGCAAATCAAAGGGACTTTGAATGTTGTTGGGTTAGCCAATGAGGAGCAGTTGCAGACGGAGTTAGCTCACGTCACACCTCTACTTGGTCAAGCGCAACAAGAGCTAAAGAATAAACAGCTTGGATTGGATCAAGCTAAAGCCCAGTACCAAACGGCTTTGGAAATTGATCAGCAATTTGCTCGCCAGCAACAGCTGGTGGTTGAGCTTACTCTACATCAACAACAGGCGACACAGATTGATGCTCTGCGCCAGCAGCGGCAACAAGCCCAAAAAGCCGCGCATTTAGCCCCTGCACATCAGCAGTGGCAACAAACACAGCATGCTTTCCTTCAAGCAGAACAACGGGTTGAACAGCAAAAGTGGCAACTTGAACGCATCGAGATCCTGCAGCGCCAAGCTCAGGAAGCTAGCCAACAAGCGACGTTAGCCTGTGAAATCCTCCCCAAACTGAATGAACAATGTATTCAGTGGCAACAGGCTGAACAAAAGCTGCTCACGCAGGAAGCGGTACTGCAACGGGCCGTGAAATCGGAACGTGAACTGCAACTGACAACACAAAATGTACTGAACTTGCAGAATGCGACCGAACGGCTTAGCCAAGAGATAAAAGCCAAGCGTGGACAATGGGAGCAACAACAACGCCAGCTCACACATTTAGAGACCCAAAAGGCGCAACTTAACCACCTTATGTTGCACATTCAGGGACGAGAGCGTGAACAACGCTTGTTAGCAGAATTAAAAAGTGTTCAGCAAGAGCAGCAACATCTCGATCAAGCGCATCATCAAGCCCAAATTTATGTTGAGCAAGTTAAACATACCGCAGATGCATTGGAGTTAGCGTGGCATACCCAACGTGCGGCGGAATTGGCTCAAGCATTGCAGCCGGATCACCCTTGCCCAGTTTGTGGCAGTATTGAACATCCACATAAAGCACAGTTTTATGGTGACGTTGTCACCAAAGTCCAGGTTGAACAAGCTCGACAACAGCAGCAACAGGCTACCGAACGCTTACAAGTTGCACTGAATGTTTGTCAGCAACAGCGTTTCAAAGCACAGCAATTAGAGCAGACTATTGCAACTTTAGCGGATGAGTTGAAGGAGCAAAATGCGGCAGATTTTGTGACATTGCAGCAACAGCGGCAAGTACTACGCAGTGAAGTCGAGGTTTTGCAGCAGCTTAAACCCGAACAATTGCAACGCGAAATTGAAGAGGTAGAGCAGCGTTTAATCGAAGCAACCGCGGCGTTGGCAAAGCAAACTGAAACGAAGCAGCACGTTTGGCAGGCTTTAGCGCAAGCTCAAGCGGAACTGGCGAGTCTACGCCAAGATATTCCGGAAGCAATGTCGGATCTCAATACATTGCGTAACGCTATAGAACAAGTGCAGTTGCAAATGACTGGCTTACAAAAAAGTGAGCAGGAGGCTCGTGAGCAATGGGTGCAAACGCAAAAACAATTGGCAAGTGCTCAGGCCTCCTATCAAGCTGCGCAGGAGCAATATGCCCAATGTGATCAGCAAGCTCAGCAAGCGACACAGGATTGGCAGCAAGGTTTGCTCAAATATGGATTTTCCGATGAGCAACACTATTTATCCGCACGATTGAATGATGACACGCTCACTCATATTGAAAAACAAATTACTCAATATGAAGAACGCGGTGCAATGTTAAATGGTGAGCTGCAAGCGTTATCTCGTAAATTAAAAGCTAAAGAACCTCCGGTGCTTGAACCCTTGTTGCTTGGGGTGCGGGAGCATGAAGAATATGTAGCGCAAGCTTTGCAACAAATGACGCAACACCAATCGCGGTTAGATGGTTTACAACGAGTCGCGAAACAGCTTGCTGAGCTATACCAGAAAAACCGTCTGCTAGAAGATGAATATCAAGTAGTGGGGACGCTCAGTGATATTGCTAACGGTAAAACGGGCGCTAAAGTGAGCCTGCACCGTTTTGTGTTAGGGGTGTTATTGGATGATGTTTTACTGCAAGCCTCACAACGGTTACTCAAAATGAGCCGAGGCCGTTATTTGCTCAAGCGCAAAGAAGAAAGAGCCAAAGGCAATGTAGGGTCTGGCTTAGATCTGATGGTTGAAGACAGCTATAGCGGTAAATGGCGTGATGTGGCGACGTTGTCGGGCGGTGAATCATTCATGGCGGCACTCGCATTAGCGCTTGGGTTGTCCGATATTGTGCAGTCATACAGTGGAGGCATTCGTCTTGATACGTTATTCATTGATGAAGGTTTTGGGAGTTTGGATCCAGAGTCTTTGGATCTGGCAGTTCAAACATTAATCGATCTTCAGCAAGGTGGTCGTACGATCGGCATCATTTCCCATGTCAGTGAGTTAAAAGAGCAGATCGGGTTGCGGCTAGATGTATTGGCTACGCGTGTAGGCAGTACACTACAGATAGTGACATAAGATAAGAAAACCAAGGGCTATGATGATTATCACTGACCTAGCACGAGAGAATAGGTAAATTAGGTGCATATTAATGAATAGCGAGAGAACGCAACGGTAGTGACGGCGAGCATGGATGTGATAAAGAAAGTTTACCAGTACGCGGAACCCAATCTGTCTTTAGTCGGATGGATGGGGATGCTTGGCTTTCCAGCCTACTATTTCATTTGGGAATACTGGTTTCCACAAGTCTATGAAAACTTAGGTTTGCGTTGTGCTGCAGCGGTACTGTTTTCTGGGTTGGCGTTTCGTGGGTCATTCCCTAAAAAATGGCAGCGCTACATGCCGCACTATTTTTTGTTGACTATAGGCTTCTGCTTACCTTTTTTCTTTTGTTTCATGATGTTGATGAACGATTGGTCAACGATTTGGGCCATGTCATTCATGGCATCAATATTTCTGCATATCTTACTCGTGCATGATACAAAAGTGATGGCACTACAAGCCATCTTCTCTGTGTTGATGGCATACCTTGCTGTGTATGGTTTTACGGATTTTCGTCCCTCTACCTTGATTGAGTGGCCGTATATTCCGGTTTTCTTGTTTACTTATGTTTTTGGCAATCTGTGTTTCTTTCGTAACCAGATTTCTCACGAAACCAAAGTATCGATTGCTAAAACCTTTGGTGCAGGGATTGCTCATGAGATGCGTAATCCACTCAGTGCACTAAAAACGTCTATCGATGTTATTCGTACCATGATCCCAAAGCCACAAGCCGCGGCGCAATCTGCATACCCACTGGATGCGCAAGAGCTGGATCTATTACACCAGATTTTGAATGAAGCGGATGAGGTTATTTACTCTGGTAATAACACCATTGATTTATTGCTGACATCGATCGACGAAAACCGAGTCTCTACCGCGAGTTTTAAAAAATACCCTGCAGCAGACGTCATCGAAAAAGCCTTGAAAACGTTCCCGTATAAAAATGTGGCGGATCAGCATGCTGTTCAGCTTGAAGTTATCCAACCGTTTGATTTTTTTGGTAGTGATACGCTATTGAGCTATGCATTATTTAACTTATTGAAAAATGCCTTTTATTACCAGAAAGAACAATTTTCTGTGCGAATTCAGATTGAGCAAAGCGACGAATGTAACCTGATTAAAGTCCGCGATAACGGTGTCGGGATCGCGTCTGAGATGTTGGAAGATATTTTCCGTGATTTTTATACTTTCGGTAAAAACGGTAGTTATGGGCTTGGCTTGCCATTTTGTCGGAAAGTCATGACCGCTTTTGGCGGCAGTATTCGTTGTTTTTCACAGCAAGGTGAATGGACAGAGTTTGTACTGGCGTTCCCTCGTTATGATTCTGATGTGGTACAAGACATTAAATCGGATTTATTAAAGTCTAAGTCTTTGATTTATATTGGCTCAAATCAAGCAATTGTTCGAGAGCTCAATCAATTAGCACTAGAAGATGAGTTTAAATTCACGGCTATTTCTGCTGTACAGGCAGTGAAACGCCAAGATTACGAATTTGAGTTTGATCTGATTTTGCTGGATTTGGATGAGGCAACAGCGCAAGGAGAATTACTTCCTAAGTTGGAAGGCACACTAAGTTTTGCAGAAGGCTGCATTGGCTATGTATATGATCCGGCTAAAGAGTATGCAGTCAATATCAACCGATACTTACATATTCAACCGATCAGTATCCATGCTGTGCTTCGTAAACCCCGAAGCATCATCGATCGTTTATTGTTTGAACAAGATTCATTGTTGATGAATCGTAACGCGATTCCTGTGCAGAAAAGTCGCCATGAGCGGCGAATTCTGGTGGTGGATGATAATCAATCCATCCGCACTTTTACGTCGATCCTACTTGAGCAACAAGGATACGAAGTGATACAAGCGAATGATGGCAGCGAAGTCCTTACTCATATGGATGAACACGCGATTGATCTGGTGTTGATGGATATCGAAATGCCGAATGTCGGGGGGCTAGAGGCAACCCACTTAATTCGCAGTTCTGATCGCGCTTATAAAAACGTCCCTATCATAGGTTATACCGGTGATAACAGCCCTAAGACGCTAGCGTTGATACAGACGTCGGGGATGAATGATTTTATTGTTAAACCCGCAGATCGTGATGTATTACTCAATAAAGTTGCAGCTTGGGTCTAAAAAGTGGGAGTTAACCTCCCACTTTAAAACGAAATAGGATTTTTATTCCCTATCGAAAGTAGAAATCACCACATTTCACTGCATCAGAACAAACTTCAATTATTTTTGAAATCTCTTCTTCAGTCACATCACTATTGAGCGATAAGCGAATAATGTTCTTGTTTTTTGAGGTTGCAGGACGACAAAATACAGAACCAAAAACGCCATTATTTTCTAAAAAATCACGAACCTTTTCCGTATTTCTCTCATCACCGGTTTCCAAGCCAATAATCTGACTTTCACTACGAATCGTTATTCCTAATTGGGTTAATCCAATCCGTAATTTTCTTGCCATACGTTCTAAGTGCTCCCGTTTATTATCGGCACATTGAATAATCTCTAATGTAGTTTCTAATCCAGCAGCTTCATAGGGCAGTAACGTTGAGCTGAAGATGGCTGGATAACTAATAAAAGGAACGCATCGATTGACTTCATTATTACACCAGATGGCTCCAGCGCGATAAGCAAACGTTTTTGCTAGGCTGGCAGTCATAAAATGGACATGTGAGGTGAGATTCAATTCAGCTAATAATCCTGCACCTTTAGGTCCATGCGTGCCTAGTGAGTGGGACTCATCCACCACTAAAGCGCAACCAAACTCCTGACTAATTTTTACCAACTCAGTTAATGGAGCAATAGTCCCAATGGTGCTGTAAATCGAATCGACCACGATGATTCCAGGCCCATGACGTTGAATCAGCATGCGCAAGTGGTCACAGTTGTTGTGCATAAAAGGGTGCGCTTGCGCATTGGCGTAGCGTATTCCTTCCCATAATGACATGTGAGCAAAGAAATCGATGTAGACATTCGTATTGGGTTGGCAGATGGTCTGCAGTAAACCCACATTCGCGTTCCAACCTGACTGAGATAATAAACACTCATCAAACCCCGTGAACTTGGCTAAGCGTTTTTCAAGCAGTGGTTTGTCATAATCATTTTGTAAAAATGATGCTGACATAAATAAACTTTGTTGTTCTTCCAGTAATGATTTAGCTAAGCGAGCTTTAATCAATGGGTGATTCGCTAATGCTAAATAATCATTACTTTGCAAAATAATGTCATCATTGCTGGCATGTTTACCTAATACGAGGTGTTTACCATTTTTGTTTATATCAAAATAATTTTCAATATAGTGATTAATCTTATCCTGAATAAAATCAGGAAGTTGTGGTCTGTTCATCGCAATATGTCCTAATTCTTAATAATTTAACGCCAGCTGACGAGTGATATATTGCGTGATTAAAAAAGTCTGTCATCTAGGAAAAATCAAAATTATTAGCGACCTAGAATAATTGATAATTCTCGATGGTGAGTGGAGGAAAAATCATTAGGGGTAGGGACTCTACCCCGAAGAATATTCTGATATTAAAAATAATTTAAGTTTTAGCTGAGTTATTTTTAAATAGTTCAGGCCAATACATTTTGATGTATCCCCAAGAAACCCAAGCAACCAAAATAGTCGCAATGCTGATCTCTAAGAAGCCAAAATAATGTAACCAATACCACTGGGGATGATCGGTGGCGAAAAACTCCGTTAAACGTTGCATGGCAACTGCACTGATCACCGATGGAAAAGTGACTGCTGCGATGGAAGGCTGAAATTGCAGACGCAGTAAACGCAGATAACAGAGGTAGATAAGTAAGGTCATGGTAATGGCAATGCCCGCTAAAGCCCCTGTCAGAATCGGGTCAGGCTGTGCAAAATTGACTAGATAAGTGGCTAAGGTCAGGTTAATAGGCGCAGCCATAATCGCCAGTGTAGGGCGCGCTCTTTTCGGTAAGGTTCCGGCAAAGACCAAGCGGTATAAGACAACCGGCAGCATGACGAAATAGATAGCGATACAGACGTTAACCATGGTTTCCGAAAACAGGGTGTGACCAAATTGGGTGCCTGCAAGTGAGCTGCTGATGACACCGACCGGATACAAAAACCAGCTAGGTACAATGTTTGCAAGCTTGAATTGACGCAACTGAAAATAGAAGAACAGCGTCATCATAGTTAAATGCAGTAATAAGGCTGCTGCCCATATCGGATAAGCAATGAAAGGAGAGAGGATGGCCAGATAGTCACATAAAATCAGTAATGCCATGCTCATTGGGGCCATTAGGCTGCCTGAAACTGGGTGTTGGAGGTCTGCAATAAAAGTACGCCAATTAAGGTATTTTAGTAGAACGGGAAGGAGTAATAAGGTTCCGCTAAAGGCCAAGTAAGGACGGATAATGATTCCAATGGTGGGGTAATAAAGCACCCAAGCGTGGCCTAATCCAATCATGCCTAATGCCAGTGCCGCTTGTGAGGGAGGCACGTTGTGTACTTGAGTAAACCTATACCAGTTCAATGATGGCTCCTTGGTTGAACATCCTAATCGGTATTAATAAAAAGCCGCTCGATTTCGCGAGCGGCTATTATCTGGTTTCATTATCCGTTAGGCAAACTGACTTTTATGAAGTGGTATTTTGCTGAGGGAGATCTTGTTGCTGTAATTTTTGGTTTTTCAGAGTGCGATGTAATAGCTGGCTATAGATGGGTTGGCCACCCAGTAACTGGGCAAAAATCACCGCACCTAAGCTGGTAATGATCAGTGGAAGAATAAGGTGGTAATTATTGGTCATTTCAATAACCAATAAAATCCCCGTAATTGGTGCTCGCACCGTGGCGGCGAAAAGAGCCCCCATACCAGCGATAGCAAACATGCCAGGTTCGATGTTGAGTTCTGGAAACCATGCTTGGGCAATGAGTCCAAAGGCATAACCAAAGAGAGTGCCTAGGGCGAGCATGGGAGCAAAGATACCGCCAGGCGCTCCAGAACCAAAACAGAGCAGGGTGGTAAAAATTCGCCCGGCGAACAGCAGTAACAGAATGCCCGCGCCATAACCGCCATTAGTGATGGTTGGAATTAGGCTGATACCGCCTCCCGTCAGTTCAGGTAAATAGAGCAATAAGAGACCAAAACAGCCACCAATCATTGAGCCTGTTAGTAAATAGCGTTTACGATCATTGCGATGAAATTTGACGAACAAGTCCTGAGCTAAGGTGATCAGATAGTTAAACAATACCCCGAAGACGCCAAACAGAGCACCAAGTAACAAGAAAAGGCCAAGGGTGGATAATCCAGGGGCATCGTATTGTGGCATGCTGATCACGGCCGCTTGACCGTTAACGAGTCGAAATACGATATTAGCGGCCACGGCAGAGATGATCACCGCACGCACGGAGATCAAGGTATAGCGAAATTGTGGTCGCATCTCTTCGATCACAAACATAATGCCGGCAAGAGGGGCGTTAAATGCGGCAGCAAGACCTCCTGCCGCACCCGCAGCCAGCAATGAGTGGCGCGTATCTTCGTTTTTTACTCGGAAAATATCGGAGATCATCCGCCCAACGGCACCGCCCATTTGTACTGTAGGACCTTCGCGACCAAGCACCATCCCTGAGCCCAACGCACCCATCCCACCAAAAAACTTCACGGGCAATACTCGCCACCAACGAACAGGTCGCATACCATCCATCGCCCCTTCAATTTCTGGAATGCCGGAACCTGCGGCTTCAGGGGCGAATCGATGAACTAGGAAGTAACCAATAAAAGCCAGAAATGCACTAATCAAAAATGCAGCCAGCCAGAGTGGTAAAAAACTGCCGATTTCACTTTTTAACCAGTCAGTTCGAGTCTCTGACACTAAATGGACGGCATGTTCAAAGTAGGTACCGACTAAGCCAGCCAAAATGCCAACGAGTAAAGAGAGAAAGAGCACTGACAGGGGTGTTTTATCTTTAGAGAGAAATTGATTGATGGCATCTTTGGGCACTTTTGCCATCAAACTGATCTTAAACGTCTCTCTGGTCGACATGCTAATAACACCTACGAATATGTTTGAAGGGAAGGAACGCGGGAATTATACGCCGCATGAGGTTCAACTATAGCGATAAAGTTGAAATATTGATTTCCATATATGGTTGATTTAACGGATTATTCTAAAAAAATTGAGATCCATGCCAAATATTGAGTAAGTTGTCTTGTAAATCCAGCATTATGTACCATAGTTAAAGCGTAAGGTTAGTGAGAACATTTCTGATGGAGGATATGGAACCTTACAGACAATTTGGATGGAATCAAAACGTTCATATCAGTACCTCGGTAAAGAGACGCTTGCAAACATAGTCAAGCGAATTCGCAAAAACTCACGATTGAGTCTACGAGGAAAAAGGCGCGCTTTACAGTGCGCCTTTTGCATTTCTGCTATTCATCCAATTTGGAACTGTTTCTTTAAAAGCTTTTGGATATACTGCGGCCAAAAGGAGAATCAGCATGATCAATCGAGTTCCGACCAATATTATTACGGGTTTTCTGGGCGTTGGAAAAACCACCGCGATTTTGCACCTGCTAGCCACGAAACCTGCGCATGAAAAATGGGCTGTGCTCGTTAATGAGTTCGGTGAGATTGGCATTGATGGTGCCATCATGAGCGAGCAGGGTGCGATGATCAAAGAAGTACCGGGTGGATGTCTGTGCTGCACGGCTGGGGTTCCAATGTCCGTTGGTATTAACGCCTTGTTGCGTCAAAAGCCAGATCGTTTAATCATCGAACCAACAGGATTAGGGCATCCCAAGCAAGTGGTCGCCACGTTAATTTCTGAGCAGTATCTGCCTTATGTGGATTTAAAAGCCACGATTGCGTTGATGGATCCACGCCACTTGAGCATGGATAAATATCGCAGTCACCAAAATTTCAACGACCAACTGGCGAGCGCGGATATTGTTTTGGGGAACAAAGTCGATCAGTGCAGCAGTAGTGACATTGATGCCTTTAATGATTGGGTTACGGATCAAACGCCGGCCAAAACCTTTAGTCAGCTCATCAAGCAAGGGCAATTCCCTATAGAGTTACTGGATATGCCGCGTTTAGTTGGCCATGCATCCACTCATATTGATTCCCATCATCACCACCATGCTGCCGATGAGCCGCAATTTAAGCTTGCACCACAACAGCCATTTTTGCGCAAAGAAAATCGCGGACAAGGCTATTTTAGTTGCGGTTGGCTGTTTGGCGCCGAGTTTCAGTTCAACTTCGATCTGTTGTTTCAACTGCTGAATGATTTAACTGCCGAGCGAGTGAAAGGGGTGCTGAATACCGATCGCGGTTGTTACGCTTTCAACGTGGCGAATGGTGTGGTTTCTGTGACTGAAATGAGCTTAGAAGGTTTTGAATCACGCTTAGAAGTGATTGATTCACAACTGATGCCTTGGAGCGAGTTAGAAAGCATACTGCTCAAGATTGCAGGTATTCCACAGGCGTAAATCACAGGCCTTTCTTTGCGAAAAAGATTTACGAAAAAGATTTGTGAAAAAGGCGAGTCATACTCGCCTTTCTGTTATGCGCGGAATGATTAACGCTTGTTACGCAGATAACGCTTACGGCGCTCTTCTTTACGTTTGGCTTTCTCTTCGGCTTTCAGCGCTTCATCAATTTCAACTTGTTGTAACTCTTCGGTGATCATTTCTGGGCGCTCCAAGGTGATTTGTCCAAGTACACCTTGACGCAGCTCATGCAGTAGGATTTCAGAGGCTTTATGCAGATCCACTCGCGCACCCGCACGTAGCGCGCCACGCTTACGACCGATCTCTTCCATCAATTCAACATCGGTTTCTGGAAGTTCATCGATTTGGTAACGCTCTTTCAATCTTTCTGGGTAGTGCTTAGCCAGATACTCGACGGTGTAAAACGCCACTTCATCGTATTCCATCGCGGTATCTTTCACCGCGCCAGTGGCCGCCAAACGAAAACCGCTATGAGGGTTTTCCACTTTTGGCCACAAAATTCCCGGAGTATCAGAGAGCACAATTCCGTTTTGTAGATTGATCCGCTGTTGACGACGAGTCACAGCGGGTTGGTTTCCGGTTTGAGCAATTGCGCGACCCGCTAACGTATTGATAATGGTTGATTTCCCTACGTTTGGAATGCCCATGATCATGGTGCGAATGTTTTTGCCGATCTCTTCACGCTGTGGAGCGAGCTTGCGGCACAGTTCGAGGATCTTGTGCACTTCCTGCGGATTGGATGTGGTGATCGCCATCGCTTTCACCCCTTTTTCTTGCTCAAGATGAGCAATCCACAGCTCGGTTAACTCAGGATCCGCAAGATCACGCTTATTCAGTACCTTCACACAAGGTTTTTCACCACGGATATGCGAAATAAGCGGGTTTTCGCTACTGAAAGGAATACGCGCATCAAGCACTTCGATAATCACATCGACTTGCGGAATCGCTTCTTCGATTTCCTTGCGTGCTTTGTGCATGTGCCCCGGAAACCATTGGATTGAGTTGTTAACCATTTGAAAAATTAGCCTTTTAATACAGTCTTAAATGAGTTGAGAGATAAGAATGATGCTTAACATGGAGTCAGCAGGAGCCACCTCGCTCTCAACTCCGTGACGCTATGGTCATTGGAATGCACCAATGCTAACACTTTACGCCGGATGCGGGAATCGTCATCAGCCCGACGCATGGATTACACCAGTGGATGAGGGCGTGGGAACGGGTATTTCTATATATTTTCTTTATACCCGACTGGCGCTTTTATACACCTTCTTTAAATCGGGCTAGTTAGTATGCTGGAAGTTGTGATTTAGGAAGCACCGCGGTGCTTAAGAACCATGAAACCTGCAAAACAAACGACAGCCAGCTTGGCTTTTCTGGCAATGGGTATCGTCTATGGCGATATCGGAACCAGTCCTCTTTACGCTTTTAAAGAAGTGTTCTTCAGTCACCATCCACTCGCGATTAACCCTGACAATGTGTTGGGGATTTTATCTTTGGTGTTTTGGGCATTTGTCCTGATCGTTTCCATTAAATATCTTCTGCTGGTGACACGCGCCGATCAAAATGGTGAAGGCGGTATTCTGACTTTATCCGCCATTGCTCAACAAAATGCCCCCAAACGTTGGCAGAGGATTGCCATGTTACTCGGAATTTTGGCGACGGGCTTTTTCTTTGGTGAAGCGGTGATAACGCCTGCCATGTCAGTACTTTCTGCGGTAGAAGGGATTGCGGTGGCGCAACCGGACTTAGCTCCTTATGTACTGCCCATTGCCATGATGATTATTGTGGCGCTGTTTGCGGTTCAAGCGATGGGAACTGAGCGTATCGGGCGCTTTTTCGCGCCAGTGATGTTGCTGTGGTTTTTGGTGCTGGCTTTACTCGGTGCCCATGCAATTTGGCACGCGCCCCAAGTATTACGTGCACTTAACCCAGCGTATGCGGTGCATTTTGTCTTGCTTCATGGGCAACACACCCTGTTTATTTTGGGCTTAGTCGTGCTTTCAGTGACTGGGGTTGAAGCACTGTACGCCGATATGGGGCACTTTGGGATTAAGCCGATCCGCATTGCGTGGTTTGCACTGGTGATGCCCAGTTTGCTGCTCAACTATTTTGGGCAAGGGGCGTATCTGCTTACCCTGTCTGAGCCCACAGGTTCTACTTTCTTTAGCCTGGCGCCTAAAGCTTGGTTGTGGCCTTTGATCTTGCTGGCGACGTTTGCCACTGTTATTGCTTCGCAAGCGGTCATCTCTGGGATCTTTTCGTTAGCGAGACAGGCCATCAACTATGGCTATTTGCCGCCGATGAAAATTGCGCATACTTCAGAGCATTCACAAGGGCAGATTTATGTGCCCGCGGCGAACATGTTGTTGTTTGTGGCCGTGATTTTTGTGATGTTGCGTTTTCGCTCATCCGCCAACTTAGCGGCCGCCTACGGTATTGCGGTCACGGCGATCATGATGATCTCTTCGCTACTGTTGGTTTTGGTTGCGCGTTATCAATGGCAGTGGAGATGGTCGCGAGTCGTCACGATTGGGATCGTGTTTATTGGCATGGATAGTTTGTTGTTAGCGTCGACCTCAACCAAATTGATGGAGGGTGGTTGGCTGCCTCTGCTTTTAGGATGTGCGGTGTTTATCGTCATGTATATTTGGCAGCAGCAGCGCCAACGTTTGCTGGAAATTGCCGGTAACGAGCTCTCGGTTTCGGCGATGATTCAGTCATTGGAGGAAGAGTCTTTCCAACGCGCCGCAGGAACCGCCGTTTATCTGTCTCGCTCGTTGAATCATGTGCCGCGCTCGCTGCTGCACAATATCAAATACAACAAGACCTTACATGAAAGAAATGTATTGATGACCTTTCAATATGAGGCGGTGCCAAGGGTTCACCCATGTCGCAGAGCTGAGATAGAGCAGGTCTCGGCCAGTTTTTGGCAAGTAGTGATCCATACCGGTTATCAAGAGGAGCCAGATATGGCGCAAGTGATGCATTGCTGCGGTCTAAAAGGCTTGTATTTGCATCCCAATGAAACGCTCTTTTTGCTCTCTTCAGAGCGATTGAAAGTACAAAAACTGGGGATGTGGCATGACCTGAAAGTCTGGTTCTTTATTCAGATGAGCAAACATGCGCTGAGAACGTCGGAAAGATTGAATATTCCTCCCGATCGCCTAATTGAGATGGGTGTGTACCGAGAGATGTAAGGCTCGCACGAAAAAACCGTTCAAGATTGAACGGTTTTTTTAGCTCTGAGGTTTAGCCTTTACAAGGCTCCCCTAGTTTTTCGCTAGGGGAGCGAGGCTAATCTTGTTGCGCGACGCCCGCATACAGCGGCCATGCGCCAGATTTCACCACCTCTTTTGTAACTTGCGCACTGTGTGCCAAATCGTAATGGTGCTCGATGCAGGGCGAATAGGCGACAACCAATGACGGACCAGAATGTTCACCTGCAGCTTGCAGTGCTTTAATGGTCTGATTGATGTTGGCACCCAAGGCTATTCTCGCTACAAACGCACCGGGCAGATCTTGGTAAAGTTTAACCAGATCTTTGGCTGGACTTGGATTGGGTAAACTGCACAATTTCGCGGTTTGTCCTTGCGGGGTGGACTTGGATTTTTGTCCACCAGTGTTGGAGTAACACTGCGTATCCAGAACCAGAATATTGATGTTACGTCCGCTGCGCATCACATGATCGAGTCCGCCAAAGCCGATGTCATAAGCCCAGCCGTCACCTCCTATCATCCACACCATTTTTTCGCTTAAATAATCGGCCAGCAGTTGCTCTTCCGAGTGAGCAGGAAGTCGCTGCTTCAGCTCACCAATCTGCGATCTTAGATCGGGAAGCGGAGATTGCGGGGTATGTCCGCCTAGCAAACGCTGCGCACGCGATTGTAAGGCTTCCAGTGCCATATTCATGCCCAAGCCAAATTCGGCATTATCCTCAAATAGGCTGTTGGCCCAAGCTGGGCCTCGTCCATCACTATCCTGACTGTAAGGCGTCGTGGGTAGATTGCCGCCAAAAATTGAGGAGCAGCCTGTCGCGTTCGCAATCATCAATCGATCGCCGAATAACTGAGTCAAAATACGGATATAAGGCGTTTCTCCGCATCCTGCACAGGCATTCGGGTATTCAAAATAGGGCTCAACGTGCTGCAATGTTTTGACATCAATTCGCTGCTGCTGATAGGCCGACTGCTTCGGCAAGGCTTGGAAATGAGTGAATCTTTGTTGTTCTGACTGATAACTGAGGTTCTTCTCAACCATATTCAATGCCTTACGTTCTGGCTCTCGTCGATCTTTTGCTGGGCAAACCTGAGTGCATAACTGGCAGCCAGTACAGTCATCCGGCGACACTTGCAGTACATAATGCGCATCGGGTTGCTGCCTTGAGCGATAAGGCAGGCTTTTTAACTCACTCAAGGTGGGATGGGTTTCACTCACAATGCGGGCACGAATCGCCGAATGAGGGCAAATCGCGACGCAGTAACCGCATTGAGTGCAAAGATCGGTTTCCCAAACCGGCAGCTGTTCAGCAAGATTGCGCTTTTCTAACTGCGAAGTATTGGTAGGCCATACTCCATCGGCCGGATAAGCCGAGACAGGTAGCGCATCGCCTTTCCCCGCCAGCAACTGTTCAACCAAGCTCGCGCCCCAAATCTTCGGCTGGCTCTGGATGGCCTCCGTTGTTTCACTTGGGATCGCAAATGGCATCTCACACACCGACTGATATGCTTGGTTTAGGCATTGCAGGCTTTGTGTCAGTTGCTGGGCTGAACGGTGTTTGAGCTGTTCGGTTAGACTCGCTTCCAGTGGGGGCAATAACGCCTGTTCGGTATGCTGGCTTAATAATCGAGCCGCCGCGGCTTGCATTACAATACTGGTTTTATTGCCGAGTTGATGGCGCTCAACCAAGCCATCGGCATCTATGGTGGCCACTTGAACCGATAAGGCCTGCAGGCGACTTTGCAACGCGGGTGGTAAAGCGGCCCACAGCGCTTGCCCCGTCAGTGCGGTGTTGAGCAACAGATAGCCATTGGCGATCAGCTTGCTGGCAATATCACGCTCATGGAGAAGTTTCAGATTGCTGAGCGAAACCAACCAAGCGTGACGAACCGGATAGGGAGCAGTGATCGGTTGCTGACTGAAGCGGATATGTGTCGTGGTGACATTGGCAGATTTTTTGGAGTCGTATTCAAACTGACCCTGTACATGCCAGTTTTGGCCTAGGGTTTTAATCAGATTTTTTCCCGCACTGACACTCCCATCGCCGCCATAGCCATACATCAGAACACTTTGATAGGGCTTATCTCTCGTCGCTGAAATCGTTTTCGGTAGAGTAAGTTGGCTTACGTCATCTTCAATACCCACCACAAACTCGTGCATTTGCTCCTGCTCGGGAGCTTGCATCATAGTGAAAATCGCTTCGACATCTTCTGGGAAAAACGCTTTTCCTGATAACCCATAGCGACCGCGAGAGAGTCGGATCGAGTTTGCCATTTGGGTATACAAGGCACTTAAAACGTCAAGATAAAGCGGTTCGCCGTGACTGCCCGGCTCTTTGGTGCGATCCAATACGCTGATATGAGTCACCGTGGCTGGAAGCGCATCCCGTAAGGCTTGGCTTGGAAAAGGGCGATATAGTCGGATCTGAATAACGCCAATCCGCTCACCTTGTTGAACGCCGGCAAGGACGACTTGTTTGATGGTGTCGACGGAAGATCCCATTGCGACAATCACAGATTGTGCTTGCGGATGACCGATATACTCGACCAACTGGTAGCGGCGTCCGGTCTGTGTTTCAAAACAGTCCATGATGTTCTGCACCTGTTCAGGCGTACTTTGATGGTACGGCGTTTGAGCCTCGCGACACTGAAAGTAACTGTCGGGATCGGCAGTGGCTCCGCGTAGAGTTGGTCGATCGGGCGTTAAGGCTCGGGCACGAAAATCAACTAACGCTGGCATGGGTAGCAGTGCAGATAACGCCTCTTCGGAGAGCGGCTCAATCTGGGTAATGGCGTGTGAGGTGAGGAATCCATCAAAGAAATGCACAAACGGTAAGCGGCATTGTAAAGCACTGAAAGTGGCAATAGCGGCCAGATCTTGCGCCTCTTGCGCATTACTGGCGCAGAGCATTGCAACGCCCGTTTGGCGGATGGCCATCACGTCCGAATGATCGCAGTAAATGGATAACGCATGGGTTGCAACAGTGCGAGCCGCCACATGAATGACACAAGGCGTCAGCTCACCAGCAAGCTTGTATAAGCTTGGGATCATGAGCAATAAACCTTGCGATGAGGTAAAGGTAGTGGCAAGTGCACCGCTCATGGCAGCGCCATGAACAACCGCAATACTGCCTGCTTCCGATTGCATTTCCACAAGTTTGGGTACATCACCCAGCAGATTGCTCTTTTGCTGGCTTGCCCATTGTTCACAGCTTTCGGCCATGCTGGTGCTCGGTGTAATAGGGTAGACGGCTAGCACTTCACTCAGTTGATAAGCAACGCGGGCAACGGCCATATTTGCGTCAGTAATCCAAGTCATAATTCACCTCTGTCGGTATCGCAGCGTTTGCGATGGAGGATGGAAGATGTATGATCCGGCCACCTAGGTGACGAGATCACGAACCAACAGGATTAAGAAGCAGTGGTGACAAGACTTAATGAAGCACACAAAGCGCTGATTCTGGTTGCGCTTTACGCCATGGTCACTGTCGTGGGTGTGATGTACCGCAAAGATATGATTGAGACTGATGTAGCTATGCTGTTTTTGCTGCTCAATATCTTGAGCGCATCAGTACTCAAACCGCGCAACGCTTACTTGATGATGGGATTAAGCATCATCGATTATCACTACTTTCTGCTACCGGACTATCAATCGTTCCGATTTGAGAATGCGCAGTACGTGATTACCTATGCGGTGTTAGCTTTTAGTGGGATTTTCGCGGTGAATATAACACAGGCTCAGCGCAAGCAAATAGAGAAAAATAAGCGCCTGCAGCAGCAACACAAGAAGTACTATGAACTTGCTTGCCATCTTTCTGCACTCAGTACCAGTGAAGAGATTGCTCAAGCCACCGTAAAATTTTTAAGTAAAGAGAAGGGGATAGTCAGTGCGATCGCGCTATACCAACTGCAGTGGCAATGGGCGGCGCAGCACCCTGATTTCCCCGTTGCAGCAATTGAACTACCACAGCCTCCTTTCACTGATAACAGATTAGCCTTGGCGCAAGATGAACAGATCAATGCCTTCACCTTGGTGGATCGTGGGACAATCCTTGGGGTCATTTATTTCCTACGTTATCCCCATGATCGCTTTGCATCGCCAGAGGCTTTGCGGCGTGAATCTAAAATCGCACCTTGGGTACGCTCTCTTCTGACCCTCTCGTTAGCAAGGGCTCATGCGCATCGCACCTTGGCCCATGTGGAAGCGGAGAAACAGCTGGAAAGTACGCGCACAACGTTACTCGCGTCTGTCTCGCACGATCTAAAAACGCCGCTTGGCGCGATCATTGGCTCTGCTACCACTTTAACCGATCCGAGTCTTCACCTCTCGACGGAAACCCAGCAAGAGCTGCTGACGTCAATTGCTGAGCAAGGCGAGCGGTTAAATCGCAGTTTGACCAAACTGCTCGATATCACCCGCTATACGGCATCCGCGCTAGTACCTAAGTTAGATTGGGTTGAACCGGAGGAGTTGATTGGAACGGTGCTCAGTCGTTTAGCACCGCGATTAACCCATCACAAAGTACAGATTGAGAGTCAACCGATGTTGGTTGAGCTTGATAGCTTACTGATTGAACAGGTGTTGATTAACTTAGTGGAAAATGCCGCGAAATATACACCTAGAGGCAGCGAAATTGAGATCGCTTGTGCTTATCAAGATCAGCAGTTTACGCTGGCGGTGGTGGATAATGGCGCGGGCATTCCCGATGAGGCATTACCTAGAATTTTTGACCGGTTTTATCGTGTGGAAGGCAATCATGCTGATGGAACGGGGCTTGGCTTGGCGATTTGCCAAGTGATTGTTGCGGCTCACCAAGGTTCGATTCGGGTACATAATCGAGAGTCTGGGGGCGCATGTTTTACGGTGACGATTCCTTGCCGCCAATACAATTTAAAGGAACTGTATGAACAGTGAAATTAAGATCCTCATTATTGAAGACGAAGCGCCAATTCAACGGTTTTTGACTGTGCTTATTTCTGGTTATGAGTATCAAGTGAAAGTTGCCAGCACGGCAGAGCAAGGGCTGCATCTGGTGGCGAATTGGAACCCGCATTTGATCCTGTTGGATTTAGGTTTGCCAGATCAAGACGGCATCAGTTTGACGAGAGAACTGCGAGCATGGACGCAAACCCCAATCATGGTGATTTCTGCCCGAGAAAAAGAAGCGGATAAAGTGCAAGCTCTGGATGCCGGGGCGAACGACTATTTGACTAAACCCTTTGGCAGTGAAGAGCTGATGGCTCGTATTCGGGTGGCGCTGCGTTTAGCGCCGAGCACCGAAAGTGTAGAGCAAACTCGTTTTGAATTGGGGGATCTGGTGTTGGATCTTGTGTTAAAGCAAGTTACCAAGGCTGGAGAGCCAGTAAAACTGACCAAAACCGAATACAACATTTTGAAATTGCTAGCAAAAAATATGGGGAAGGTGCTCACACACAAGCAGATTTTAAAAGAAGTGTGGGGCGGCAATTATGTCGAGCATCATCACTATGTGCGTATCCATGTGGCTCAGTTACGCCATAAAGTGGAAGACAATCCCGCGCAACCACGCTTCATCCTGACTGAAAATGGGGTCGGTTACCGTTTAGTGGATAAATAGGCACGTAAAATAAAACTATCTTTATAAAATCTATACAGATGTATGCTTTATCCATACAACCGATTTATACAGGGTTCGCTACACTGCTTCACAGGTTAAGGACAGGTAAGGCGTGAACTTTTAGTGGGATTGTTTACGTGCACTTTGCATGGTCTGAAATCTACTTGGTAAACACACATTGTAAAAAGCAGAGGACAACATGGGTGGAATCAGTGTGGGTAAGCTCTTAATCTTGGGGTGTATTGTTGCGCTGGTTTTCGGCACTAAGAAACTGCGGACCATAGGTGAAGATGCGGGTTATGCGATTCGCTCTTTTCAAAAAGCGTTACGCGGTGACGAAGTGACGACTCAGTCATCAACGACCGAGGAATACGTGGACAGCTTCGCTATTGAGCAAGAGTCGTCCCATTCTTCTGATTCTCAGCGCCACTCATAATGTTCTCATTCTCAATACCATCGCATTTGCGGGGCTCTTATGAGCCCTTTTTTTATGTTTAATGTTCACTCAGAAATTTATCTTGCTTGTAAAGCCGCACAGTGATCCGTGCGGCTCTACACATTTTCAGTCTTCTATCCGGACTTTCACTTTTCGATCGCGCTTTTTAATGATGCTGCTGGTAAGGAGTGTCAGTATGGCCAGCACTAGAGTCAAGACGGGGGCAATCATGAGTATCTTGGTCGCCAGTTGTTCTAACTTAGTGGGTAACAACGCAATACCAAACCCTGCCCCTACCAAAAATACAATCCAAAACAGAGCACTGATGGCTGACGCTGTAATAAATTGAACCGGCTTAACCCCGTTACGTAACCCCATCACCATCGGCAATAAAGAGCGTACCACGGGGAAGAAACGCCCGAAGAACAAAGCAATCAAACCGTAACGGTGCATTAGTTTATCAGTGGTTTTTAATTGCTTATCAGGAACCTTGGCTAGCCAGCGGTTAATGATGTTCCAATGCTTGAGTTGGGCTCCTTGATAAAAGGCCATCAAACTACCGAACCATCCAGCCATGCATAAGGTTATGAGTACCCAATGCAACTGTAAAATACCAGCTGCGGCAAGTGAACCGCTCAGGATGATCACACTGTCACATGGCAATGGTGCAGCCGGTAAAAAGCCACTTTCCAAAAAAATCAGCAACCCTAAACAGAGGTATAACAGCAGTAAATTCACCTGTTGTAGGGCGAAAACATCATGGTGCCAGAGCGCACTAAAAATAGAGAGTAGGGAATCCAAACGGAGCTCCTCTTTAATGAAGGTGTAAACGTCCAACATGAGTAATAACAAAGAGATTGCTTGCTCAGCTTCGGCAGATAGATTCTGACGGCCGATGTTCAATGCATTGACGACTTGTTATAACAACTCATTGAGAATAAAAGAGAAAAGAGGAGAGTTAAGCGTGAGCGTAACGAGAGTACAGGTTTGTGAATAACCATGCTTTTCGAGCATAGGTCAGTGGTGTTAAGTTCAGTAAAGCAACGTTATCAGCACGAATGCTTTGGCTTAGAGCTAAACGAATGGAATCATTGGTTGCATTAGGCAGATAAGAAAACGGAGATTCTTCCTTTTCTTCCAGTTCACAACTTAGCAGTAAACGATGCCCTTGGAGGCGAGTGGGCAACATAGCCAGTTTAGTAACAGTATGATGCGTTTGATGCTGTATTTGGTTATCGAAGTAAGACGCAGAGGAAAAAGGCGTGTCAGCATGATGTAGCAAAGACGCTGCACAGAGCAGAATAAAACTCAACAGTGACGCCGCAGTTTGAAACATGGGTGATTAGCCTAAATAACACATAGGGCGAGTATGCTGCGTCTTCCCCTTGGTGTAAAGAATCAAGTTCTCTTCGGGGGTGATTGTCGAGAGTTCAATCGCCCGATCTTGGCATTAATGTGCATTAGCGACTTTCGCTGATTGTGCAATCCCTTCGGGCAATGCTAAGTAATAGCCTTGGTACATATGCACGTTGAGTTTTTGCATAGCGGCTAATTGTTCCGCTGTTTCAATTCCTTCAACTACGGTATGTGCTCCGGTACTGTTGGCCAATTGAAGGCCTGTAAGCAAACCGCAGCAATTTCCCGCCATAAAATCGAGTAGTAGCTGCCTATCTAATTTAATGATGTTCGGCCGCAGCATGGCAACTCTTGCTGGGGTTGAGGCTTTGCAGCCAAAATCGTCAATTGCAATTTGAAAACCGCTCGCGGCAAGTCTTTCCGTGGCTATCTGTAACATGTTTTCATCGCCAGACTCCACTTCAACCAACTCCATTACGACTCGTTGATGCGGAATCGCTAGCTCTGCCAGGCGTGTAGCCAATAGTGTGGTACTGATATTACAGTAAGCAAATTGTTCACCAGCAACGGGGAGTACGTTAAGGAATAAGCGAGTATCTCGATATGGAGAAAGACTAAAATTGCGGATATGAATGGCGCGGCTAAGCCGTTCCACATTCAACTTATCATCAGCAGCAAAGGTATCAGAATGGAAAAAGAGATCGGGTCTAATCTGAGTGTGTTGTTGAGTGAATATGCGAACAAGTGCTTCAGCTCCGACGACTTGATGTTGTTTATCAAAAATGGGTTGAAACACACTACGCAGTGTTAGCCCGTTATACTTCGCATAATATTCTCCGTCTTCATCGTAATGGATGCAGTCGAGAAATTGTTGTTTATCAGTCAGAACCATACAAATTGAGCATCCTTGGGTAAAAACAGCGTAACGCTTCCCTGAAGTAATACTTTTGACGTGCGCCATAGTATTGGCGAAGCGTCCAGCCTGTCAAATAGGAAGTCACACGATAGCATGAGGTGTGATGACGGTTTTTTGCGTTAAATTAAGCTTTGTTTAGTCTCAATCAAAAGTGCTTATTTTTAAGCAATACCTTAAATTACATTACCTTAGGGATGGATGAGGAAGATCACATAAATATTCATCAAGAATGCATTTTGCATTCGTATTGCGGTGCTCAATGAATGTGCTTGTATACTGTGCGCAAAAAGGTTTTATAAATATCGACACACTTCACTATTTCAAAAGACAACAAAGTGAGAATACCCAGCAATCTGCTTAGAGCAAACGATTAGCTCCACTGTAATACGGCATAAAATTGAACATATTTACGCACTAACTGCTGATTTTTAGAACGCTTAAGAGGGTGAGCAAACTTAATATAGCAGGGGCTTATACGATAATAGTGCTCCAGTGTATGTGTTAACTGTGAATCACTTTCTTGTAGCGCAATGCCTTGGGCATGATATTCATCTATCTCATCAGGTAAATGCCCAGTCCACCAATGGAGTAGCTCTCGGCTTTTTTGGCTGCGACCCATCCAATGATCACTCAGTAACAAAAGTAAATCGTTAGGTTGTATTACATAGGCATATTCTTGTTTCCACTGGCTAATGTCACGCATGAGCTTTGCTCGGCAGGCTTTACCCGCACTCATGAGGTGATGAGTGAGGATCCATACGGTACCAGCATCACTAGAGACTCGGAAATGATGGGGAAGATCGCGTTGAAAAGTCGACTCGATAGGCGCGTATTCACAGGGGTGACCAAACTCACTGAGCGTTCGGGCAAGGCGTCTGGCAAAGGCTAAGCCTAAGTGATGTTCACTCATTCCTTGATTATGAATGGTCGGATAGTGCTTCTCGCATAATCTGAGGCAATCGACCTGAAATTCATTCACACTTTGCGTAACGATGTCCAATAGCAAGATGTTGTTCTCCATAACAAAAGCTAAGCAAGATTAGCACAGTTGTATTTTGTCACTAGCAGTAAACGGCGACTTCTTGATCTCTAGCGCTTTTCTCACGTACAAACTTTTAGCGCGGTTATCTTGCCACTCATTTTTTCTAAGTCACATCCTGTTACAACTCTGTTAAGGCCATTGTGTGGTTGAAAACGCTAGGAAGGATGGATTCAAACCTTACTGGCACAAGGCTGGTTCTCGGTTTCAGAAAAGTTCGTTCTAAATTTTTGATGTACTTCTTCAGTCTGTTTGACTATTCGCCGCGTAAAATTTAGTAAATACTCTTTCGTGAATAGTTATTAACCAATAAGCTACATGCCTGTAACTAAATTATTATAAGAGCATTCATGTGATGAAAACTTCAAACAATCCACACTATAACGGGCTGGCACGTAGTATCCATTGGATTTCTGCATTGATCATTATTGGTCTGTTTGCGCTTGGTACTTGGATGGTGGACCTCTCTTATTACAGTGAGTGGTATCGCACGGCACCGCACTGGCATAAGTCGGTAGGCTTGCTACTGGGGGGATTAACGCTTTTTCGTCTGATTTGGAAAGCACTCTCTTCATCACCGAAAATTGAAGGTGCGCGCTGGGAAATAGTAACGGCTAAAAGTGCTCATCACTTGATGTACGTTGGACTGTTTGTCCTTTTTGTTTCTGGGTATCTCATCTCAACAGAAGATGGTCGAGGTATTGAAGTTTTTGATTGGTTTACCGTGCCGGGGGCGGGTGCGCTATTTGAAAACCAAGCGGATATTGCTGGAGAGATCCATTTCTACACCGCTTGGGGTTTAATTACGATTGCAGTCTTACATGCTTTGGCTGCTCTCAAACACCATTTCATTAATCGTGATAATACGTTACGCAAAATGCTGACAGGAGCATCAAAATGAAAAAAACACTAATGGCAGTGGGTCTTGCTGCAGTCATGTCCATTCCGTTTACAGCGAATGCTGCTGATTATGTGATTGATACGAAAGGTGCTCATGCATCCATCAACTTTAAAGTCAGTCATTTGGGTTTTAGTTTTACTAAAGGACGTTTCAATAAGTTTGATGGGGAATTTTCTTATGACCCAGCCAATATTACGAGTTCAAGTGTTACGGTAAATGTGGATACAAGAAGCTTGGATTCAAACCATGCAGAACGTGATAAGCACATTCGTAGTTCCGATTTTATTGATGCTTCTAAGTACACCACGGCAACCTTTAAAAGTACCGAAGTCGTTGACAAGGGAAATGGTCAGCTGGATGTCAAAGGTGACTTAACACTGCATGGCCAGACTAAGCCCATCGTGATTAATGCGGAGTTTATTGGTGCTGGGCAAGACCCTTGGGGTGGCCAACGTGCTGGTTTCATGGGTACTACGCGTTTGGAATTGAAAGATTTCGGTATTCAAGTTATGGGGACATCAAGCTACGTTGATATGGAATTGTACGTAGAAGGTGTTCAAAAATAGTTATTTTACTCTTAACTCACTGATGGCTCAGGTGAGATGAGTAAAAAGCCCCCTAGTAAACTAGGGGGCTTGCTTTTGGTTAAGCGACTTATTTCCTAACCAAAATGAGGAGAAGATTAAGCGCGAGCGAGCTCTTTCTCTTTGACCATCTGCATACGTTCACCGTAGATAGGACGAAGTGCTGCAAGTACATCGTTACGTTCCAATACACCGACAAATTGACCATCTTGCAGAACAGGCAATACATGAGGCTTGTTGACTTTCATGCTCTTTGCACGTTCTTCCAGTGAGAGTGAATTAAAGCGAGTGGCAATGCCCATATTTGTCGTTGGGAAGAGTTGCTCTTTATCGATACAGAAAAATTCAGCTACATCAACCAACTTGTCATTAATATCAATGGCGATCACATCACGTGACATTAGATCGACGACTTTTTGATCTTTGCTTGGCAGGTAGTCTTGGCACCACAGATCCACCATCACATCATGAGTAGATAGAACACCAACCAAACGGCCTTGAACATCAACAACAGGAGCCGCAGACAAATGATGGTCGAGTAGAGTGTCGATTGCGGCAGGCGTTGTCATATCAACACTGAGAGTAACAGGTTGAGTATTCATCATATCTTTTACTGTAATTGTGTTTTTCATAATAATTTCCTTGACTGACGTAAGTGCTTGAGTTTCTGTAATCGTTGTAACATTTGCGGCTTTTAACTGTGGACGACGATAAATGCTCCAGTTCGCTAGCCCCACGAGAACTGCACCACCGACAATGTTGCCTAGCGTGACAGGGATTAAATTGGCAGTAACAAATTGGGTGACATTTAAATCGCTGTATTGGCTTGCTGAAACCCCCACTTGCTGCCAAAAGCTATCTGGTGCGAAGTTTTGAATAACAATACCCAGAGGCACCATAAACATGTTGGCAACGCAGTGTTCAAAACCACTGGAGACAAACATAGCGACAGGCATGATGGTCATGGCTGCCTTAGTCATGGCATTGGCAGAACTAAAGGTCAGCCAAATGGCCAAACACACTAAAAGGTTACAAAGGACCCCCAACGCAAAGGCTTGTACCACGGTATGGTGCAGTTTGTGCTGTGCGATATTCAGTGCATTTAGCCCCCATTGGCCATTATCCAGTTGGTAAAGACCGGCCGCAGTAACCAACAGCAGGAGAAAAATGGCGCCGATAAAGTTACCGACATACACCTTGCCCCAGATCGACAACATTTTGCCGAAACTGATTTCGCGATTGGCCCATGAAATGCTGGACAACACAGAGCTCGTGAACAACTCGCCACCACAGATGACGATCAAAATCAGCCCCATACTGAATGCCACACCACCCGCTAGGCGGCTTAACCCCCAACCGGCAGAGGCACTGCCTGTTGTGACAGTGATATAAAACAGAAAAGCTAGCCCGATAAACGCCCCCGCCATAACAGAAAGACCTAAAATCATTCCGCTGGTTTTTTTGGCTTTGCTCAGCGCAAACTTCTCTGCTTCAGCCATCATTTCTGTGGGTGAAAAGCAGTTTTGATTTTTAGAGTAGGCTGCAGACATATTCGCTCCCCAAACTCAGTTTCATGTTTACCTCCGTTTAATAAACAACACCTGATGCGTTGCTACGGCCTTAGGTTAGGGGGAGGTACCGGTAAAGGTAAAATTGATAATTTTTAAAAACCTCATCAATTATGTTGATAAGGGGAAAGGGAGGCGTAAAATGAAACCGCTTGCTCATGTCGAGCAAAACGATCAATGAAAATAATAGGATAGGCAGTGCGATATTCATTAAAGCAATTAGCGGTATTTGATGCTGTTGCCGATTGTGGCAGTGTGAGTCAGGCAGCGGATAAACTGGCGCTCACCCAATCCGCTACTAGCATGTCTTTAGCTCAGTTGGAAAAAATGCTAGGGCGCCCTCTGTTTGAGAGACAAGGCAAACAGATGGCATTAACTCATTGGGGCATGTGGCTTCGCCCCAAAGCAAAACGCTTACTACAAGATGCACAGCAGATTGAGATGGGGTTTTATGATCAACATCTGCTCAGTGGGGAAATTCGTTTAGGAGCAAGCCAAACACCCGCGGAACACTTAGTGCCTGATCTTATCAGCATTATTGATAGTGACTTCCCAGAGATTCGCATTTCATTAGGTGTGAAGAGTACCAAAGGGGTGATTGAAGGCGTTCTCGACTATAAATATGACCTTGGCATTATTGAAGGACGTTGTGATGATAACCGCATCTACCAAGAAGTATGGTGCCGCGACCATTTAACGATAGTGGCTTCTGCTCATCATCCGTTTGCTAAACGTGAATCGGTCAGTTTGGCTCAACTTGAGCAGGCGAAATGGGTGCTGCGTGAACAAGGTGCAGGTACTCGCAATATTTTTGATAGTGTGATTCACCCATTAATTGCAGACCTAGATGTATGGCGTGAATATGAACATGTTCCTGTGCTGCGTACCTTGGTGGCGAATGGACCTTATTTGACTTGTTTACCTTATCTGGATGTGGAACGCTTTATCGAAAGTGGATTACTGGTTGCATTGAACGTTCCTGAGCTCAATATGGAGCGTACGCTTTCATTTATCTGGCGTGCAGACATGGAAGAGAACCCGCTAGCGGAGTGTATTAAACGTGAAGGGTTGCGCATGATGAAAGGAAAACCCAGTGTCTTATAGACACTATCATATTTCCTTAATCTGTTGATTTATCGGTTGCGTCACCAAATGAATGTATATTCAATGCATTCATACATTTTATTGTGATAGGTATCACTTGATACGATGCTGGATTCCGTTAGCATGACGCCTTAATCACCAACGCTGGACTTGTTCAGTATTTTTGAGGCGGATATGAGCACACTGTTTGCAATTGCATTGACTACTGGGATCCTTTCTGGGGTTTGGGGGTGGGTTGCCGTCTCCCTTGGCTTACTCTCTTGGGCTGGCTTCTTAGGATGCACGAGTTATTTTGCATCACCGAAAGAGGGACTAAAAGGGCTCGGGCAAAGCTTGCTGACGAACCTTAGTGGTGTTTTTTGGGCAATGCTCATTATTCACGCTAGCCAGTGGGTTGGTATTGAAATTATCGGTTACGTTGTGACGGCAATCGTGGCCTTCATCATGTGTATTCAAGCTCAAAAATCGTGGTTGGCTTATATCCCAGGAACTTTTATTGGCTGTTGTGCAACCTTTGCGGCGGAAGGCGACTGGCAATTAGTCGTTCCTTCTTTGATGCTCGGCGGTGTGTTTGGGTATTTAATGAAAGCGAGTGGGCTTTGGTTATACCAAAAGTCGAATCAATCTTGCTCTGCACCAGCAAAAACTGAGGTTGCGGCCGAAGTGGCGCCTCGTTAAAAGTAAAATCCCCCAGATGATATCGACAATTTGATACTTCAACAGGTTAGGGAAAACGGTTTGAGTCTTGATAAAGGTATTATCTTTCGTATCGATCAATGATTGGATACCGCCACACCCTAAAGGTGTGGCTTTTTTGTTATTGGACCACGATAAACCTAGGCTCTGACTGGGTCATGTTAAGTGTTGCCATTTGCCATGGTGATGACGCGTTTTAGCGTCCAGCGTAAAAGTACGGGAATACATTCCATCCCGTTCATCTCGCAATGAGAAACAATCGCCAAGGCGAGATCGGGTTTGGCATGTTTTTTCAGAACTTTGGAAACCACTTTTTTGGCCGGAATCGGGTGATCGTGAGGGATTTTGGCCAGTTCTTTAAAGAAATATTCAAAGCCATGCGTATATAAAAAGTGTTCAATATCGCGATCCGGTAATTCGGTTAATCGATGTCGTTCTTGGTCATGCCCCAATAAGCCGCGTACCGTCGCTGAGTATTTTTTACCGGCAGGATCCCCATCGGTGACCACATGCCAATCAATTCCAAATGCACGAGCGACTTTGATCAATGATTTCAGTCCTGATTGGGCGAATTCAACAATCTGGACACCTTCAGCTGCAAGGTTATAGCCACATTGACGAGCCAACTCATTAAACAACCAAACTTCGGTTTCACCTTCAACGAGTAGCCAGCAACGGGCGAAGAGTGCTCCAGAACGGTGAAAGCGGATATGGAACCCAATTTTACGTAATTCATCACGACTTAAACTGCGTTGTGATACTCGGGTTGCAATGGTGCGATCCGATTTTCTCACCAAGCGTCGGATCGAGTGTAAAGGCACTGCGCCTAATAAATCTCCGCTGTTGGTGGTTAAAATTTTCTGCATGGGTAATAAATCGAGGAAGCTCCAAGCGCGTGCAAGGTGGGTTGGGTGTAAGCGACCTTCAGGATCTTCAATGATCAAAATCGGTCGTGCACAGCGTCTCAGTTCTTTCGGGCCTTTACCCTGTAAGTAAGCATTTAATAGCCCCAGTAATAACAGCTTGGTTTGTTTGTTCTTTGTTTCATGAACAATTTGGCTGAGCGTTTTTTCATTGGGTGAGGCAGAATAAAGCAAGCTATCCCGTTCACGACGCGGATTCTTACGAGTTTGGCTTTTGAAAGAGAAGTAATGCTCTACCAACGAGTTCATCGCGCTAAGACTACTACGGATCTCCCCTTTATTGACATGCCCAGGCGTTGCCATGAGGCGTCGCCAAGTATTGCTGATCCGCTTTTCAACTCGTGCATTCTTACCGTTGCCATTTTGAATGTTTTTCTCAAAACGCCGTGAGTCTTTTAAACGGATCACGGGGTGTAAGCTCATCAATTCCTGCGCCAGTTTTTCAGAGTGATGGAGTGGTAATGGATTTCCAGCTAAATCTAAAAAGGCGAATTGGGTGTTGATATCGTATTTAACTCGTGAAGCACTGATGCGATAAATGATTTTTTGCGCGCCTTGTTCATCGGTTTGCCAAATGGGTTTGAGTTTTCTATAGCGGCCAGCTTTAGGCTCATAGTGATCGGCGGCTTGAAAAATCAAGATAATCTGCAAATCCTGAGTTTGAGGATCGGCAATCGAATAGTCGACGTGAAAATCTTGTAACGTAAACTGGTAAAGAGAACCATCAGCAGGCAAAACCACAGATAACGCATCTAACAACGAGGATTTACCCCAAGTGTTTTCGCCAATAAGGGTCGTTATTTCATCAAAGGTCAGTGATAGTCGGCGGATGCCACGAAAGCCAGCGATTTCAATTCGCTCTAAATGCATAGGCTGCTCCTTAGAATGCTCACCAGAGTGAAAGAATAGGCTCAAGTGAGTGTTCTTTAAGAATAAAGGAAAAAACCAATATAAGCAGGGTGTTAAGCTTAGGTTTTCCGATGAAAGGTCACACTTTTGTGATGAACTACCTAAAGAAAATGTGATGTGGGTAATTATGAGTCATTAAAATTTCAGAGAGGTTTCATAAAAGTCACGATTCTGTCATGATCGGCGAGCTAGGATAGGAGTGGATAAGAGAGAAGACGTATGCCTATGAGAAGAAAAAATCAGCCAGCGTCGATCACGTTGGCACACATTAATGACACCCATTCCTACTTTGAACCCACCTCGTTACAACTGACGCTTGAACATGAAGCGGATACGCTAAAACCGTTTGTCAGTGCGGGTGGCTTCGCTCGAATAGCAACCCGTGTCGCACAGTTACGTGATGATGCAGATCGTATTCAGCGAGAATTCCTGTTTTTGCATGCGGGTGATTGCTTTCAAGGTACCTTGTATTTCTCGCTGTTCAAAGGTAAAGCCAATGCCGACATGCTCAATGCCCTTAAATTGGATGCAATGGCGGTCGGCAATCATGAACTGGATATGGGAAACTATCCGGTTGCTCAGTTTGCCCAGCGTATCCAGTTTCCATTATTAGCCGGGAACTGGGATCTCTCACATGAGCGCGAGAGTAAATCACTGCGTCTGGCAACCAATCCGAAAGTTTACAGTTTTGACGCAGCTCAAGGGTATGCTCGCTGGATCGAAAAAGAGGCAAAAGGGGAGAAGATTGCAATCTTTGGCCTTTCGATTGATAAAATGGCCGATATTGCTAACCCTGACAGTGATACTCCTTTCGTTAACGCGGTGGCTACAGCCAAAGCCACCGTATCAGCCATTCATCGGCAAGGTATCAATAAAATTGTGTTACTGAGCCATCTTGGTTATGAAGGTGATATAGCGCTTGCAGAACAAGTCGCAGGGATCAGCGTGATCGTCGGTGGTCATAGCCATGTCTTGCAGGGAGATTTCTCCGCACTCGGCATTGGCAGCCAAGACGAATATGGCTTGAAGATCAATAACACCTATATTGTTCAGGCGGGTTTTTATGCGCTCACACTCGGTCATTGCCAAATTGATTTTGCTGCTGATGGAGAAGTGACACGATTTGAGGGGCGTAACGAGCTATTGCTAGGACGACGCATGTTTGTTGATGCAAGTATGAGCCAAGAACAAATCAGTGAGCACTACAGCCAAGCACGCGATGAAGTGGATAATCATCCTAATGTCGTGGTCTGTAAGAAAGATCCTGTATTGCACAAACTGCTACAGGAAAAATACATTCCGAGAGTTCGCCAGCTACAGCAACAGATCATTGCACAGGCGGATCGCACGCTGCGCCATATCCGAATTCCGGATACTGCAGGAGGCAGTGAAATAGCTCCGCTAGTGGCTAAGGCATTTGTACATGCACTCAATAAGCGAGGTTTGGACGTTCAGTTTGCGATTCATAATGCTGGCGGTGTACGAACGTCTATTTTGCCGGGATCGATTTCGGTTGCCGATGTGGCAGGAAAACTTTTGCCTTTTGCCGTGCCGATCGGTGTTTACCAAGTCACTGGGCGGGTCATTGCTCGTGCGCTCGAAGGGGCAATCAACAATGCATTAAGTAATGGGGTAGAAGGGACAGGATCGGGCAGTTATCCGTATTGTCATCAATTGCGCTATCAATATCTGGCGCATAAGCCGCTTGGTCAACGTATTACACAATTGCAGATTTGCTTAGAGGGAAAATGGCAACCTGTTGATTTTGATAGCTCATATTGCGGTACATCTTCGGCTTATACCATGAAAGGCAAAGAAGGTTATGATGCGTTGTTGGAAATGGAAGGTGAGGGCATGGTCACGCAGATCTCCATGGCAGATGCATTTATTGAACTGCTTTCTGATTGTCCTGACTTGCTCACAACACACTCCAATAATTTTTGTGAATGCCATCATTAATATTGATATTGGACATCAACATATTCGAGATTATTGAGAACCAATAATTGGCATATAGCTTGCTATGTTCTGTTTAGTTTCTGCTCAATTCTGCCGAGCAAAAGGGGAAGAACATGTTAAGTCAAGATTGGTTCGATACATTAGTAGTGGTGGCTTGGGTTGGCGTATGGTCAGCTCTCATTTATCTATTACCTTTCGCCGGTGTTTAGATATACCAGTATTTAGTTACCGCGTCTGCTGCAATTCGATACTGGGCAGCCATACCTAGAAGGAGCCTTTACTACGGCTCCTTTTTCTTCATCCGCTCATAGACATCGTTTTAGCACAGGCATAAAATGGCGCTGTTTTGGGGAGTAGTCGCCTTAGGTTTATTTGTCGTCATCACGTTGAGATTGACTCAACCGGCAAATATAAGCTCTGAATCCAACTTCAATGCTTCGACGAGACCAACGCATTCAATGCTGTATTTATTGCAGCGCTTATTGGTATGCGGAGGGTCTTGAGGTTTGGCGACTACCTAAGATCTTCCGTTTTCGGAGGAAATATGTCCCCAATGACTTATCTGGGCTTCGGCCTACTTACCTTAACTCTTGTGGCTGTTGATTTGTGGCAAACCCGTGGAGGAAAAGTCACGATCAAAAATGCGGCTATCTGGAGTCTTTTCTGGTTTCTTCTGGCATTTGTTTTTGCCGTAAGCCTTTACTACGGTTGGCAATGGTATGCACCGCACAGCAGTTACAGCGCAGAAAAAGCCACCCTCTCCTTTATTACTGGTTACTTGCTCGAAAAATCATTGAGTGTTGATAACTTATTTGTTTTTGCGATTATTTTTCATCAATACTCCGTGCCGGAGCACTTGCGCCCGCGTGCTCTCTTGTGGGGAGTGGTTGGTGCTTTGGTTTTACGTGCCATCATGATTGCTGTAGGGGCTCAGCTACTCAGCCAATACCATTGGATTTTATATGTGTTTGCTCTGTTCCTGATTTGGACAGGGATCCAATTAGCGCGAGATAAAGGTGAAGAGGCTATCAATCCATTGCCTGAGCGATTGATTCGTCGCTGGTTTAGAGTAACAGAGGAGTATCAAGACAATAGGCTTATCACCAAACAGCAAGGCCGCTGGTGGGTCACACCTATGTTTATCGTAATTGGTGTTATCGCATTTATGGATGTGATGTTTGCACTGGACTCAATTCCCGCTATTTTTGCGGTGACACAAGAGCCATTCTTGGTTCTGGCAGCAAACGTATTTGCTCTACTTGGTTTGCGATCCCTGTATTTTGTGCTGCAGGGAATGATGGATAAATTTTTCTATCTTAAACCAGCATTAGCTTTCATTATGATGTTTATTGGTGTGAAGATGATGTTAGTTGGTTCACCTTGGGCAATACCAACTCCTGTTTCCTTGTGTGTTTTGTTGATCACGATGAGCGTGGCGGTGATTGCTTCATTAGTTCGTCAAAAAGGACAACGTAAAGCCATCATCGGGAAAAATTTATAATAAACAGCACACTCTCCTTATTTACCCATGTGAGAAGAGAGAAACATTTAGTAAAAAAATACAGTAAATGGTTTGTTAAATTATTTGAGTGCGAAAATGGCGCTCAAATAATTATGCGATGAAAATGCTTGATTTTTGATCTTTTTGGTTTGAGATTGCATATCTAACCCGGCGTTTGTTAACGCCTTGTTTCATTAGTTTAACTTATTCGAATGTGTAAAATTAGTCATTTTCTAACCATCAAGTGATTGACTAATATTCACATCAACAAAGTAAGTGACCGATTCAAGAGAGGCTAACATGGCTCATGCAATGCAAATGGGAACAATGACTGTCCCAACCTCTAAGGATAAAAAAACCTATACGGTTAACTTCAAAGGATTGATTGCTCATCTGTTTGACATTTTGTTTGTAGATAATGAACCACGTCATTACTACGCTGCTGAAATGTCAGCACACATCCAAAAAGATGTGGGTTTGTACCGTTAAGCACACAAAAATCGAATTTGAAAAGTCGGCAAATTGCCGACTTTTTTGTTTTTAATTTTGGTTGATGGCATCACCTGATGCTGCAAATAAAGAAAAAGCGCCAACAGCGCTTTTTCTTTATTCATCTCGTTCGAACACTCAATGGTTCATTCGCGATTATTTTTTACGGCAGTATTCAGCAATGATGTACATGCTCTGGCCGTTGACTTTACCTTGAATATGCTTTGGATCTTCAGTCAGTGCGATACCACGAACTGCGGTACCTTGTTTGATCACCATGCTTGAGCCTTTCACTGGCAGATCTTTGATGACAGTAACATCGTCGCCTTTTTTCAGTTCAACACCGTTCACGTCACGTGGCTTTTCTGCATCATCATCCATACCGATCTCAGCCCACTTTGCAGTGTCTTCATCCAGATACATCATATCTAGCAGATCACGAGCCCAAGTTTCTGTTTCAGAAAGGCGTTTGAGTTGGCGCCATGCTTGAACCTGAACAGGTTGCACTTGGCTCCACATGCTGTCATTTAAACAACGCCAGTGATTTACATCCACTGTCTCTGGGTTTTCGATTTGTCCTTTACAGGTGTCACACAGCATCACAGCGTGATCAACAGTGACTAAGGCATGCGGAGCAACCACAAAAGGAGAAAGAGGAGCTGATGCAGCGCATAACTCGCATTGTGATTGACAGCGTTCAAGTAAAGTTGCTTCAGTAGACATAAGTACCCACCTTGTAAATAAATGTAAGCGCGTATTATCCATTTTAAGCTCAAGATTTAAAGGGATAATCGGTAAATTCATCCAAATCACAGATTTTCTTGAGCAACAGGCGCAGCTGGAAATGGGAAATTTCTGCTTCTTTTCAAGGCTTTCGTTATAATACGGCATCTTTATAGCGACCATCGGATTGAAACTTGGAACTGCTTCGCATTGATTATTTAGGCAAACCATTACGACTAGAAGGGTCGATGGCAGGATGGCAACAACTGTTTTGGAATGACATTCTGGTAGCACAGCGTGCTGCTCAGGAGAGCAATGATGGAGAGATTCAGCATCATTTCCAACTGACGCAAGGGGAGACTGCGCTGGATTGTTGTGTTGCGATCCAATTGACTTGGCAACCGTTTGAATTGCGTTACCAAACGTTGCTCAATGGTGACGTTATTTCGCAAGGCGTGCGTAGTGAAAAAGACATTGAGCGCCAAACGCCACATGAAGCGCCAAAAGTGGAACGCAAATTGAGCGTGGTCGGATTGGCTTCGTTGGCGATGAAAGCGCTCAAGAGTGCCAAGATGATCAAGGTGGTGATGGCTTCCGCCAGTCTTGCGGCATATTCATGGCTATTTTCATTTCAGTTTGCCCTCGCGTTGATCGGCTGCCTGGTTTTTCACGAATATGGTCATGTGCGAGCAATGAAGTATTTTGGTATGAAAACCAAAGGAATATATCTGATCCCATTCTTCGGTGGCTTGGCACTCAGTGACGAGAAAATCAATACCCGTTGGCAAGATGTCGTTATCTCAATCATGGGACCCTGTTTTGGTTTTTTGCTTTCACTGCTTTTGGTGGGAGTGTACTGGGTAACCGATTCCCCGTTTTGGGCTGCTCTTGCCGTATTCAACGCATTTTTGAATTTGTTTAACTTATTGCCAGTATTACCACTAGATGGTGGTCATGTGTTGAAAAGCGTGAGTTTTTCAATGAACAGCAAGGCGGGTCTTATTGTCTGTGTACTGGCGATAGCCGGCGGTATTGCACTGAGCTACCGCTTAGGCTTAACCCTGTTTGGATTCCTACTCTTGATGGGGACACTCGATATCATTTTTGAGTGGCGTCAACGTCATCATAGTCATTTGCTACCGCTTAACCGTTATGCGCAGGTAGTTTCTACTGTTTGGTATTTAGGGTTGGTGTGTGGCTTAATCGGAATCATCATCGGGTTTGCTTCCACGGGAGATACACTGTTGAGTCTACCGCTATTAATCTTGGGCACTTAGCTTTTGAGTCAAGCGATAAGAGCCAAATCGTTAGATTCGGCTCTTATGTCGACCCCCCAATCATCATGCTCAATACAGATGATCATTGGGTCATTAACGCCAATCGCTATCCCAGTATTCTCTACCTTCTGGTGCATAGGGTTCATGGCTGGTGACCTTACCGCGCAACTGTTCTAATTGCTGTTCAAGCAGAGTGACAGTTTCTAAATCACCTTCAGAACAAGCAACATAAATTTCTTGTTCAATGGTTTCAATGCGATCACGAATGTTCATCGACTACCTCCTGTGATGGCTCTTGCATGTCAATCATTAGGACATTGCGTTGATGGATTTTTATCCCATCAAGAATAAGTTTAGCCCAAAGCAATGTGGGTTTGTTATGTCAGTTTGACGACAAAACGATGGTTACTGCTAGGTACGAGTTAAGGCTGAGAAAAGATCCCCTTTAAGTGAACTTTTCTTAAAGGGGATAGGAAGGATGAATTAACGATTTTCGAAACGGTTGTAATCGAGCAAGCCAAATTCAATGGGTTGGTCTTGGCGGTACCATTGATGGACTTCATCGCTAAATGCCCAAAATTCGGGGGAACTGCGGCGAATGGCAAAACGATCCAGTAATGCAATATAGTCTTGCTCGGTCTTCATCTGGGCAAGGTGCTGATAAAGCTCTGGAATTTGATTTTCTTTCAGCTTCAAATACGCCGAAGGATAACTGCCCACAACACCTCGTACTAAGGTTAAATCATCGTTTTTGGGATCACGATTATTGTGCTCATCGAATAAGCTGGAAATATTGGTGTGTGCATTGTTATGGATAAGCGTAAACAGCTGCGACTGACCATGCTCATTTTCAACCATTAGCATCATCAATTGCGGGATAGGCAGTAAACCTTCCCCACGTAGATGATCGATCTGGCGTAGTACAAATTCATTTTCGGCTTTCAAACCTGTCTGAGTAACGGTGTAGCGTTGATTCAGCACAGGTTGTACCTGAGCACGAAGTTTTGTAAATAACTCCAGTTTCGGGTTGTCGCTAACATAGTGGACGCTAGTGGGTTGGTCAAAAGGTTTGACGTTGCGTTGCAAGAACGCTGAAAACTGTACGCTTTGGTCTTGGTACCAACTCGATAACTCTTGATGACGCATAGCACGAGGTAGGAGCGCAACAAAATTACTCTCACCTTCCATACGCAGAAAGTCCATAAACATACGCGTAATAAGCTGATGCCCGAAATTGCCGTAAACATCAAAACCGGCAACAAGTAGGTAATGGATACGCTCTAGTAAGGCATAATCCATTACCCAAGCGGTTTTCGGTGGCTCACCAACCAAACCTTGTACTACCGATGCACTATCAAAGTGGCGGAAAATGGTTAGCGCCGCATTCGGGTTAGTCCCTGAACCATCCCAAATAATATCCGTGGTAAGGTGTGTTCCATTTTTAAACCATTGATTAATGAATGCCGATTTAGCTTCAAGGTAACGGCTTTGTTGTAACGAATAGCGCACCCAATTACTCAAAGGAAGGGCGGTATTCTCTTGTTCCGCGGGCAGTTTTAAGTTATCAACTTGTGAGCGATAAAACTCGTTGACCTCAGGCAGATCGGCTTTATCTGGATCAAGGAAAAAGACCCAGAATCGGTCATTTATGACGTTTAAGGCAAGCTGCCCCCGACAAACTGGCCCTTTAATAAACGCCATCACGGTGTTCTGGGCATTATCTAGTAAGAACTTGAAACGTGCTTTCACGGGTAAATCAATAAATGCAGACATTGGGTTTGCTGCAATCTCTGGGGTGTAACTTGGTAACTGTGCAACGTGGTAGTCGGCATCAATAAACCATGTTTTCCAGTTTGCTATGCGTTGTTGATTGAGGGCAAAAGGCATGTGTGTTTTATCCACAATCGTTTCTTGCTCTGGGATCAGGCGATAGTAAACACGCTCAACCTTTGGATCATCATAAGGACGGCGAGTCGCAATCCGCTTCACAGGCTCACTGGGTGGTGTCGCTGAGCGAACCAATTTAAAGAAACGCGGGCGTTCTACGGCGATGTCTGAAAAATAGAGATGTGAGAGAAATAAGTGCTCATAGATATAACGTGCAGTGAGCTGATTTTTACGTGCACTGAAATTCAGCAGAGCTTCATATTCATCCACTAAGGTTTGTTCTTGTTGTGAAAGCGGCAAAGGCTGATTCATGACCGCACCTTGTTCTAGCCAAGAGAGAAGCGTTGCGTATTCATTTGCGGATAAGTTCGGCATGCCAAAAGGCATTCCCCAGTTTGGGTTGTTTTTTTCATATTGCGCCATCTCATTGATCGTTGGACAGGTTTGTTCACGATCGATCGAAAAATCAAATCCCGTCAATTGATCTTGTTTAGGTAATGGGTGGCGCTCTTTTTGCATCAATAAACGAGCCATAACACCCGCATCAAGGTTGGCTTGTTGTATTTGGTCTCGTTCATTCAATACGGGATGAAAACCTGCCTCACGCCATTGTTGAGTAAATTGTGCATCTTCATAAAGACGAGTCGGCGTGGCTGCAGTCAGACGAGTGCCTTGATAAACCAATGCTTTACTCGCTCCGCGATCAATTCCGTCAACCGAGGTCATTTTTAACTGACAAGGGGCATCGTAACAGGCATGGCAAACAACACAGCGATTATCAATGATCGGTTTCACTTCCTTCATGAAATATTGTGCTTGATTTGATTGCAGAGGCACCTGCCGGTTGCGGACATGCTCTGTACCAAACAATTGGTCATAATTGATGCCTGCGTACATAGCACACCCGGAAAATAGAGTCACGAATAGCAGAAGGAGAGAGGATTTAGAGTTCATGTTCACTAAACGAAAAATGAGAATGAGTGAATTAAAGCAAAGGAAGAGGGGAAATGTCCAACTTGCGGCTTTCTCTACTAAGAGAAAGCAGATAAAAAAGAGCCTGACTAGGTCAGGCTCTGAACAACAAGAGAATTTCAGGTTATGCGGTTTGTAACTGTGCTACTTTTTCCGCAGACATCGGCTTAGTGATCAACGCAAGCACAATACATACAGCCATCATACCGGCAGAAATGGTGTAAGCGAGTGTATAACCGCCACCGTGAGTCATTGAGTAGCCGACAACGGCTGCACCAATCGCGCCACCAATACCCCATGAGGTATAAAGTACACCATAGTTAGTGCCGTAGTTTTTCAGACCATAGAATTCTGCGGTGATCGATGGAAAAACGGCCAACAAAGTACCATAGCCAATGGCCGCAATCGCAGTACCAATGATCAAGGTAAACTCAGAGTCGAATGAGGCAAACAGCACCATATTCACGCCTTGTAGTAAGAACGCGAGAAGAAGAGTACGTACACCACCAATCTTATCGGACAGGATACCCGCTGCAATACGGCCACCAGAGTTAAAAATCGCTAAGATAGAAGCAAGGTAAACGGCATTAGGCAGATTGGCCTGAACGCTGGCGATATTGGTGATGTTCCCGATGATCATTAGGCCAACAGAAGCGGCTAGGGCATACATTAACCACAGCGCATAAAATTGTGGTGTTTTCAGCATCGCTTTCCAGCTTAGATTTGCCGCTTTAGCGACAACCTTAGCTTCTTGACCTGCTTTTAGTGTTGGTTCGGCCGGAATATAACCCGTTGGCGGATTATTGATTGTGCAAGCCAGAGGAACGGCAATCACTAATACACCGACACCCAAGATCATAAAACTGGTTTGGATGCCAAGGTGAGTGATCAATGTAGACGTTAGCGGCGCAAGATAAATGGCAGCTAAACCAAAACCCGCAGCAATCAGACCGTTAACCATCCCTTTTTTACTTGGGTGGAACCATTTCATCGCCGAAGGTGATAGGCAAGCATAACCAAAGCCGATACCTGCCCCAGTGATCACTCCAAAAGTGATGTTGAGCATCAGCACAGAAGATGCAAAACCAGAGGCAATCATGCCAAGGCCTGTCAATGTTGTGCCTAGGATCAGGATATTACGAGGCCCCATACGATCTTGTAAAATGCCCGCAACTAAAAGACAGACAGAAAAAGCGATGGTCGCAATAGCATAAGGTGAAGACGCATCAGCTGCACTCCAACCAAAGTCGGTTACTAGGGCTTTGTTAAATACGCTCCAGGCATAAAGAATGCCAAGACAAAGGTTGATACAGAAACCCGCCAGCAGAATGCGCATAGCTTTATCAATCTTGCTCATTATTTGTGATACTCAATAAAAATTAGGATAGACAACCCCATTTACTAGGGTATTTGTTCAAAATAACTTTGCAAAATTCAACGTTTTTGGCAAAGCGCGCGGATTATATCCAATACACTTGTGATTGGAATCACTTTTTTTAGGTCGGCAAAAAATATTTTTTGGGCGTTTCTAGACTGTTGTGTGTCTGGATAAAAAAGTACCTTTATCTCACAGCAAGCAATCAATCGTCGTATTGATTGTGGTCACCCATTAGCAGTATGAATGTTACTGTGTTGTGCCAAACTATCACTGTGCGATATCGGTTTTCGCGTACTCAAAGAGCTTGGTAAAAATAGGGTTAATTTGATTTTTAACCTCTTCCTAAACCCTAAAAAATCTCTATTATCGCCGCCCTTTCCATATGTATAGAGATAGTATGAAACCGCAAGTATTAAAAATGACATTGGTTGCCAGCCTAGGTGTAACCTCATTAACGGGTTGTATGGGGCAAATGGCTGCAACAGGCTTAGTGAATAAGTTCAACTTAGAAGTTGTCGACAACCGCTATGCACGAGAAGGCTTGTTCTTACTACTTTCACCAGTGTATGGTTTAACCAGTACGGCTGATTTGTTTATTTTCAACTCGATTGAATTTTGGACAGGTAAAAACCCGATTTCAGGAAAATCGCCAGCTGTGGTCGATATGCCGGCAAATGCCATTATTAAAGTTAATGGTCAGCTAGATCGCTCACTGACGGAAGCACCTTTACAAACCAATGTACTCCCCATTGAAAAGGCGACAATGCAACAGCTCGATGAAGAAACTCTGCAAATGGAAGTGACTTACGTTGATGGTTCACGCAAAGTCTTACGTGGAGAGAAAGGGCAAAATGATGTCGCTTTCTACCTTGATGACGAACTGCTTACCGTAGTGAGTAATCAAGAGCTGAACGCTTATATCCAAGCAAACAATACTTAACTCGCCCATCTCAAGCCTATTGGCGTGATCGCGCGAATAAGATCAGTATTACCCACGAGCATAAACGGTAGTGAGTGGGTAATTCCTAAGTAGTAAATATCTTTTCAATCAAATGATCTATTCGGTTTGTATTCAACCCCACTCACCGCCATACTTCCTAGTACCTGCATTCATGAAATACGCGTCCCTCATATTGTAAATTAATGAGGCTTATCAAGGATATTATGCGAATGAAGCATCGCTTTTCACATCGATTTTTTCTCATTGTGCTGTGCAGCCTCATCGCGTCTTCGGCTGGCATGGCGGATGAAAGGCAGACGCTTATCATCACGAACTCCAAAGCGTGGAAGCCGTATTCATACCTTGACGATCAAGGAAAACCGTCAGGAATTTTGATCGACTATTGGCTCGCGTATGGTCAAGCGAATAAGGTCAATATTGAGTTTAAACTGATGGACTGGGGGGAATCATTACAGGCCGTGAAATCAGGGCAAGCGGATATCCATGCCGGATTAGTCCGTTCACCTGTCCGTTTACAGTATTTAGATTTTGGAATGCCGTTGCTGGAATTGGATACTGACCTGTTTGTACATCAAAGCTTATTGGGTGAGAAACTCAGTGAATTACTTGCTGGCCAGCTGGATGTTTCGGTGGGGGTGGTAAAAGGTGGATTTGAACAGGAATTTGCTCAACGGCGCTTTCCTGAGCTCACCTTGATTGAATACCTCGACAATGATCTTATGATGCAAGCGGTGCAAAGAGGAGAACTGGATGCCTTTATTGCAGACTCACAAGTGGCCAATTTTTATATTGTGATTGAGAAAGGAGCGAAAGAGTTTACGCCCGCACAATTTCTATATTCAGAGCTATTGCGTCCAGCGGTACAAAAAGGCAATGAAAAGTTACTTAAAGAAATCAATCAAGGCTTCAATAAACTGACAACAGAAGAGAAAAACCGCATTTTGAGTCGTTGGGTTCATATTGAAACCGTCTATCCCCGTTATTTGATCCCAGCTCTCGCTGCAAGCATCGTTATAGCGGCTCTATTTTACACGATTCAACTACGCCGAACTGTTCGTTTACGAACTCAACAGTTAGAAGATGCAAATCAAAAACTTACCCATTTAGCGCAAACAGACAGTTTAACTGGGATTCACAACCGCCACTTCTTTTTTAGTCAATTACGTAAAACACAACAAGAGTCAGGAAGCTTAACGTTGATGGTGTTTGATATTGATGATTTTAAGACGATCAATGATTCCTACGGCCACGGTATTGGTGATAAAGCGATTTGCCTTGTGGCGGCCTGTGTGCGTGAAATCCTTCCCTCTGAAATGCAATTTGCCAGAATCGGAGGAGAGGAGTTTGCCATTTTGATTCGTGCAAAAAGTGCGGCGGAATCACTTCAATTGGCTGAACGAATTCGCCAACGGATTGCGGAGAAAAAGTTGGTGGTCTCTACCACTGAGTTTGTTTCTTTAACCGTGAGCATCGGTTGTGCATTTTATCCATCACCTGAAAATCCATTTACTCTCCATGCAGCAGATAGTTTGATGTACGAAGGAAAGCATAAAGGGAAGAACCAAGTGGTGTTCCGTGAGTTAGTCTAATTTTGCTGGATTAATACTCTATTTTCGACTGTTTGCTCACATCGTAATCAAACAGCATGCAAATGATTAAAAAGAGGTTTTCTTTTCGTGTGAGTGTGGCATATTAGCAGCGTCTCTTCGGTGCGCGGGCATCGTATAATGGCTATTACCTCAGCCTTCCAAGCTGATGATGCGGGTTCGATTCCCGCTGCCCGCTCCAAGTCCTAGCGTTATATCCCTCTGTTCTACCAACGTACAATAGCCCAGTTAATGCAAAACATTTAACGTGTTCTCGTAAACATTTTTACGAGGTGAACAATGGCAAATGTCGCTTTTACTGCCCCACATTTTAAAGCCAGTGATGTCGGTTTAAAGATTCTCCGTCAAGGCGGTACCGCCTGTGAAGCTATGGTTGCAGCTGCCGCAATGATTGCAGTGCAATATCCACATATGAACAGTATTGGTGGTGATGGTTTTTGGCTGATTGCCCCTAAAAATAAGCCGCCATTCTCCATTGATGCTTGTGGTGCTTCTGCCCATAGCCTGTCACCGAGTGATTACAATCTTGTAAATGGTTTACCACAACAAGGTGGGGCTGCCGCTCTCACTATGGCGGGTACATTGTCGGGTTGGCAGATGGCGTTAGAACAATCCTCTTCTGGGATCAGCCTTGGTGATCTTCTTCGTCCGGCAATTTTAGCCGCAGATGAGGGGATTAGAGTGACTCCGAGTCTTGCTGCTGCAAGCCAAAAAACGTTGGCAAGGTTGGCTGAATTAGATGATTTTGCCAATGTCTATTTAAAGCCCAATCGACAGCCTCTGACTGTAGGTGACATTGTCACGCAAAGATCATTGGCGGCAACACTTTCGCATTTAGTGAAAGATGGCCTTGAGAGTTTCTATCGTGGTGATCTAGCGAAACAAATCGCGCAAGAGCTAAATACTGCAGGAAGTCCACTTAAACTCACCGATTTTTCCCAGCATCGTGCACAGATTGGTACCCCCTTAACCTGCCAAATATCACATGGTCAACTATATAACCTTGGAGCACCAACTCAAGGGTTAGCTTCACTACTTATTTTGGGTATGTATGACCGCCTAGTGCATCGAGCGACATCGGTAGCCGATCATGTACATATTCTGGTTGAAGCAACGAAGATTGCCTTCGATGTGCGCAATCATGCGATAACCGATCAAAAAGGGTTACCAACGGCTTTACAAGAGTATCTCGCTTGCTCTGAAATCGATGCCCTGACACAAAAAATTCAGTTACATCAAGCAACGCATTGGCCAAAAGAAACTCAAACAGGTGATACGGTATGGATGGGGGCTGTAGATAAGTACGGTACGATGGTCAGTTTTATTCAGAGTATTTATTGGGAGTTTGGTTGTGGTGTATTACTGCCTTCTAGCGGGATTCTTTGGAACATTCGTAGCCAAAGTTTTTCATTAGATCCTAACAATCTGAATTGTCTTGCGCCGAATAAGAAACCATTCCATACACTTAATCCGGCCTATGCACAGCTCAATGATGGCCGCAGAATGGTTTACGGTACAATGGGTGGCGACGGGCAGCCCCAGACACAAGCCTGTTTAATGAGCCGTTATCTATATCAAAACCAGACTCTTCAGGAGTCGATTGCTAAACCACGGTGGTTACTAGGAAGAACATGGGGAGATAGCTCGACTCAACTACGAATGGAAAGCTTATTAGCCGATGAGCTGAAACCTATTTTGTCTTCGAGGGGACATGCCATTCATTCTGTGTCAGAAAAGAATGAAATGATGGGACACGCTGGGGCAATTGTTTTACATCCTACGGGAGAGGTCGACGTAGCCACCGATCCTCGCAGTGATGGCGCTGGATTACAGGCCTCAATAGAATAATTCCACCAGAACAGTACCTTAAGAGTATTAAGTCGACTATTATCTGCAATCAGTACGTGAGGTAGGTATCAAAATTGATGAAGTTGTCATTACGATTGAGCTGTGGATGTTTTCTTGCTATGTCAGTTCCAGCTGCAGCTGAAAGCTATGATTTTATTCAAGATCAGCTTGAGCAAGCATTTTCGTCAAGCGTCGTTTTATCGGATAGTGACGTATTTACTGCAGGGTTTAACAATTTTGATCCTAACGATTGGTTTAAAACTGATAATGATAACTTGGGTACTGCTGAATCGATTGAAAACCGTAAGAAATACAAATCGAGTACTTTGCCGATCACGCTTTCATTAAGTGACGAAGATGCGTATCACCAACATCAACTATTCTTCCGACTTTCCGCTTCGGTGACCGACGATCAAATAAGTCTTTCCAATCTAAGCTCGGGAGACACGGAGCGTTATCGCCAATCGGTTTTAGGGGGAGCGATGTTTTATCGCTACCAGTACCGCTTAACTGAAAATTGGACCCTTACTCCCGCCGTTGGCACTCATTTGCTTTACTACCAAAATAGTGTGACTTACAACAATCCACAGTTTAAAGCGCTTTTTTCACCTTTCGATGGGATATTGCTGAACACTTATGCGTGGGCAAATCTGATGGAAGCCAATCTAAAGATTCAATATGAGGAAGAGAAAAGCTGGGGACATTGGAAAGCGTCTTCTGCGTGGCACTATTTTGGTGGGTATGGTTGGGGGAAAGCCAACAATGGCGATATTGGCAACCCGGAAGGGTGGTATGTCGCGAATACGTTAACTGGTGTTTATGATTTCACGCAGCTCGGACGTTCGGTGCAATCTATCTATGGCAGCATTAAACGAGTTGATTTGGGAAGTACACCGCAAGAACCCCTTGGAACACCAAACTATTATGAAGTAAGTCTGGGGTGGCTAATGACTCCTCCCTTTGCAATGAAGCTGGTTGATAATATTGGTTTAGGATTAACGTTTAACTATGGTAGTGCCTTCAAAGGGGCAGTATTGTTCTGTTCTTTAACCAAGACTAACTGGCCAATTTAACGCAATTTCGGCCGGCTTGTTTGGCGTTGTAGAGTGCACTATCAGCGGCTTTTAATGCTTCATGGGGATTTCGGTGCAGACTGGAATCACAGACACCAATGCTAATGGTAATTGTTACGATGTCACTATTTGATTTTCGTGACCGCTTCTTAGCACCTTCGTCATCATTTTTAGGGCGCTTTGTGGTGTTTCGGATAACTAATTCATAAGATTCAATATCTTGGCGTAAGTCCTCGATAAAGGTAAGAACCTCGTTTGCTACCTTGCCTTTGTAGATAATCGAAAACTCTTCCCCACCGTAACGGTAAACCCGGGCTTTACCTCCAATCTGGCGTAAGCGAGTTGCCACAAGCTTTAAAACATCATCACCGGTATCATGACCATAGGTATCATTAAACTTTTTAAAATGGTCAACATCCAGCATCGCAACGGTGAATTTTCTACCAATATGTTTGAGATCCTGATCCAAGGCTTGTCGACCAGGAATTTGGGTCAATGGATCGTTGAACGCCATTTCATGACCCGCTGAAATTAGGTAAATTAATATCATCAAGCCAGACAGAGAAAACATGGTTGTGGAAATGTAAGCAATGTGGAACAACACGAAAGCATTCATCGCCAGTAGAATAGCGCTGTATACAACTACATCGAGGATTTGGTTACGAGTTAAAACTGATATTGCTGCAATGCCAACTAAAGCGACTAGGTAAGCGACAACAATCAGTGGTAATCGGGAAATTTGTGGGACGACAAAAAAAATGTTTTCAGTAAGGCTTGAATGTTCGGTCTCACCAATATGCAATTGAGTTAACCAGGCCCAAAAAGCAAACAAGAGCAGAACCGCGAGATAGCTGAAAAATGAGCGACTAAATAAGCCTGAGTTTTTATAGGCATAAGGCAAGAAGCAGGCGACGGGCAGCAATAGGCTCAGCATAATCAGCTCAAGCATGGTTGAACTTTCTGTGAGAGGGATTTGTAAACGAACTTGAATCAACACATAAGCCAGCAGCATAGTCATCGCCACCATAGCAATCCGACTTTGCTTAAAAATATGCGCGACGATTAATGAGACGGTGAAAAGGATATATGGCAGATTCAGTGCCATACCAAGATTCGACTTTATTACCAACACCACATTATCCATGCCTAACCAGATTGCGGCCAATAGCAATAGAGGGAAACCGAAACGGAACCAAGGTGAAGTAACAAAGCTAGAAGACATGAATTCCTGAGGTTCTACATTGAATTAATGATAATTCTACGATTAAAAAACTGTTACCAAGCATACTTTGATTTCATGATTTTCCAAGCTTTTTACTAAACTTCAGTGATGAAAACAGTGCTAATAGCGTAAGTTTATTGTGACAAGCGTGCGCTTGATTAAAGATAAACCACTGTAAATTCGTCTACAGTAATCTCAGTACCGCAAAAACTAGCGGTAAGAGCTATGCTAGATTTCGAGCGCGCAGGCTTTTGGCTGTCATATCGGAGAGATAAAAATGCAATTGAGTGAAGATGTTCACAACTATATGGAAACGTTAGTCGGTCAAGTTCTTGGGCTACCAGAGTATTCAGATGTTTACGGTCAGGATCAATTAGCTGACTTAGCTTGTTTGGCGTTATGTCAATTAAGACCCATCTACATTCGTCACGATATTGATTTTCTCTCTGCACTGCCTGAAACCAAACTGGTAATCCTTAAAGATCATGCATTGATCGCTGTTCAAGCCGCTGAATCCATGATAGTTAATGATCGGCGTCAGAATCGAGATTACGACGTACCGGTGATTTTTACTCATGCTCGCTTCGATGACGATGCCGAATTAGAGTGGTTTGAAACGCCAATCGTTAATAAAGTTCAGCACAATCAATAAGAATAAGGAATATGACAACGTGGGATTATTTTCACGCCTTTTTGGGAAAGCCAAACCGCAAGAATTACCTGAGGTTCAACCATTCGAGTACAAAGGATTCATGATTTATCGAGAGCCCATAGCGGAAAACGGCCAGTTTCGTATAGCTGGTCGAATCACTCAAGAAATCAATGGAGAACTGAAAACCCACCGCTTTATTCGGTCAGATTTGCTGTCAAACAAAACCGATGCGGAAGAGCTTATGCTTAAAAAAGCTCAGCTCTTTATTGATCAAATGTCTGGGCAGATTTTTTCGTAACCAACCTAGATATTGATAGAAATCATGAATGCCTCATGCTCATGAGGCTATGCTAAGTGACTTTTCAAATACTGACATCATGTAACTCACTGTTTTTATGGAACCTTACCATCACTGGTTCGACCTCTGCTTTGTATGAAAACCGTTGTAATTATCTAACAGACTTCACACAATCAGCCTCTACCTGACATTAAAAGTAACCAAGCTTCGTAATTGAATTACAAACAACTTGCAGTTCATGTCATCGTCCGATAAAAACAGTTAATCATTGTGCCAATAGTCAAGGAACCGCTATGCAAATTGGTGTACCAAGAGAACGACTCGCAGGAGAAACGCGGGTGGCTGCCTCACCGTCTTCGGTTGAACAGCTAATAAAATTAGGGTTTGAGGTTTGTATCGAATCTAAAGCTGGTGTGCTTGCCAGCTTCGATGATGCAGCTTATACCGCAGCAGGCGCTAAAATAGTCTCAAGCGAAGAGACTTGGGCTTGCCCACTTATCCTCAAAGTCAATGCACCATTGGAGGAAGAAATTGTTCTTCTCCAAGAAGGAACAACGTTAATCAGCTTTATATGGCCAGCACAAAATCCAGCTTTGATGGAAAAACTGGCAAGCAAAAAGATCAACGTTCTCGCTATGGATGCGGTTCCTCGTATCTCTCGCGCACAAGCTTTGGATGCGCTCTCTTCCATGGCCAACATCGCCGGTTATCGTGCGGTTGTTGAAGCCGCCCATGAATTTGGCCGATTTTTCACAGGCCAAATTACTGCTGCAGGCAAGGTGCCGCCAGCGAAAGTTTTTGTTGCTGGTGCTGGCGTTGCAGGTTTGGCCGCGATTGGTGCTGCAGGAAGCTTGGGCGCAATTGTGCGTGCTTTTGACGTTCGTCCCGAAGTGAAAGAGCAGGTTCAATCTATGGGCGCTGAGTTTCTGGAAGTGAATTTTCAAGAAACGGCAGGGTCCGGTGATGGCTACGCAAAAGAGATGTCGGACGAATTTAATCGTAAAGCGGCTGAGCTTTATGCTGCACAAGCGAAAGATGTCGATATCATTATTACGACGGCTTTGATCCCTGGCAAACCAGCGCCGAAACTGATCACCAAAGAAATGGTAGACAGTATGAAAGCGGGTAGTGTAATTGTGGATCTGGCGGCTGCAAACGGCGGTAACTGTGAATACACAGTCAAAGACCAAGTCATCACCACTGCAAATGGTGTGAAAGTGATTGGTTATACCGATATGGTTGGCCGACTTCCGACGCAATCTTCACAATTGTATGCCACTAACTTAGTGAATTTACTCAAACTGTTGAGTAAAGAAAAAGATGGCAACATCGATATTAACTTCGAAGATGTGGTATTGCGCGGTGTGACCGTTATTAAAGAGGGTGAAGTGACTTGGCCGGCTCCGCCGATTCAAGTTTCAGCGCAGCCACAACAAAAAGTGAAAGCTCAACCTGCCAAAGTGCAGAAAAAAGAGCAAGAGCCAACTTCTCCAGTCAAAAAACTCGCAGGTCTTGCCATTGGTGTTGGAGTATTCGCTTGGGTTGCTTCTGTTGCGCCCGCGGCTTTCCTCGGTCACTTCACAGTTTTTGTGCTTGCCTGTGTGGTGGGTTACTACGTGGTATGGAATGTGACCCATGCACTGCATACGCCTTTGATGTCTGTTACTAACGCGATCTCTGGGATTATTGTGGTGGGAGCCTTACTGCAAATTGGACAGGGGAGTGGCATTGTTACTTTCCTTGCCTGTATCGCTATTTTGATTGCAAGCATTAACATTTTTGGTGGCTTTACTGTCACTAAACGTATGCTTGAAATGTTCCGTAAACACTAAAGGAGTACGCAATGTCTGCAGGATTGGTACAAGCAGCGTACATTGTTGCTGCTGTGTTTTTCATCATGAGTTTGGCGGGTTTATCGAAACAAGAGTCAGCTCGTATGGGGAACTATTATGGTATAGCCGGTATGGCTATTGCTTTACTGGCAACCATTTTTAGTCCAAGTGCACAAGGCGTGGCTTGGGTATTATTGGCGATGGTGATTGGTGGTGGTATTGGTATCCACTATGCAAAGAAAGTTGAAATGACCGAAATGCCAGAGTTGGTCGCTATACTGCACAGTTTTGTGGGTATGGCTGCCGTATTGGTAGGTTTCAACAGCTATATTGATGCTCCTGAGGCGGCAACGCACGCAGAGCATGTCATCCACTTAGTTGAAGTGTTTTTAGGCATTTTTATCGGTGCTGTCACTTTCACAGGATCGATAGTTGCTTTCGGCAAGCTACGCGGCATCATTAAATCGACGCCATTAAATCTTCCACACAAACATAAGCTAAACTTGGCAGCACTTGTTATTTCAGGTCTATTACTCATCCACTTTGTGAATGTCGATGGTAGCCTGTTTGCGTTGATTATGATGACGCTGATTGCCTTTGCTTTTGGTTATCATCTTGTAGCTTCTATTGGTGGTGCTGATATGCCAGTGGTCGTTTCGATGCTTAACTCCTATTCTGGTTGGGCAGCAGCAGCAGCCGGTTTCATGTTGGCTAACGATCTATTGATTGTGACTGGTGCATTAGTGGGTTCATCAGGTGCGATTCTTTCTTACATCATGTGTAAAGCAATGAACCGCTCATTTATCAGTGTTATTGCAGGTGGTTTCGGTCAAGAAGTGGTGATCAGCAGCGATGAAGAACAAGGTGAACATCGTGAAACCAGTGCTGAAGAAGTCGCAGAAATGCTTAAAAATTCGAAGTCTGTGATCATTACTCCAGGATATGGCATGGCGGTGGCTCAAGCACAATATCCCGTGTATGAAATTACCGAAAAGCTGCGCGCACAAGGTGTTACGGTTCGCTTTGGCATCCATCCTGTTGCTGGACGCTTACCTGGCCATATGAATGTGTTGTTAGCGGAAGCCAAAGTGCCTTATGACATCGTATTGGAAATGGATGAAATCAATGACGATTTCTCTGATACCGATACAGTGCTAGTCATCGGCGCCAATGACACGGTAAACCCTGCCGCACTGGAAGATCCAAACAGCCCAATCGCGGGTATGCCAGTGCTTGAAGTGTGGCATGCGAAAAATGTTATCGTTTTCAAACGCTCAATGAATACGGGTTATGCGGGGGTCCAAAACCCATTGTTCTTTAAAGAGAACACTATGATGCTGTTTGGTGATGCAAAAGAGAGTGTCGACGCAATCGCTAAAGCACTTTAAAATCAGCACCATTAAAAGAAGAGGCCAGCATCACGCTGGCTTCTTTGTTGTCATCCCTAAACCACCGCTTTTAGCGGTGGTGAATGTCCCTAGGGGCTTTTGCCCGAAAATGCGCCCATGTTAGAAGACAAACTCTTATTCACCATAAGTAAGAGGATTCAAATAACATGGGCGACTACAGAAGTTCATCACACGTCTATTGGCGTTGCAAATATCATATTGTTTGGACACCAAAATTTCGTTTTAAGATCTTAAAAGGTAATGTAGCCAAAGAGCTAAATCGTTCGATCTACATTCTTTGTAATATGAAAGATTGTGAAGTTTTGGAACTCAATGTTCAGCCAGAACATGTCCACTTAGTTGCGATAATTCCGCCCAAAGTATCGATTTCGACGTTGATGGGAGTTTTAAAGGGTAGGAGTGCAATTAGGCTATTCAACAAGTTTCCACATATCAGGAAAAAGTTATGGGGAAATCATTTTTGGGCGCGAGGCTATTTTGTGGATACGGTAGGTGTAAATGAAGAAATCATTAGACGGTATGTACGGCATCAAGACAAAAAAGAGCTTGAGCAAGAGCAGCAGTTAGAGTTATTGAGAGACTAACAGCGTCGTGGCCCCCTTTTAGGGGGCTTATATTAAAACCGCCTTCTAAGAAGGCGGATTTTTATTTTGGCCATTACCATTATTGACATCAATATAACACTTGAATATCTCTTTACCGGATAATGCGTTATAGTTTTTGCATGCTAGTGAAACCAAGTAATCCTTTGATCAAAGCGCTGAATTTAACATTGGCAAGCTTGTGCTTTGCCATATTGCCGAACATCGTTTATGCCGATTCGCTCCCTGAGCGCATCGATTTGTTCGTATCGCTCTTTGACTACAATTCAGCGACGACGTCTTATGATATTCGTTCAATTCAAACCGATTTTCCAACACGTTTACTGACGCCTGACAGCATGTTACCGCAGACATCGGAATATCCACTTAAAGATATCCAACTGCTTTATAAGCTATCACAAGGTTGTACAGGCAAACTCCCACTAAGTCCGCTGATCACGGAACCATTGGTTTTTACCCGTTCACTGTGTAAAGGTTCTAGTCTTTCTCCTCGTTGGTTTGCTCGCAGCGGTTTGATTCATCCGGGGGGAGGTACTTACGCTTTTCGTTATGCTGAGAAATACCCAGCACAATTTGCCAACTTGCTACCCTATATGCACATACAAGAGCGCCCCAATGCACCCGAAGGTTCATTGCTCTACCATTTGCAGAACATGAGCGAAGACTCGATCAATGCCTTGATTGCAGGTGCATCGATGTTTGGTTCTGGTAGCGAATTGTGGTTGCGAAAAGGGGATATCTACTACCTTTTTAATGAAGAAGTTTGGCTAACCAATGCGAATAAGGCAGGGCTGAGCTATAGCTTATTCTCCACTGACAATACGTGCTTCATCCAACGAGGGAACATCTGTTGGAATGTGGAAGATCATTCTGATCTTTTGCGCACGAGCATGATCATTCTGGTCATCGCGAATATTCTCCTTGTGCTGGGTTGGTCTGGTTATCGTTGGAATTCCAAGCGTCAAGAAATGCGCAGCCGAATGTTGATTTTGCAAATCTTGACCCATGAATTACGTACTCCGATCGCGAGTCTGTCACTCACTGTTGAGGGATTTCGCCGTGAGTTTGAGCATTTGCCAGAATCTTTGTACGATGAGTTTCGTCGTCTATGTGAAGACTCAAGACGTTTACGCCAATTGGCCGAAGCCAGTAAAGATTATTTACAGTCTGATAGTAAACCCTTAGCTTCTGACTGGGTTCCTTCAGTTGAAGAGTGGCTACAATATAAAGTTGAAGAAGAATTCAGTGGCAATGTCGCTTTAAAACTGAACCAAGATGTCGCAGCCAAACTGAATGTGTATTGGTTAGGAACCTGCGTGGATAATTTATTGCGTAATGCTGTCAAATACGGCGTTGCACCCGTCACTCTCGAAGTGATCACTCAAACTAACTCAGTCACCTTTAAAGTGACGGACCAAGGTTCGCTAACACATCGTGATTGGCGACATTTGCGTAAACCGTTTGTAAGTAAAAGCGGACTAGGCCTTGGTTTGACCATTGTTGAATCGATGGTGGGGCGTATGGGCGGCAAAATGTCGCTTGAAGGTCCCCCAACTACTTTTATTTTGGAGATACCTTGTGAAACAGACACTGCTTCTCGTTGAAGATGATAAGAACCTCGCCGATGGCCTATTGGTCAGTTTAGAGCAAGCCGGTTATGACTGTTTACATGCAGAAACCATTGCCGATGTGAAACAGCATTGGGACAAGGCTGATCTCGTCATTCTTGATCGTCAATTGCCTGATGGTGATTCCGTTCAACATCTAATGGATTGGAAAAAACTTAAAGACATCCCTGTCATTTTACTCACCGCTTTAGTTACCGTTAAAGATAAAGTAACAGGGCTTGATGCTGGCGCAAATGATTACTTAACCAAGCCATTTGCAGAGGCTGAATTATTTGCCCGTATTCGTGCGCAGCTTCGTTCACCTGACAATGGGCAAGATGATTCTAAAGTAGTCACGGCTAACTTAACGATTGATAAAGCGACTCGTGAAGTTTTCTTCAACGGTGAATCAATCACGCTTACGCGTACAGAGTTTGATCTCTTGCTATTTTTAGCCAGTAATTTAGGCCGAGTTTTTACTCGTGATGAGCTACTTGACCATGTCTGGGGTTACAACCATTTCCCGACTACCCGAACGGTAGATACTCACGTATTACAGCTTCGCCAAAAATTACCTGGCTTAGAAATTGAAACATTACGTGGTGTTGGCTACAAAATGAAAGCGTAATCATGGCTATATCAGGAACCAATACGTTCTTATTGTTAGGTGTACTATTAAGTACACCTGCATTGGCTGATGCGACGGGATGGTTTGAAAAAAACACGCCCTTAACTCAAGCGCACCAACACTTATTGAATAACGATCTGGAAAATATGTTCAGCTCATTAGTTGAAGTGTGGCAGCTTGAGAAAAATAAAAACCTGAAAAACCATTTGAATGATCTACTGATTCAATCTTTAACGGTGGACTGTGGAAAAAGCCTTGATAACAAGCCATTTCCTGATTGGATTCAATCTGTAACGATTAGACGAGTCGATGTACAAAGCCCAGGGCGGGATGCTTATCAAGTCGCCATCGATACCAAGAGCAAGGTACCAATTGTTGATATTCGCTTAACCAAGTGGGTTGATAAAGTGGTTTCAACCGACAGCTCTTTTACCAATCGTAGTGACAATGTCACATCGTCTGGGATTTATAGCTACGCTCAACGTTACAACTTAACTAGCCCTCTTGGTGCAGGACTATACCGGATTGATGTTACAGCAGCAGATCAAGAATCGTGGAGCTCTTGGGTTGTTTTTGGTGACACCATTGCTAAACAAGTTGTGCGTTGGACATCAAAAGATGAGTGGCAAATTCAGAAAAATCAGTTGCTTAACCCGTATTGCCCATTGCCTAAATTATCTATTTCTGTGTTCGACCATGTGGATGGCAACTATAAACAGATTTGGAGTGAAAGTTACGAATCTGATTATCCCACCAATTTAGAGAATGTATCGCTACCTTCAGATCGTTACATTGTCACAGTGTCTATGATGCATCAACGTTGGCAAGGACCACTGACTATTGAGCAATCGCAGGTTATTAGTAAAACCTACGATGTTAATGTAGAGGAATAGTTGAAGATATTGGACAATATGCCGCTATAAAAGAAAAAGGATGACAGGCTTAATCACTATGACAAAATTCTCTCTTTCTGTTGGTTTTTCATTGGTTTTAATATCGCCATTAGTTTTCAGTGCAAACTATGCCGTTGAAGCACGTGGTGATGCAATGGGGGGCGTAGGGGTAGTTTCGGGAAACTTTCTTACAGGCCCTTTTTACAACCCAGCTCTGGTAGCTATCTATCGTCGTAACGACGATGTGGGGATGATTTTACCAAGCATAGGCTTGTCTTATAACGATCCTAATGATCTGATTACCGATTTAGATACAGTCTCCGAAATCATTAAGCGAGGCTCTGAAAGTAATCTTGGTGAACTTAATAAAAGCCTAACCGCAATGCAAGGCGATGTGTTGAATGCTGAACTTGGCGGTGTAGTAGCCTTTGCTATTCCTAACCAATTTATTTCAGCCAACGTTTTTGGTAAAGCCTACACTGAATCTTTTGTTTCACCGATTATTGATAACACTGTATGTACGGAATCAGATTTTTCATGTCAGCTAGATCGGGCAAAGAAAAGCTCTGTAAATGCCGTCTCTGTTGGTGTTACCGAATTAGGTATTACTTTAGCAAAATATCAAACCTTCCTCGGTCAACATATTGCTTTTGGCGTAACACCAAAGTTACAACGCGTTTATACCTATGTTTATGAAGCTAGTTTAAATAGTTACGATATCAAAGATCTTCGAGACAATGGTACAGGTGAAACGATTTTCAATATGGATGCAGGGGCTCTGTGGTTTTATGGACCTGTACGTATAGGTTTTTCTGCAACCAACTTAATCTCGCGTGAAATAAAAACAAATACCATTACATCCGCTGTGTCCGGAAACCCCATCTCATATACTTACGACATGAAGCCTCAATACACTCTAGGCGCTGGTATCGTTGCTGATTATTTTACCTTGAGTGTCGATTACGATCTCAATGAAGAAGAGCGTTATAAAGACTTCAAGGACAATACTCAAATGATCCGAGTCGGGGGAGAAATCGATATTATGCGCCAACTAAAATTGAGGGCAGGGTATAACAAAAACCTCGCTTACGATAATACGGAAGGAACAGTGACAGCTGGTATTGGTTTGTCGCCACTAAACCTATTCCAATTGGATGTCGGTGCTAGTTATACCAATGAAAATGCTATGGGAGCTTATGTGAACTTTCTTGCGAGTTACTAAGCATCTCTTTATAGTATGGCTCCTTTTTAAGGAGCCTTTTTTATGTTTGATGATCTACCTACCTTAACTCATGCAGAGCAACAAGCTGCAGTTGAACAAATTCAAAAGCTAATGACGGAAGGCGTCAGTACAGCAGAAGCAATAAAAATTATTGCTCAAAAAATCCGACAGGAAAAAGCAAAGCAAGACTAAGGCACTCTATGAGTGCCTTTTTTCATTGTCATCCCTAAACCACCGCTTTTAGCGGTGGTGAATGTCCCTAGGGGCTTTTGCCCGAAAATGCGCCCATGTTAGAAGACAAACTCTTATTCACCATAAGTAAGAGGATTCAAATAACATGGGCGACTACAGAAGTTCATCACACGTCTATTGGCGTTGCAAATATCATATTGTTTGGACACCAAAATTTCGTTTTAAGATCTTAAAAGGTAATGTAGCCAAAGAGCTAAATCGTTCGATCTACATTCTTTGTAATATGAAAGATTGTGAAGTTTTGGAACTCAATGTTCAGCCAGAACATGTCCACTTAGTTGCGATAATTCCGCCCAAAGTATCGATTTCGACGTTGATGGGAGTTTTAAAGGGTAGGAGTGCAATTAGGCTATTCAACAAGTTTCCACATATCAGGAAAAAGTTATGGGGAAATCATTTTTGGGCGCGAGGCTATTTTGTGGATACGGTAGGTGTAAATGAAGAAATCATTAGACGGTATGTACGGCATCAAGACAAAAAAGAGCTTGAGCAAGAGCAGCAGTTAGAGTTATTGAGAGACTAACAGCGTCGTGGCCCCCTTTTAGGGGGCTTATATTAAAACCGCCTTCTAAGAAGGCGGATTTTTATTGTCATCCCTAAACCACCGCTTTCCATAAGCCTACTGATAAAGAAGTGCATACGGAAAATATTCATTTAAAAACAATGCATTGTAGCAGTCTTTTATCCTGATGAAATTTAAGCTCAATCATGTGTCGATACTGTTTTGTAATTAAGTTACATGATGGGAGTCTTGGCTTTTTTGGAGTAGCATAAAATTCCAGTAATGTTGCGGTGTCACAAAAATGCATTGTTGTAGCCCACACTTGGTGCGCATTATGTGGCACGTCATTATGTTGAGTGGTAGCCGTTAGTATCATCCGCAAGCACTGGCTCCATCACACACCACATCATGTTGAGAAAACGAGGCGTTACAAGCAATCTCAAATCGAGCACTTGCAAAGCGTATTGTCCTTTATCGAGATGCAGCCATTACTCAAAGCACACTTGCTGAAAGAGCAGAGTCCCAAGCCTTAAACTAAACCCGCAATAATCGTTCTCAACTGCCATAAATGCTTCAACCACCCCAAAACTAAAATACCTTAGTGCGTATTAGGTATATTATGTTAAATTAAATATTGAAAACAGAAGAACACAGACAGATTTCCCCACCAAGATTACTCACATTAAACATAAACCTATTTACCATAAAATACCTAATAATCATATTTATCATCTTCTATGCTAAGTATGATTATTAGAGCGCAATTGCTAGCTAAGTATTCTTAGTCGTGAATTTCAGACATAAAAAAGCGGGTTAACCCCCGCTAGTTTAACTTTGAACCCTTTAGCTTCAATTAACGTTTTGAGCTGTTCTCGCACGTCACCTTGAATCTCGATATCACCGTCTTTCACTGCGCCGCCACACCCACATTTTTTCTTCAACTCAGCCGCTAATAGTTTTAGTTCAGTATCATCGACATCTAAGCCTTTAATGAGTGTTACACCTTTACCTTTGCGTCCCTTAGTTTCGCGTAAAAGACGCACTATGCCGTCGCCTTTCGGACGTTCAATTTTTATTTCTTCAGGCTTAATTCGCCCAACTTCTGTTGAATAAACCAGTGTCATAATTCACTTTCTATCTTTTATGTTGTGCTTGTTGTTGCATCGCTTTTTGTCGAGCAACAATATAAGCTTCGATATGTTTTTGAATGGCAATTTTAGAACCTTTGATTAAACGGCCATTGAAAAAGCAATACCACTCGTTAGCTTCACCTGTATCATTCTTGATGGTAAAACCATTGAATTGCTCTTGAGCACCTGCTGAAACTTCGCGCTTCTGGCCGATAGACTCAAACTCTTTAGGATCTATGATCGATGCGGTATCACAAAACCAGTCAATACTTTTCTTTACTGCAGCTAAATTGCCAGTTAGTACTCGGTTTTTGATCCTTACTTGCCACACTTCAGCCGAATTATCCGCAGACTGAAGATTAAAACCTCGATAAATTGCAACAGCCATATACACTCTGCTTTTTTGTTGACGTTACCTAAATAATAATTCTATATCTCAGGTAATCAAGTTTATTGTCGCTAATTCGTTAGCTTACAGAGAGTTATCTCATGCTTGTTACGGCACTTATCAGGTGATAATCGCCTTCCTCTACTTATAGTTGAAAGGCGATTATTGGTGACGATGTCATATTGGATCGGTGATTATTTAGCCTTGGCTACCAATGTGCTCGTAACGCATTCTGCTAAAAATGCACTAAACCGATGGCCATTGTGTTCTAACATTTTGGGAAACATTGAAATCGGAGTCATACCAGGGAATGTGTTTACTTCATTGAGATAGATATGATTGTCTTGCGTTAGGAAGAAATCAATACGCGATAGATGGCGTAATTTCATATGAATGAAAACACGCTCTGCGCATTGTTGAATTAGTTCATGCTGTTCATTGGTTAAGTTATCCGCTTCAATTACAGTACGAGAATGACTGCTTTCACTGTATTTTTCTTCATATGAGTAGAATGCATCTTCTGGTGCGATGATTTCACCAGGTTTTGAAATATGCAGCTGACCATTCATCTCATAGGCAGCGACTTCAAGCTCTCTTGGTTTTACTGCTTTTTCAACTAAAACTTGTTCTGAAAAACCGAATGCAGCTTCTATCGCTGGGGCAATTTGTTCTTCTGCTGTCACTTTATAACATCCAACGGAAGAACCTTGACGAGCAGCTTTAACAAAAATACTGCCCCACTCTTTGAAAGCTTGTTGAGCTTTTTTGATCGAATCAGACGTATTTTGGGTTAAAAACAGATACGGAGTATTTGGAATGTCTAACGCGTCATACCACAGTTTTGATGTGATTTTATTAAAACTATTTGCACTGGCTTCAGGACCACAACCTAAATATGGAATACCCGCAAGTTCAAGCATGGATTGGATGTCTCCCGTTTCTCCGGGGAAGCCATGAATACAAGGAACCACGAAATCAATCGGGGAAGAGAAACTTTCACCATTTAACGTTGCGCTGTTGGTATCGAGATAAACTAGCTCACCTTGCTCGGAAACCCACCCTTCTTTTTTCATCTCGACACGGATCACCTTGAATTCAGGTGTCAGTTGGAGTTGTTGTTGGATGTAGTTAGCTGATACCAGTGAGATTTCGTGCTCAGAAGAGCCACCACCACACAAAAGTAGGATTGTCGTCTTAGTCATTGATCTTTCCGTGACACCGAAGTAGTAATTGATGGCTATGATAGTCCATTCGAAATGAACTTACAGTCAATGTTATCGTTTATCACGAAAACCGTATTCAACTGGTCATAGAACAAACAAAAAAGGGGCTAGAGGCCCCTTAAAGAAAAGGTTAGTTTAACTTGTTGAGTGTTGGAAACTCAGAATTTTTAATGGAATCGATGCTTTTGACAAATGGCTTCATCCCGCGAAGTTCACTCGGTAGCATGGTAATAGCCTCCATTGCTTCTTGACGAGTGGCGTAATCACCATAAAGCACGGTGTACCATTTTGTACCATTGACCATTTTGTAATTTTCCCAAATAGGTTGACCATTTTTAGGAAGTTTAGAGGCAAATTGATCGACTTTGCTTTGTGCACCAACGGCAACGACCTGAATGGTGAAACCATAACGAGGATTCATAGCAACTTGTTTTGCCGTTGGCGGTGTGATCGAGACTGCAGGTTTGGCCTGAGGACTCATTTTCACCACTTTCTTCTCGTTATCTGTTGGGGTCATCTTAATGACGTTTTGTTCAACATTCTGTTCAGAAATGCCTTCTGCTGCCCCGTTTTCTGAAATGATCGGTTGTTCAACCGCTGCCACAGCGAACTCTTCGCGATGGCTTTCTGTCTTGACGTCCGTGGTGTAATCACCAGATGCGCAAGCTGCAAGAAGTGCCGATAGCCCAATAACTGCGATTTTTTTCATAGCTTTAGTCATGCCTTAGGTACAAAGTGCTTTAAATCATGCACATTGCAACCGAGAGAATCAAGCATACAGCGCCAATATATGCATCTATCCTGTGATTTATGGCACAAACTAGTTAAAGGGAACTGTAAACTCGATCACAGAGGTCTATTCCTGACCAACAGAGCTCACAAGAATTGGTTACCATATAAACAGACAATCAATAAGGCTAGCAGCGTATGAATCACTTGAATCAACTGCTTAAACCCAAATCCGTTGCGGTCATCGGCGCTTCTATTAGGCCTTTTCGAGCTGGCAATATCGTCATGAAAAACTTACTGCAAGGTGGATTTGATGGTGCCATTATGCCCGTTACCCCTTACTACCCTTCAGTTTGTGGTGTGTTAGCTTATAAAACGATCTCTGACCTACCTATTGTCCCTGATATCGCCATTCTTTGTACGCATGCTTCGCGTAATGTCGTTCTGTTTAAGCAATTAGCCAATAAAGGGGTTAAACAGGTTATCGTTTTGTCTTCCGACATGTATTCATTGGATGCACAAGGCGAAGAGTACCAAGCACAATGTATGGCAGTGGCTAAGTCTGTAGGAATGCGTATTCTTGGACCTAACAGTTTAGGTTTAATGTTACCGTGGATTCAGTTTAATGGTTCATTTTCACCCGTTTCAGCACTTAAAGGTAACATTGCTTTTATTTCACAATCGGCGGCAGTGTGTACCACCATTCTGGATTGGGCCAATGACAAAGGGATAGGTTTTTCAGCTTTTATCTCTTTAGGTAATGCAAGTGACGTCGATTTTGCTGACTTATTGGATACATTGAGTACCGATAAACATACCGATGCGATTTTACTTTATGTAGATACGATCCGTGATGCGCGGCGCTTTATGTCTGCAGCCCGAGCGGCATCACGCAACCGCAGAATTTTAGTGCTAAAAGGTGGACGTACTAAGGCGGGAAGAAAAGCCGCGCAAATGCACACTGGGGGCGATGATACGCTCGACATTATTTACGACTCCGCCATTCGTCGTACAGGTATGTTAAGGGTAAATAACACCCACGAACTGTTTGCTGCCGTTGAAACCTTAACTCACTCTGTTCCATTACGAGGAGAGCGACTCGCGATCATTACTAATGGAGGTGGGCCTGCGATTATGGCTGTCGATGCTCTATTGGAGCGCGGCGGAAAATTGGCTCAACTCGAAGATTTCATTTACGAAAAACTGAACCAAACACTTCCACAAAGTTGGTCACACAGTAATCCGATCGATATCGTCGGCGATGCGGATCACCAGCGTTATGTCGCTACACTTAATATTCTGCTGGAAAGCGAAAATATTGATGCCATTTTAATCATGCATAGTCCCTCTGCGATTGCTCACTCAGAACAGACAGCACATGCATTAGTTGAGGCTATTCAAAAACATCCGAGGACTAAACGCTTTAACATCCTTACGAATTGGTCTGGTGAGCTCTCGGCTAAACCTGCACGCAGCATTTTTAATCAGGCAGGAATCCCAACATATCGCACCCCAGAAAGTGCGGTTACCGCATTCATGCACCTTGTTGAGTACCGGCGAAACCAAAAACACCTAATGGAAACGCCAACTACCTCTGAAGTTGTGCACGCTTCCGAAATGGAAACGGCAAAATTGTGGATAGAGGAACATTTGGGGGAATATGAATGCCTCAATTTAGATACGCACCAAATTGGCACCTTATTGAAATGTTTTAATTTTAATGTGTTACCAACATGGATTGCTTCTGATAGTACGGAGGCTGTTCATATCGCGGAGATGATTGGCTACCCTGTTGCTGTGAAATTACGTTCTCCTGATATCGTCCATAAGTCGGATGTGCAAGGCGTTATGCTGAATTTACGCAATAGAATTGAAGTGGCAAATGCGGCGCAAGCAATTCTCGATCGAACCCAGCTCTCTTACCCGTCTGCCAATATTCATGGTTTGTTAGTTCAAGGCATGGCTAAGTTGGCAGGAGGCGAAGAGCTCAGGATCAAAGTAAAAACAGATGCGACTTTTGGCCCTGTTATTTTATTGGGTCAAGGGGATCAGAATGGGATGAGTCGCTTGATGCCGCCGCAGCTCTACCACCACTCAATACAACCTTGGCTCGTTATCTGATTGTACGTGCCATTCGCAGTGGCAAAATTCGGCTGCAAAAACTTCCTGTGCCTATTGATATTGAAGGGCTATCGGAGTTTTTAGTGCGCATTTCACAGATGGTGATCGAGTGTCCAGAAGTGCATGAACTTGATCTCCATCCCTTGCTGGTCAATGGAAATCAATTCACTATTCTCGATGCTAATCTCGTGTTGCGTAAATTTCATGGAGATGCTCAAAACCGTTTGGCGATTCGCCCATATCCAACCGAATTGGAAGAACGTTGCCAAGCTCGTGATGGTGAGTGGATTATGGTGCGCCCGATATTGCCTGAAGATGAGCCCAAACATGCCTCTTTCATTAAGAAAGTGTCTAAAGAAGACCTCTACAAGCGATTTTTTTCTGATGTGGGCGAATTTAATCATGAAGCATTAGCTAATCTGACCCAAATCGATTTTGACCGAGAAATGGCTTTTGTCGCGATTAGTGGTGAGGGAGAAACATCCGAAATCATTGGTGTCTCTAGGGCTTTAATCAATCACGAAAATACCGACGCAGAATTTGCGATATTGATTCGATCTGATTTAAAAGGCAAAGGACTAGGCAAAATCCTGATGCGTAAAATCATCGATTATTGTCGTTCGAAAGGCACACTTCAGATGTCTGGTATGACGATGCCCACAAACCGCGGAATGTTAACCCTAGCGCAAAAGATGGGTTTTGACGTTGAAATCCATTTTGAAGATGGAACGGCGGATATGGTTTTGACGTTAATGTAATGCCAGAAGTGACAGAGGATCTTGCAGATCCTCTGTCACTTCAAATGATCTATGACCAATCCCAGTTCTTTTTGAGATATTGGATACACCATGATTTGGCTTCGCCCATTTGGTTGCGTCGCCAAGCAAGAACAATTTCCATATCTAAGTCTTCAGAGCCGTTGATACGCTGTAGTTCACCTTGTTCAATATAAGTTTTTGCAACTTGTTGCGGCAAAGTTCCTATTCCTAAACCCGCAACCAAAGCTTTACATTTAGCGTCTAAGTTACTCACCGTTAAGCGAGGCTGTCTCTGTAAAATATTCACGCTCATCGCCGGTTGTTCTCGGGCAGTATCAGCAATCGCAATGGCTCGGTATTTTTCTCTTGCTTCTTCATTAAATTCGCCAACACGTCGATGTACGTAATGTGTTGGTGCGGCGACCCAGATCATTTTCATCGTGCCAATCGTTTCTGCTTTCACATCTTGTGGCAATGCTTCGATACGAGGACAAATCAGGAGATCTGCACGCCCTGTTGCTAACGCTTCCCAACAACCTGCCAAAATTTCATCTTGAATACGGACTCGCGTTTTACTGATATTCCCTAGTGCTTCGACCAAAGGAAAAAGATTCGCTGCGGGCACAATACCATCCAGTGCAATCGTGATATCGAGCTCCCAACCATTGGCCAGTAACGTCGCATCATTGACCAATTTTTCGGTCGCAGCCAAGATAGCCCTGCCCCGCTCTAAGATAAGTTTGCCCGCTTCAGTGAAGTTGGCCCTATGTCCAGAGCGATCAAAAATCATCAAGTCCAAGTCTTGTTCGAGCTTTTGGATTTGATAGCTCAATGAACTTGGTGCTCTGTTTAGCTCATTGGCAGCGGCGGCAAAGCTTCCCCGACGTTCTATTGCATCGAGAATGTGCAAGGCTTCAAGCGTAATTGGACTTAACAAGACTCTCTCCATCTGGTCATTAACACACAATTTAATGTGATAGAAATCACAAATTATCACATTAAAAGTATTGAAGATATAAATCTAACTATATGAATATTATGAACTTATCTTTATAACTTGTCTTTCTTTCATTTACTCAAACGAAAGATAACAAATGCAAATGATAGCAATTATCATTAATGTTTATTAGAATTCCTGCGTTTATTCAACATGGAAACCGCAGGTAGTTCAAATGTATAAAAAGTCTCTGCTCTCTAGCGCAATCATGCTAGCACTGGTGCCTTCAGCATACGCTGAACAACAGTCACAATTCAATGAAGTTGTCGTAACGGCAACGCGCTCTGCTCAAAACAAACAAGATGTTGCAGCATCGATCAATACGGTTAACGCTCAAGATATTGATAATTCAATCGCAACTGATGCAAAAGAGGCACTCAAATACACCCCAGGTGTAGAAGTGAAATCTGGTAGTCGTTTTGGTATATCAGGTTTTAACATTCGTGGCATGGAAGATAGCCGGATATTGACAGTTATTGATGGCGTTCAGCAACCAGTAGGTTACAACTCAGGTGCAAATACGCAGAGCAAATACAGTAATGGCATTGAAGTTGATACTTTACAAGCGATTGAAGTTAACAAGGGCCCCTCTTCGACTCTATATGGTTCGGATGCATTGGGTGGTTTAGTTCAATTTCGTACCAAAAACCCACGTGATGTGTTAGTGGGTGACGATGATGGCCATCGTTTTGGTATTAAGTCAACCTACACGTCTGTGGACGAGCAGTTCAAAAACACTCTGACTTGGGCAATGCGCGAAGGCAAACTCGAGACGTTAGTAATGGCCACTTATGCACAAGGTCACGAAACTCAGTCTCACGGTTCAGGCACTGACATTGAAGGACCTAAACGCGGTGCAACTAACCCTGCGGATACGGATCTAGGTAATGTCTTAGCTAAAGCACAATATCAAGTGAATGAGGCTCATCGTGTAGGTTTAACCTTAGAACACTACGTTAAAAATTATGATGAGAACAAATTAAACTATAACGGTTATTCAATGGGAGGGGTAACTTACTCAAATGCATATACTGAGGATACGAATGATCGCACTCGTGTATCCCTCGACCATCAATGGTTAATGAATAGTTTGCTGGTAGATGAAAGTAAGATTTCGTTGAGTTACCAAGAATCAAGCGCTTTGAACAAAAACTATGATACTACTGTAAAGTATGGTTCTCGTATGCGCGAGCGAGATACAGAGGATAAGTCAATCCAAGTTGATGCTCAATTTAATAAGTTAATTGAGAAACAAGGTGTCTCTCACGACATTTCCTATGGTGGAAGCTATTTAAACAACGACTTTAGCATCAATAACGTTGACCATTTGTACCGGACTGGTACTTCTAATCCTGTTCAAGCCGAGATGCCAGATGCGGATGTTCAGAAATGGGGGATATTTGCTCAAGATCAGATGTACCTAATGGATGAGCAATTAATTCTGACCGCGGGTTTACGATATGACTCGTATGAAGCTACACCAAAAACAGACGCAGGTTTTACTACCCAATATCAACCAAATAAAGACAATTCCTTTACTGGGAAGCTTGGCGCAGTTTACCACTTAAAAGAGAACCTCGCGCTGTTTGGTCAGATCAGTCAAGGATTTAAAGCTCCAACAGTTTATGACCTTTATTACTTCTACAGCCGCGGAGCGATTATTGAAGCTAACCCTGATTTAAAAGCTGAACGCAGTATCTCGTATGAAGTGGGAACTCGTGGGAATAATGCGTATGGCAATATGGAATTTGCATTGTTCGTCAATGATTACCAAGATTTCATCACCCAAACCAAAACGGGCGAATCTGGTGGTAAAGATGTGATCAGCAAGTACAACATCGACGAAGTTCGTATTTACGGTGCAGAATTCAGTTCTACCCTATTACTGGATACGGTATCTCCTCTTCCACATGGTAGCTATGCTCGCCTAGCGGTCGCTTATGCGCACGGTGAAGATAGAGCAACGGGTAAAGAAATTGATACCGTTGCGCCATTAACCAGTGTGTTTGGGCTAGGTTATGATCAAACGAACTTCGGTTCAGCACTCAATGTGAAAATGGTGGTCAGCAAAGATGACTGGCAACTTGATAACAACCTCGATGTGGCGGGTTATACCGTAGTTGACCTTACTGCGTATTATGTTCCAGTAAAAGATCTCACGGTTCGTGCTGGACTGTTTAACTTATTTGATAAGAAGTACTGGCACTACTCGGATATTTCTGGGAAAACAGGAACCGAGGCGTTCAATATTGACTACCAATCTCAACCGGGACGTAACTGGGGTATTTCGCTCGATTACCAGTTCTAATCCACAGACAAAAAGCCAGCTTACGCTGGCTTTTTTCTTAAAGAACACTTCATTCAAAAGGAATTTAAAAAGTGATGAAATGAATTATTTGTTCTCTGCCATCTCTTTTTTTACCATCACTGCAGCAGCAACGATAAAAGCAATAATCAAGGCCAGTTCCACTTATCCTCCTAAGAGTCACAATCAATTTTGCCGTAAGTCTAGCACTGAGTTGTGGGCTAAGCAGGGTTTATTTTGCAAAACTGATTGATTAGCGATCAAGATCAAACTGAGGCTAAGCGGGATGAGTCGAAATATCGGGCTTCACCCAAACTTGGCTAAAGTCAAACCAACCGAGTGCATTGCATTTAGCATTCTGTAGAGCACCACACTGATCTTTGCTAATCCCAAGCCAGCAGTGAAACATTGGGATCAATTGATGCTTTTCGACCAAAGACTTACCTAATTCTTTGGCTGGAAACACGGCGGATGGATCCGCTCGCCAACCATCAATTAAGCTCTCCCATTGTTTGAAATCTTCATTTTGGCTCAAAAACTCAATATCTGAATAGTTCAGTAACCAGCCAGCTAGCGCATCATCACGATGATTGGCGATACCCATTGGTTTAATCCAAATATCCACATTGTCTGTATCAGAGACTGTATGTTCATACTTGATGATGTTGACACTAATCCCATCTTGGTTGAGCAATTGCTTTATCGCACTAGCTACGGTTGGAAACATAGGGTGTTGGGCATGATACGCAATCGTCAGTTCTTTTGTTTCTGGTGGAAATGTTCTGTGCTGTGCGGTTGAATGATGATACCACCCTGGCTTTAAGCCATACGCAGGTAAAACCCCAAGCTCAATAATTTTGTCTTCAGGGAGAAGCCTAAACAGATTGAGTGCACTGAGTTTTTCGGATAAATAACGTGCCCAATGTTCATTTTTGGCTACCCCTGTGCGACGATTCAGTAGTAAATAGGTACATCCGGGATCCAGTTCTACATCTTCAGTAGATGAACCGCGAGCCGATTTGATCGGATTAGACAGACTAGGAAAAACCATCGAAGAATGCACTTCATCGATGACCCAAACCTCCACACGATCCAGCAGTGGGCGAAAACCAAAATAGCCATCAAATGCTTGTAAAACTAAGCGTTTTTCGTCATTTATGACTACCTTGTAAGGACCGGAACCGACCGGCATCAAATCAAAATCTGGGTTACGATCCGCTTCTGCTGGAAGAATTTTCGCACAAGCCTCAGACAGCATTAAAGGTAGATAGGCATCCGGCTTTTGCAAATAGACATCAACCGCCCAAGGATAGGGAGAATCGACACGATCAATATGCGCAAATAAATTCAGCAAACGTAACTGCCAGAGATTTTGTACCACCAGTTCGGTGGTAAGCAGATTTCCGTTATGAAAACGGACTCCTGGGCGTAAGTAGAATCGCCAATGTGTTTCTGAAATAGCTTGCCAAGCGTGTGCTAAATCGGCTTGTAATTGTTCATCTTCGTCAAGACGAGTCAACCCACTAAACACTTGTCGAGCAATATGCTGCTCTGAACGACGCATCGGTTTTTGCGGGTTCAACATTGAGAGCTGGCGGTAGTATGGAAGCCTTACCACTTGTAGCCCTTCTTGGTGTTGAACGCCCAGATAACTTTCAATGACTTGGGTTAATTTTGCGGCATCTTGATCAAGAACCGCAAAGGCTTGACCAATTTTTCCTTCGTTAAGATAACGACGAGCGAGGTTTTCACTCACGTCAGCACGGCTACGTTTAAAAATGAGCTGCGAAAGTTTGCCGCGCCCAGCAGCAGGATGCCATTCGATCCACCCCTCTTCTTCCATTTTATTCAGTACAATCCGTGCATTACGGCGAGTACAAAATAAGATGTCTGTAACATCTTCAAGCTGGGTTTCAACGTCTTGGCCTTGAAAGTGCTCAAAGAGCGTTTCGAACTGAACACGTAAACGGGGGCTACTCATAAAGAGGAAAACTCATAACGATTCTATTTTTAGGCAGTTTCCTTATTTTTTATGAATTGAGCAAGTCTCAAGAAAAAACTTTTAGAGCACATCACAACCCAGCGTTTGGGCTATGGTACGCAGTTGCGCTTCATCATCCAATTTGAGTGACCATTTAGCTTCACTGCCATTAGCGACTAATACATTTGCCCCATTTCCCATCAGAGTAATGGCATCTGAATGTGCTTGTAGAGTTACCATGTTTTCACTCCCCAAGCGGACAACCACTTCATGTGGAGTGAGGATGATTTTGCCGCCTTTAAATTGAATAACCACTGAAACCTCTCATGACTGCTGGTTTTTTTGTACGCGTGCTCGTTTGACGGCAACGGTAAGTCGGCTGATACAAACCAAATGCCCTTGCTCGTCTTTGATTTCGATTTGCCAAACTTGGGTTGAAATACCCATATGCAATGGTGTTGCTGTACCAATAACCCTTCCCTCTCGCATCGCGCGGACATGGTTGGCATTGATGTCCAAACCTACGCAATAAGCCTCTTCGCCAACGCTAAAATTAGCCGCAACGGAGCCCAAAGTTTCAGCCAAAACGACAGATGCACCACCATGCAACATTCCTAATGGTTGATGCGTGAAATGACACACTGGCATGGTTGCAGAGATACTATTGTCCGTTAACTCGGTATAAACGATATTTAAATGTTCGATGAGTGTATTTTTAGAAGTCGCATTTAGTACTTCTAACGTAATAGGTTTGTTCCAGATGGCCATGACAAAATCCTAAGAGAATCGGCTAAAAGCGCATTGTACCGACTCGCGCGTACTTACACAAAATGAGGATCCTCGTCGGGCTTCAAGCGAGTGAAAGATGTAACATTATGATTGCTTGATGGTAATATTGATGGCACTCATCAGTCGCCACAAAATGAAGGAATAGACAATGAATAAGGCTCGATTGGCGCTCGCTTTATTGATGACGATAGGCTTAACCGCGTGTACTGCATCCCCAACCGGTAGAAATCAATTACTCCTGTTTTCTGATAATGATATGAGCCAGCTTGGCTCACAATCTTTTACGCAGATGAAACAAGAAATTCCCGTTAATAAAAATGTAAAAACTAACGCCTATGTGCAGTGCGTTGCAGATGCAATTACGGCTCAAGTCCCGACACAAAAAGGCTTTTCTCAGTGGGAAGTGGTCGTTTTTGAAAGCGATCAAGTTAACGCTTTTGCATTACCAGGCGGAAAAATTGGGGTTTACACAGGGCTGTTGAAGGTGGCGGTTAACCAAGATCAATTGGCAACAGTTCTAGGGCATGAAGTTGCTCATGTTCTTTCTAATCACAGCAATGAACGTTTATCACAATCACAGTTAGCGAATGCGGGCTTACAATTAACCGATATTGCTATTGGTGCATCAGAATACAGTCAATACCGTAATTTGACGATGGGAGCACTCGGTGTGGGCGTACAATATGGCGTTATTCTACCCTACGGGCGAAGCCAAGAATCTGAGGCTGATGTATTGGGGTTAGCGTTGATGGCCAAAGCGGGATTTGATCCAGCCCAGAGCATTGAGCTTTGGAAAAATATGGCAAAAGCATCCGGTGGTAAGCAGCCGCCAGAGCTTCTATCTACTCACCCATCGCACAATACTCGTATCACGGATTTGAGTGCGGCAATCAGCACTCTCCCACCTTATCAGGGAAAGAAAGCACACTGCTCTTTGTAACTGAATTATCAAACAAGGGTTCACAGCTAGACTGACACATCAGTCTAGCTGTATTTGCGACACTGTCACGTCAGAAGAAGCGGATAGCACTGCGTCCTGAACTCGCTACGGAGTCACTGCTTGCCGATTCTTTTTCTCCTTTCGACTTGTTTTGTTTTGTCTTCGACGAATTCTTTTGAGCTTTCTCTTTCTTTTTAGAGGATGCTTTTTTACTTGATGGAGCCGCTTCTGCCGCATTTTTTACTGACTTTATCGGCGCTGCTACACTAGGTACGGATTCGGTGTTAGTCACTGGGACATCACAAATCACGACGTAAAACTCTTGGTTAAATTCAATGAGATCACCGTCATAGACTTTACGACGCTTACGAGTTTCTTCTTCACCATTGACAAACACATACCCTTCACTGATCACGTGTTTTGCCTCTCCACCACCGCTGATGGCGTTCGCAATTTTCAGCACTTTATACAGCTCGATAGGTTGGCTAGAAACTTCCACACCGATAGCTTCAATTTCGACTTCTTTATCTTGTGGGTTGAATTGTTCGTCTGTCATGACATTACTCTCAAAAAATTTTACGCAGTTTAGCTTTTTCAAACGTAATTACCAACGTCAATGCAAACAACCACTAAACTAAAGATTATGAACGCCCCCTTTGATTAGGCAACTATGCGTATTGATGTACTCTTGATGTGCTCTTGGATAATCTCAGCCTCTCTCGATGCAAAGCCAATCAGCGTGACCATTTTCACGGATGACGCTTATCCTCCTTACAGCTATGCCAAGAACGGCCAAGCCCTGGGGATTTATCCTGACATTGTGCGCTCAGCCGATACCTTGATGGAGGAGTTTGAGATTATTTTACAGCCTATTCCTTGGCGACGTGGTTTAAAGTTACTTGAAGCGGGGCGAATTTTTGCCCTTCTCCCTCCTTATTATTACCCGAACAAGCGCCCTTATATCCAACCTTACTCAGATCCTATCCTCGATGAAGAGGTGGTCGTGTTTTGCCAAAACAAATGGTTAAATCATAAAAACCTGACCGAATGGCCAACGGATTTTTATGGTTTAAAAATAGGTATCAATGATGGATTTAGTGTCGGTGGGCAGGCTTTTTGGCAAGCGGTAAATGAAAAAAAGTTTACTGTTGAAAGTGCAAACAGTAATAGGGTTAATCTTTTAAAGTTACGCGGTGACAGAATTGATTGCTACATCAATGACCACATTTCTATTTTGTGGGAATTATCACAATTAAAACGAGAAGGAGCGATTGAAAATGCCAATTTTTCGATCGCAGCGAAGCTGAGCATTGAACAAGGTTACATTGGTTTTACCAATCAAAATCTTGAACAATATCCTTATCAGAGCAAATTTGTTGCTGCATTTAATGTTGCATTAGCTGAGCTAAAAAGTAGCGGCCAACTGGATAAAATTGTTAGCCGCTATATTGAATAAGGTGGGCGTTATCGTGTGACCATATTGCGGATCTGTTTCGCGCGCTCTTCATCACTTACAGTGCTTGGGGGTGGAACCGTTAAACCTTTTATTACCGCCGGACGTTGCGCAATTTCATTCATCCAACGTTGTAAATGGGGTAAGCCATCGATTGAGATCCCACTCCATTCGTGAATTCGTACCCATGGGAATGTCGCGATATCGGCTATCGAGTATTCATTACCTGCCAGATACGCATTTTGTGTCAGTTGCCCGTCCATCACTTCGAATAAGCGTCGACCTTCTTTTTGGTAACGATCGATCGCAGGCTGGATTTTTTCAGGGAAATAGCGGTAAAACACATTGGCTTGCCCCATCATCGGGCCGACACCGCCCATCTGGAACATTAACCACTGGATCACACGTGAACGAGCTTTGCTTTCTTGTGGCAAGAACATGCCTGTTTTTTCTGCCAGATACAGCAAAATAGCCCCCGACTCAAAAACGGCAAAATCATCGTTATCACGGTCAACTATCGCAGGAATTCGACCATTGGGGTTAATCGCGGTGAATTCAGGTTGTTTTTGCTCATTACTGGAAAGATTAAGCGCATGAGTAGTGTATTCCAGCCCCATCTCTTCCAATGCAATCGCAATTTTATGGCCATTGGGTGTTGCTGCAGTATAAAAATCAATCATGGAAATATTCCTTATTGAAAAGCTGGGCGTTGAGCCACTTGCTCATACCAGCGAGTAATGTGCGGATAATTTTCTGCTACAGGCAATTCGAGTGCTTTTTGGATAAAGCCAATAAAAATGTAGGCGGTGATATCAACAATAGTGAAACGATCCGTAGCAATAAATGTAGACTCGGCCAGACGTTGTTCAAGTTGCGGTAAGAAGGCGGCAACTCGTGCTTTACTCTCTTCCCCCCAAGCATAAACGCAGTTTTCGCGGTCTTGGTAGATACCTGTCAAATTACGAAACGCTTGAAACCCGGCGTAGAGCCCCTGAAGCTCAATCACTCGATGCCACATTTCTATTTGAGCTTGTTCTAGAGGTGAGCGGCCAAACAGTTGCTGCGAATTAGGATAGGCTTGATCAAAATAGCGACAAATAGCCACACTTTCACACAAGGTCGTCCCATCATCTAGTTCAAGTAGCGGCACTTTGCCATTAAGACTTTTACTGCGAAACGTATCGGACAAGTTTTCTCCGCTACGAATATCCACATGAACACGTTCAACATCCAACCCCAATTCTTTAAGAAAAATCGAAACTCGGCGGCTGCTGGGTGTCATAGCGGTTTCATATAATTTCATTCTGCTGTCCTTATTTTCTTTTTCTGAACGATCGTTCTGGTTATACTCTACGCAGTTTCTGAACGTTCAGTCAAGAATATATTTTTCAGTAGTAGAGTTTCGAATGGCAAGAAAATGCAACTTTGATCGAGAAGAAAAATTGCACGAAGCAATGCGGTTGTTTTGGCAAAAAGGTTACGCCAATACCGCCATTTCTGATTTGGTTGATCACCTACAAATCAACCGATTCAGTTTGTATAACGCCTTTGGTGATAAGCAGACGCTGTACTATGAAGCGCTTGATCACTATCTGGCGTTGATGAGTGGTCCGACGTTAAAAGCACTTGAGCTTGAAAATGCGGGCTGGGAAGAGTTGAAAGCCTTTCTTGAAGGGTTTGCCGATTTGCAGAAAACCTCTAAAAACGGTTGTTTTATCCAAAATGCTTTAGTTGAGCACGCGGGGGCTGATCACGAAGTTCTCAGCAAAGGTCATGCCCTTTTCGACCGATTACTCGGATTGATGACCCGAGCTCTCAATAATGCCATGAAGCAAAAACAGATATCGACCACTTTACCTGCTGATGCCATCGCCAAATTAATTCTCACCCAAATGCAAGGGATGCGAGTGTTGGGTAAGGCACAGCGTCAGACGGATCTTGAACAAGGTTTAACGGTGTTAACTCAGTTAATTGAGGGGCGAGCATGATTGAGCTTATTGCGGTTCGTCTAACTCAGGGCGATGACCTTAAACAACAGATCACTCACCTGGTAAAAAAGCATGGCATTCATGCTGGATCGATTGCCTCTTGCGTTGGGTGTCTTTCAAACCTTAATCTGCGTCTAGCCGATAGCGTCTCTCTGATGCAGGTGAGCGCACCGTTTGAAATTCTTTCTCTCGCTGGCACCCTAACCTATGACCACTGCCATATACACATCACGGTTGCAGATGCACAAGGGCGTGCTTGGGGCGGCCATTTACTTGATGGCAACATCATCAATACCACTGCAGAATTGATGATTCACCACTATCCACAACAACGTTTTTCTCGCCAATTTGATCCCAATACGGGATATGGTGAGTTAGTGATTGAGTGACGATAACTGGACTAGCTCTTGAGTGTAAGGATGATGAGGTGCCGTAAAGAGCATTTGAGTTTCACCTTGTTCAACCACCTCCCCGGCTTTCATCACAATGGTGTGATGACAAATGGCACGGATCACCGCCAAATCATGGCTGATAAACAGATATGTGAGGTGATGTTTTTGCTGCAGATCTTTGAGTAAATCCAGAACTTGTGCTTGAACGGTGCGATCGAGTGAGGATGTGGGCTCATCAAGCAAAATAAACTCAGGCTTGAGCACCAGAGCACGAGCAATGGCGATGCGCTGCCTTTGCCCACCCGAAAACTCGTTGGGGTAACGATGCCGTGTTTCACAGTCTAGCCCCACTTCGTGCATCACTTCGCAAATTGCTTGATCAATTTGTTCATCATTGAGTTGAGTGTGTACCCGTAACCCTTCACCAATGACTTGCGCGACTGACATTCTCGGGTTGAGTGCTGAGTATGGATCTTGAAATACGACCTGCATTTTACTGCGAAAAGGCAACATTTCGTGCCGTTTGAGCGGTTGCAGATCTTCCCCTAAATAGCGAATCACGCCCTGTGACGATAACAGCTTTAAAATTGCCATTCCCGTAGTCGATTTCCCTGAGCCACTCTCACCGACTACACCCAATGATTGCCCTTTGAGCAGCGTAAAGTTCATATCGGTGACGGCTTTGATATAAGCCTGTGTACGCCTCAATAACCCACCTTTAATTGGGAACCAGACCCGCAAATTTTCAGCTTGCAGCAAAGTCGGTGCGTCAGGAGTAACTGGCACAGGCGTGCCTCGCGGATCGGCATTAATCAATTGTTGGGTATACGGATGCACAGGGGAATGAAACAAGGCTTGGCACTGATTGGTTTCAACCAATTTACCCTGTTGCATCACGGCCACTCGATCAGCAATGCGTCGTACAATGCTCAAATCATGGGTGATGAACAACATGGCCATGCCCAGTTCTTGTTGCAATGATTTAAGCAAATCGAGAATCTGAGCTTGTACCGACACATCTAACGCTGTCGTTGGCTCATCCGCAATCAACAGTTCAGGTTCATTAATCAGTGCCATCGCGATCATCACGCGTTGGCGTTCGCCACCAGAAAGTTCATGTGGATAAGCGTTGATCTTCATTTCTGGATTACGAATCCCTACCTTTCCTAACCATTCAATCGCTTTTTGCTCCGCGATTGTTGCTCTTATACCGCGGTGAATCGCCAATGTTTCTAGCAGTTGTTTACCAATTTTGTGCAGTGGATTGAGTGAAACCATCGGTTCTTGAAAGATCATGCCAATTCGACCGCCACGGATCCCACGCAACGCTCGTTCTGAACAACGTAACGTATCAATATCGGCAAATCGAATTTGGCCACTCAAATAGTGTGCTGAACCTTTGGGAAGTAAACGCAAAATAGCATTGGCCGTCACTGATTTTCCTGATCCACTTTCACCGACTAACGCTAAGGTTTCCCCGCGTGCCACTTGCAAAGACACACCTTCAGTCACTGGGCGAGCTTGCCCTGCTACGCCAAATCCCACTGAGAGGTTATCAATTTCTAATACCCATTCGCTCATGAAGTACTCCGTTGCAAGTGTGGGTCAAAGGCATCGCGTACCGCTTCTCCGATAAAGACTAATAGCGTCAGCATTGAGGAAAGTACCACAAAGGCTGAGATGCCAAGCCAAGGTGCTTGAAGATTGGCTTTGCCTTGTGCGAGAAGTTCACCGAGTGACGGCGACCCCGCTGGCAGGCCAAAACCAAGAAAATCGAGTGAGGTAAGAGTGGTCACAGAGCCTGAGAGAATAAACGGCATCATAGTTAATGAGGCCACCATCGCGTTAGGCAGCATGTGACGTAAAATAATACGCATATCACTCACGCCCATCGCTTGTGCGGCACGCACATAATCAAAATTTCGACAGCGCAAAAATTCCGCACGTACTACCCCCACTAAGCTCATCCAACTAAACAGAACCATGATGCCAAGTAGCCACCAAAAATTAGGCTCCACAAAGCTAGATAAGATAATTAAAAGAAACAGGGTTGGCATACCTGACCAAACTTCAATAAAGCGCTGACCAAACAGGTCGAGCCAACCGCCGTAGTAACCTTGAGTGGCACCAACCAGCACACCAATGAGTGAGGAGATCACCGTTAACACAAAACCGAAAAGCACGGAGATACGAAAACCGTAAATAATCCGAGCTAAAACATCTCGACCTTTATCATCCGTGCCTAACCAGTTCACTGAATCCGGCGCAGAAGGCACACTGCCGGTGATATCAAAATTGATGGTGTCATAATGAAAACGGATCGGCGGCCAGATGATTTGCCCTTTCTCTTCAATCAAGCCAACCACATAGGGATCGGTGTAATCCGCTTCAGTATCAAATTCCCCCCCGAACTGGGTTTCACTGTAACGCTGCATAATCGGTGTATACCAACCACCGTTGTAATGAATTAACAATGGCTTATCGTTGGCGATCAGTTCAGCAAACAGGCTCATCACAAACAGCAGTAGGAAAATCCATAATGACCAGAACCCACGCCGGTTGGATTTAAATCGAGCCCAGCGAGCTTCAATCAACGGGTTGGGCGCGCGCTTGTTACGTTGCCACATCATGTTTAGCGAGCCTCAAAATCAATGCGGGGATCGACCCACATATAAGTCAAATCCGATAGGATACCGAGCAAGAGCCCTAATAAGGTCATGATATAAAGTGAGCTGAACACTAAGGGATAGTCACGCTGAATCGTCGCCTCAAAGCCGAGCAAACCAATCCCTTCAAGAGAGAACATCACTTCAATCAGCATTGAGCCGGTGAAGAAAATACTGATAAATGCACTAGGGAATCCGGCAATAATGATTAACATGGCGTTACGGAAAACGTGCTTGTAGAGAATTTGTCGTTCATCCAACCCTTTGGCTCGGGCGGTGACTACATATTGTTTGTTGATTTCATCCAGAAAGGAATTTTTGGTGAGCATACTTAACGTGGCAAAACCGCCAATCACCATGGCAAGGGTGGGTAAAGTTAAATGCCAGAAATAGTCGATGATCTGCGCATACCAAGGTAAAGCAGCAAAGTTATCGGAAACCAACCCACGCAATGGAAACCAACTGAAGTAGTTGCCACTGGCAAACAGAATGATCAAGATAATCGCGAATAGAAATCCAGGAATGGCATAACCAATAATCACTACGGCACTTGACCATATATCGAATCGCGAGCCGTGATGAATTGCTTTACTGATCCCAAGCGGGATGGAGATCAAATAAATCAGCAATGTGCTCCATAAGCCCAATGATACTGACACTGGCAACCTTTCAATAATCAGATCAATCACATTGCCGCCTCTAAAGAGACTTTCGCCAAAATTAAAGGTGGCATAGTCTTTCAACATCTGAAAATAGCGTTCATGCAATGGCTTATCAAAGCCAAAGCGACGAGTGATTTCTGCCACCACTTGTGGATCGAGTCCTCGTGAACCTTTATAGCCCGAAACCGGAGCATCTGTCGTCGGCGTAACCTCTTGCCCACCACCGGAAAAACGCTCCATCAAGCCCGACGTATTGCCTTCAAGTTGGGCAATCGCCTGTTCAACCGGACCTCCCGGCGCGATTTGGATAATAAAAAAGTTGATGGTGATGATCGCCCACAACGTGGGTATCACCAGTAACAAACGGCGCAGAATATAGCTGAGCATTGCGCCTCCTAACGCCGTTTTTCTGGAAGCCGCGCGGCTTTTTCTTGGTCAACCCACCAAGTATCCAATCCTAACGAATATTTAGGTAATACGTCTGGCCGACGGAACTTATCCCACATGGCCACACGATAAATGCTTAAGTGCCACTGAGGAATAATGTAAAACTTCCATTGCAATACGCGATCTAATGCGCGACCTAATGCCAGAAGTTTTTCGGTATCTTGTTGGTTTTTGGCAATTTGTTCGGTTAATGCATCAATCACCGGATCATTTGCCCCTGCGGCGTTGTAGGTAGAATCCATATAGTTTGAGTTCCACACAATCAACAGATTAGGGCTTGGATAAGGATTGGCACCGTAGCCGTGTGAGATCATATCAAAATCGCGATCACGCAGGCGCTTAGTATATTGGGTGGTATCAACGGTGCGGATTTTCATTTCAATCCCCATCAACTGCAGATTTTTTTGCAGTGGGATGGCAATGCGCTCCGTGGTTGGATTGTAAATCAGTAGCTCAAAACTCAGTGCTTCCCCTGTTTTCACATTAGTCATCACCTTGTTTTTCAGCTCCCATCCGGCCTCTTTTAGCAGAGCAAAAGCTTCGCGCATTTGATTGCGGATACGCCCGCTCCCATCTGTTACAGAGGGTTGATAAGTCTCTGTAAAAACGCGTGTTGGAACTTGTCCTTTATATGGAGACAACACCGCTAACTCCGCCGCATCGGGGAGACCTTGAGCCTCGTATTCGGTGTTTTGGAAATAGCTGCGGGTTCGTTTGTATTGATCATAGAATAGGTTTTTGTTCATCCATTCGAAATCAAGCGCATAATTTAACGCTTCACGAACACGAACGTCTTGGAAAACAGCTCGCTGAGTGTTGAAGATAAAACCTTGCGTAGATGCGGGGGCTTGATGGGCAATCTCTTCTTTTTTGATGAAACCCTGATCAAAGTGAGTTCCGGTATAGGAGGTAGCCCAGAACTTCGCTTGGCTTTCTTGGCGTAAATCAAACTCGCCGGCTTTGAACGCTTCAAGCATTACCGTGTCATCGCGGTAATAATCGTATTGGATCTGCGCAAAATTGTTCCGCCCGACGTTGACTGGTAAATCTTTTGCCCAATAGTTAGGGTCAAGTTTATAGGTCACACTTTGGCCTGGTTTGAAATCGACGATTTGGTAAGCGCCGCTGCCTACCGGCGGTTGATTCAGTGGCTCTGCCAAATTTTTATCTTGCCAAAAGTGCTTGGGCAACACTCGCGTTGATTGCGCTAAGCTGAACAGTTGTTCTCGATTAGGCTGTTTCATTTCAATTCGAACGGTTTGTTCAGAGAGTGCTTTAACCGACTGCACATCTTTGTAGTAAACACGATATTGCGGAACACCTTCGGTCATAAATTTAGTAAAGGTGAATTCCACATCCTGTGCGGTGATAGGTTTGCCATCATGAAAACGTGCTTTTGGATTGAGGTCAATTTCCAACCAGCGATAGTCATCGGAATAACGAATTTTACTGGCGATCAAGGGATAGTAAGAGTCAATTTCATCGGCTGGTGAAAACATTAACGGATCATACAACTCTTCTGTGTTAGCCGCGGATACGCCACGCGAGGCAAAGCGGTTAAAATTGTCGTAAGTTCCTAGCTCACCAAAGGTGACTTTGCCATATTTGGGGGCATGCGGATTGACATAATCAAAGTGGGTAAAGTTTTCTGGGTACTTTGCTTCCCCGAATCCGACTAAACGGGTGGTTTCCACCACTGCAGCCCAACTTAATTGGCTGGATAATGCAAAGGTAATACCCAGTGCGATTGGCTTCCAATTGCGCATAGCTCTCTCCCTGATAACACGTCATCCAATAGTGTATGTACCTAATTTCTGGCTTGGACTAGGACAATACAAAAAATTGATAATTCAGTAATTTGAATAAGTATATAACCAAACTACTGTAAGTTGCCGCTGAGCAGCAAGAGGGCTCAGGGGAAATTATTCCCCTGAAACGTGATCAATGAAGGGTTTTAGCAATCAAACGTAAAAGATAGGTTTCACGCTCAATGCTCATGCCTTTGCGTGGATCGTTAAGCAGTGTTTGTTCATTGTGAGCAATCGCCTCATGAATATTCACCCAGACCGGTTTCATTCCGTTGCGTTGTTCATAACTTTCCAACTGAGGTGAACCTAACTGAGCATCCACTTCACAGCGATAACAGTAAGACACCATATGGATCACATCGACATCTTGTTGCTTGTCCCATGGACGAAACTCTTGATATAAACCAAACGGTTCAATGTTACGGATATTTTGTGCACCCGTTTCTTCTTGCAGTTCACGAATCATGCCCATAAGGACATCTTCGTCAGTCTCCAAACCGCCACCCGGTAATGAATAGTCATGGTAGCGCTCGGTATACAGCAGCAAAATTTGCTCACCTTGCATTGCAATCGCTCGTGCGGCCTTACGTTGCACGATACGCTGCTCATTCAAAGGTTTAATCTCTGGGTGTACGGCGACATATAACGGTTTCATCGGTTCTCCTTTTCCAACGGTTTTGAGCGATGCTAGCACATCAAAAACTTGAAGACCCTGATAAATCAGGGTCTATTTGCGCTGAATCAAATTTAACCGTCAGCATTGATCTTGGTGATCAGCTCTTTTTCGACGCGATCCGCATCTTCAAGCGCAATCTGGCAGGTACCTGCGGCAGCATGACCACCACCACCATACTTAAGCATCAACTCACCGATATTGGTTTTCGAACTGCGATCGAAAATAGACTTCCCAGTGGCAAAAACGATGTTTTGCTTTTGAAAGCCCCACATCTTATGAATGGAAATATTGCACTGCGGAAACAGCGCATAGATGATGAAACGGTTACCTGCGTAAATCGTTTCCTCTTCCATTAAATCAAGCAGAATCAAATTCTTATAGACTTTACTACAACGTTGGATTTGCTCTTTAAATCGAATTTCATGCTCACGGTATAAATCCACGCGCTCTTTAATATCGGGAAGTTCGAGAATTTCTTCAATACTGGCATGAGTACAGTGATCGATCAGTGCCATCATCAAGTTGTAGTTAGAGATCCGAAAATTATGGAAACGCCCCAAACCGGTTCGCGCGTCCATCAGAAAATTCAGTAAATTCCAACCGGTAGAGTCCAAAACTTCATCACGAGTAAATTGGGCAGAATCGCCTTTATCGACGGCAGACATCATTTCAAGCCATTCGAATGGAAAGGTTTTTTGGCCACCGTAATAATCCCATACCACGCGAGCGGCAGATGGAGCATTAGGATTAATGATGTGGTTAGAACGCTCACCTTTGTTGCGTAACGTTTCAGATAAGTGATGGTCAAAAACTAAGTGAGCATTTGCAACGTAAGGCAAGTTAGTGATGATATCTCGCTCCGTAATGGGAACTTTGCCATCTTGCATGTCTTTAGGATGGACAAACTGAATATCATCAATCAGTTCGATACTTTTGAGCAAAACTGCGCACACCAAACCATCAAAATCACTGCGTGTCACTAATCGATACTTAAGTGATGACATGCTATCCCCCCTTAACAGGTTAGAAATCAAGAAAAATCAGACCAAAAAGGCTGTTTAATTAAGCTTTTCTTAATTGTAGACAGCATCGATCTTTTGACAAACCTGTCATATGGCAAAACCTATTTTTTGTAGAATACTGATATGCAACCCGTAACCCAATGGAGACAGTATGAACAAGGTAGCCCTATTACTAGCCAGTTTCCGTCTGACTGTTTAGCGTTTCCACCAACGACCCGTTCGGTCTAGCTCGGGATCACAAAAACGGTTGAGTAGCGTTAGCTCTGTATCGAGGATGGCTAACATATCACCGACACTCGCCGCTGTGGTTAAAACTACCTCAGATTCAACAACTGTCGCGATAAGATCAAGCATCGCCAGCATGATAGGCTCATTCTCGCAATGTCGCCGCAATTGAGCGAGCGCGGTTTGAGCGATTTGGTATGGTGCTTGGCGAACTTCCGCAAGGTTTTTTTGAAAAGCGTTAACTGCTACACCTTCCAGGAAAACACGATAAGTCGTCAGCTCATCAACCCACAAAAAGCGAATGCCTTGCTGGCTGTGATGCGGATATGGCACGCTAATATGTGCATGCAGATCACGAGAGATATTCAGCCGAACCCCAGCCTGTTGGCAACGTTCATCTAACGTGCGCAGTAACCCTTGTTCATCCATCAGTTGCTGAATCTCAAAAATTCGTTTGAGATGGTAGTCATTAGAAACCAAGGTCAGCGTCAGCGTATCACCAACTCGAAGGTGGCCACTGGTGAGCAATACTTGGGTGACATGCTCGATATTTTCTACTGTGCTGGTGGATTGTTTCTCCAGCAATACTTGAATTTGTGGCAGTGAAAGTGCCAACTGTTGGCATCGCGCTTGGAAATATTCATACATTCGCTGCGCTTCTGATGTTGATTGCCGTTGAGTCACCCCGCCGCAAAACACCACTAAAGCCGTTTGATTTTCATGACACTGTAACGCAGAAATTAATCCCTCTACCCGACTTTTTCCCTCTAGCGTCAATTGGTCCGCATTTAAACGTTTACCCAGTACGATAAAAATGGGTCGAGTGGTGGGCATGACGATCTTCCTTGTTTGATGTTTCTGATAAACAGAATTTCATATTTTTTAACAGGATGTAAAGCTCTACACCATCAAGGCATTCTCTGATTTCAGAAAATGAGTACATCACGGATTTTTTCTGCCATAATCGCGCCCTTAATTTTATTAGATGCTAGCGTATTAAAGATATTTAGTTTTATACGCTATCAGGCAATGTCGAAATAGACCGATATGTGGAATAAACTCAACAAATCAATGATGTTCTGCCAAATGATGTTTGGCCTCTCGTTTTACGGTGTGATGGTGATCCTGACCCGTTTCTTCTTGGAAGATCTCAACTACAGTGAAGCCGATACCATGATGGTGGTTGGAGCATTCTCCTCGATTGGCCCCTTGTTTGCCATCGCTGGAGGCTTTATTGCCGATAAATTTCTTGGTGCCTATCGATCACTGGCCATTTCTTATTTAACTTTTGCGGTTGGCTACGGCTTGTTGGTTCTCGGGGCTTCTTCGACCAACGTGCCTCTGAGCTTGGTGGGCAGTGCACTTGCCAGCTACGCACGTGGGTTGATGTCCCCTTCCTACCCCAGTTTGTACAAGCGCACTTTCGCCAGTGAAGAAGATTTCAATAATGGCTATCCCGTTAACTATTCGGTCAACAACGTCGGCGCACTTTTGGGACAGTATTTATTCCCGATGTTGGTACTGCTGCTTGGTTTTCACGGCAGCTTCGCGCTTTCTGCATTAATGGCAACCTTAGCCACCATCACCCTAGTGGTGATGCGCCGTCCACTGATTGAAGTGGCCAGCGAGAAAGATCAGCAATCCGTCAGCATGGGCAATTGGATGGCGTTCACCCTACTTTCACTGGCGATGGTTGGGTTGGTTTTCTTCATGTTTTCCAACATGGCGATTGGCCAAAACATCGTGTATGCGATTGGGCTTGCGGCGATTGTCTATTTCATCAGTTTGATGTTGAAAGCTCGCCGCGCGGAAGCTCTCAAAATGGGCACCATCTTGATTGTGACGGTGCTGACCACCTGCTTCTTTGTGTATTACGGGCAAATGATGACCTCGATGACCATGGTCACGATTAATACCATGCGCGGCGAGCTGTTTGGCATCATCCCGATTGCGCCGGAAGCCTCGATGGCCATGAATCCACTCTGGTGTATTGTGGCAGGCCCTGCCATTTCTTATCTGTTTTCTACACTAGAAAAGCGTGGCATTACCTTCTCAACCGCAACCAAAATCGCGTTTGCCTTTGTGCTAACCGCTATTTCATTTGGCATTCTGACGTTTGCCGTTTCCACCGTTGGTGAAGAGGCAATTATCCGCCCAGAAGTGTTCTTGGTGATCCATTTCTTCCAAGCGTTTGCCGAAGTCGTGGTGGGGAGCTTAGTGGTGGCGTTTATTCTGTCCGTTGCCCCCAAGCAGATTGAGAACTTCTCAGTGAGCTTGTTTTATATTGCGATGGCGCTCAGTGGCATTATTGGCGCAGTCTTCTCCACCTCCATCGCGTTAGAAAAAGGCCAAGTAGTGACTCAGCAGATCGTACAGATCATTTACGGTGATTACTTCAAACTGCTGACCATGCTAGCGGTGGTCATGGTTGGTGTTGCTTTATTGGCTTCAGTCCTTGTCCGTAAAATGCTTGCTGCAGCAGATGCGAATTCACCAAGTATCCAAGATAAGCAAGCTTAACGCGGCAGTGAATCAAACCATCGCACAAACCAGAGATGGCAATTCGACTGCTGATGATTGATGAAATGGCCTGCGGGCCATTTCTTTTATCCCGTTTTTCTTATCTGGCGAAGGCAACAACCAACCCTGCCACAATCGCGCTAACGCCGAGTAAACGAGTTACGTACCAACGCTCTCCAAGAAATGCGATCCCCATAAACAGTCCAAACACGATGCTAGTTTGACGCAGTGCGACAATAAAACTGACGTTTTCGGTCAACGTCATGGCATAGAGGACCAAGCTATAAGTTCCCCCCATCATCAATCCCGCGAGGGTCGCGGTATAACGAATGCGCCATGCTTCAACAAATGGAGCACGTTGGCCAGTGAACAAATACCAGATCGCCAGTGGTATGCACATTGCCCAAAATTGAATCCCCAAATAAAGCACGGCAGAGTAACTGGCAGGCATTTGTGAGCCTACGGTCTGTTCTATGATCGCCAGCGCTTCTTTATCGATAATCGAATATCCTGCCGTACCTAGCGCCGCCACCAGAGCCCACACAATGCCGAGGTTGGCATAATCGGCGAAACGGAACTGACGAAATTTTTGCAGCGGGATCATCAAGCAGCCGAGCGTGATCAACGCAAATCCCAGCCACTGATTAAGCTGTAAGTCATAGCCCAGCATCACAGTGCCTGCACCAACCAACAATACGGGCAATCCGCGCGCTAAAGGATAAGCAATGCCGATATCCACTTTGCTGTAAGCAAAGGCCAGCCCCAGCATGTACACCATCTGGCTCAGCCCACTCACAACCAAGAGTAACCAAAATTGTGTCGGCAGCGTTGACCAACCAATCTTAGTGAAATACCACAAAATATAAGGCGTGAGGAGCAGTGAGGTCGCTGAAGTGGCACCAAGGAAGAAAGAAGGCCCCGAGCTTTGGTAGCGCTTGCCGATGATATTCCAACCGGCATGCAACAGTGCAGAAAACAGTACTAAGATGATAGGCACAAAAGACATACGACAACCTTGTCAAAAAGCCCTGTCATAGACAGGGCAAGCAATCTGCGCTTTCGCGAAATGAATTAACGCTTTAATTCTGCGATGGATTCAATGGTAATGGCATCGTGACGCCAGTATTCAATGTCACAATCAATCAACTCGCCTTTCTGGTTATAGTTGACCCGCTCCACCACCATTGCCGGTGTACCTGACGTTGCGCGCAGGGCTTGAGCCATTTCACCCAGTAACGAGCTGGTGGATATACGGTAGTGAATCGTCTGGTATTGTGTCGCATAGTGTTCACGATACAGATCGGTGAGTGACTGCGACAGATCAAAATCAAGCAGGTTTGGAAACAGCTCTGGGCGAATGTAGTTGGTGACATATACCACAGGTCGGTTATCCAAATAACGCACACGGTCTACGCGATACACATCCGAAAACGGTTTGAGTTTTAAAAGACGAGTCGCCTGCTTGTTGGCGATCACCGCTTTGGCAGACACCAGCTCCGTTTTCGGCTGGCGATTTTGCGCCAGCGCCATATTAGTAAAGTTGAGAGTTTGAGTGGGGTCATAGCGTAAAGGCGCGGGCGAAATAAACCAACCACGGCGATCTTCGCGATAAATCTTTCCTTCAGCTTCGAGCAGTGAAAGCGCCTCACGCAAGGTGACTCGCGTAGTATCAAATGATTCGGCTAACTTGCGCTCAGCGGGGAGCTTTTGGCGCGGCATCAGCATGCCGGCATCAATCTGCTCTACGATGGCATCTTTAATTTTTACGTATTGCACTTGCGATCCTATTGCCTCTTTCCACTAACGCTTGCGCCAAGCTTGCAGGCGGCCAAACAATCCAAACTCTAATCCCACATGCAGTAATTTGGCTAACGCGGCCGAGAGCATAATCATCACCGCCATGGCAGCGGCGGCGCCCGTCTGTCCGGCATCATCCATATTCAGTACCGCAACCGATGCGGGTACGGTGTCGGTTGAGTAGAGGAATACTACCGCAGAAGTGGTGGTTAATGCATTAATAAACAAATAGCTAGCAATGTCCAATACCGCAGGTAAGGACACAGGTAACGTCACTTTCCACAGTAAGCGGTATTGCGGCAGCTTGATGGAGGCCGCCGTCGCCTCCAATTCAGGTGGCAACTGTTTAAGCGCGGTAACCGCCGTCATATGCCCCACCGTGTAGTAATGCACCACGGTATTAATCACCAAAAGCAGCATGCCACCGTACAAGCCATTGAGCGGATTAGACGCGTGATTGAAAAAGAAGATGTAACCCAAACCCAGCACTAAGCCGGGAACCGCCATCGGTACCATACTCAGCATCTGCATCGCCTGACGCAGCGGCGCGAACACTCGCCCTTTTTCAATACTGTAAGCGCCGAGAAAAATGATCACTGTCCCACACAGTGCGGTTAAGCTGGCTAAGGTGAGTGAGTTAAAATACGGGCTCCAACCATAGGCACTGGTTTCGGCAAATTGGTAATGTTTGAGGGTTAGCGCTGTATTCCACGGCCAAAACGTCACCAGTGAGCCGTACACCGCCGTGGCTAATACCGCCACAATCGCCACGCAAATCAGCACACAATAGAGCAGACATAAACCATCACGCAGCCGATGTGGCGCTGGTTGGTAGGCCACAGAACGGGTATCAAATAGGCTTTGCTGTTTTTTCTGCACCCAGCGATCGGCAATAAACGCAAACACGGCGGGTAGCAACAGAACAATACTGGTCACCGCGCCCATCGCGAAATTTTGCTGCCCCACTACTTGCTTGAAAATATCCGTTGCAAGCACGTTATAGCTGCCACCAATCACTTTCGGTACGCCGAAATCACACACCACCAAGGTAAACACAACGATCAAGGCGCTGATTAACCCATACTTGGCTGCCGGTAGCGTGACAATAAAAAACGTTTTGATGGGGGATGTTTTCAGCGCCCTCGCCGCTTCATACAGACGAGCATCTGAGGTGCTCAGCGAGGTGGTCAGAATCATCAAAGCATGCGGAAATGTCCAGAAAATCAACCCGAGTGTAATACCTAAGCCACCATAAATGGATTCACCGCCGAGCCAACTCTTGAGCATGCCTTGATTACCAAATAGGAAAATCAGACTGATCGCGGGCAGTAATGAAGGCGCGAGAATCGGCGCACTGCCTAACACTCGAAACAGATGTTTTCCCGGCATGCAGGAGCGCGTTAACGCATAGGCGTAACCAAACGCGAGGATACCGACAATCGCCGTCACACTGATACCAAGCACTAAGGTGTTGCGCAAGGATTGCCAGAGTGCGGCCGAGGAAAAATATTGGGCGAAGTAAGCGAGTCCGACAAATTCACCCTGCTCATTTTGCACGCTTTTCACCAACATAGCGGCCAGCGGCGCAAAAATAAACAACAGCATCAGTGATAGCAGGATCAATAAGGTGATCGATAAAATCAGGCTATCGCGGCTCCAATGCGGCAATATCCGCACTGAAAAAGTACGAGCGATATTCAACATACTCTTCTCCTTATGCCGCATAAGCACAGCTGGCTGTAGCTGCTGGCGTTGTGGACATGACCTTACGACGGTACGCACGCAGCTGCCCTGCCCTCAGTGCTAAATATCGAACATCGCCCGTTTTTAAATGCATAGTTTGTACCTGTGTGATCGGTAAATCGACATACACGGGCGGAGCCAAACGCTCACCTTGAAACACACATTCGACTCGATAAAACGCGCCAAGAAACTCCAAATGGCGAATGACGACTGGAATGGCCTCGTTGTAGCGCGTAACCAGTTCTAGATTTTCAGGGCGCACAGCCAAATCAAATTGCTCACCTTGGCAAGGCGTATAATTTTCGATTTTGGGCAAAGCAATAAGGGATTCAGCAATACGCAGTTGCTGGGAACTCGCCATGGAAACGGGAATAAAATTCATCGTGCCAACAAACCCAGCCACAAAACGGCTGGCGGGCTTTTGGTAGATCTCTTGCGGCGTACCAACTTGCTCAATCACCCCGTGGTTCATCACCACAATGCGATCCGCCATGGTTAACGCTTCTTCTTGATCATGCGTCACCATGATGGTGGTAATGCCCAATTTACGTTGCAGTTGGCAAATTTCTTCGCGCAAATGCGTTCTTACCTTGGCATCGAGAGCGGAAAGCGGTTCATCAAGCAGTAATAACCCCGGCGATAATGCCAAAGCACGCGCTAACGCCACCCGCTGCTGCTGACCGCCAGAGAGCTGGCTTGGGTATTTTTGTGCCGATGTGGCGAGCCCGATCATCTCCAACCACTGCTCCACTTTCTCTAACGCATCACGGACTGACATGCCTTGATTACGCAAACCGATGGCGATGTTTTCTTCCACCGTTAAATTGGGAAATAGAGCATAAGATTGGAACACGATGCCGAAATCACGCTGCTCGGGTGGTAAAAAAGTAATCGCTTGCTGGTTTTGGTGGATGGTGCCAGAGGTGGGAAGATCTAACCCTGCGATGGCGCGCAACAAGGTGGTTTTGCCACAGCCAGAAGGGCCAAGAAAGCAGACAAACTCGCCTTTTTCAATCGACAAACTGATCTCTTTCAACGCGGTAAATGAGCCAAACTGTTTTACCACATGACGAATATCGAGGTAGCTTCTGCTGATCGCTTGAGGTTCATTCTGCTGCTGTAAATTAGGATGATGCATGGTCATAAAAGTCACCTTTAATTTGGTATAGTCCAAAATTAACAAGACTTTATTGCAATGCGGTGACAGTTTTATCGCTGATACGTGACCATCTTATGACAGAAGGATAAAAAAGGAGGCTTTCGCCTCCTTTGATGAACAATTTAAGATTTGGGTTCCGATTTAGCATCAAACTTTTCAGACCAGGTTTGCAGCACGCGGGCACGATCACTTCCCATTTGCGTGAAGTCCATCTTCGCCATCACTTTTTCAACATTCGGATAATTCGGCACTTGCTTGCTGACGTCCTGATGGCCAACGATAGGATAGCTCTCAATATACAGCTCATTTGCCGCTTTCGAGACAGACCAATCGACCACGCGTTTTGCCGCATCACTTTCTTTGACTAGCCCTACCGCTTCGGATTCCCAGCCAATACCGTTTGGTACAATCACATCCAACGGTGCGCCTTGGGTTTTGAGTTTTGCGCCACGCGTTGCCATTGATATGCCGATCGCAACCTCTCCCATCCCCGCTTGAACACAAGGTTTTGAGCCAGAATGTGTGTAATGGGCAATATTTTGATCAAGGCGTTGCATGTAATCCCACGCTTTATCTTCGCCCATGTTTTGCAGCCATGCGGAAACTTGCATGTACCCCGTGCCGGAAGATGCAGGGTTAGGCATCGCAATGTGGCCTTTGTAGACAGGGTTGGTCAAATCTTCCCAACTCTGTGGCTTAGGTAAATTCAGCTGTTTGGCCACCGCTTCGTTAAAGCATACCGCGTTAAAAAAAGCATCGTTGCCATACCAAGCTTGCTGCGCTTGCGGATCGTTCAAATTAGCTCGTAGCTCGTTCGCTCCTTTGGGTGTGTAAGGTTTTAGCACTCCTTGATCTTTGAGGAGAGCCATTGACGATCCAGCCAATCCCCACACCACTTGCGCACGAGGGTTGTCTTTTTCAGCCAGCAGTTTTGCCGTCATGATCCCGGTCGAATCACGCACCCACTTAATCTCAATATCTGGGTTCTCTTTTTCAAAAGCACTTTTGTATTTCGCCAAGAGATCGGTTTCAAATGCGGTATACACCGTGACTTCTTGCGCCGCAAACACATGAGCAGATACAAGTGCTGCGATCGCCGTTAAGGTTCCTTTCAATATACGTGGGTTCATCATCCTCTCCAATTGATTAAATTTGGTATGTACCAGAATTGGTATTTACCCTACCCAGTCTGTGTGACGATTCGATGAAGAAAAATTGGCAGTTTCACGACGTTTTTAGGTTCTTTTTATGCCATTTTTCCTGCATGTGCGGTTATGAAACTTTTATGAAATTCGCCTTCGAAGGGTTTACCGCGTGCATTTCTCGTTGTTAGATAGCGTTAAATTTATTGGTATAGTCCAAAAAGGAATGAACATGAAGAATGCTTATCTACTGCTGACACCGGGACCGCTTTCCACCTCAGAATCCGTGCGTGAAGCCATGCTTAAAGACTGGTGTACTTGGGATGATGATTACAACTTAGAGATTGTTGAAGTGATCCGCCGCAAACTCGTCACACTGGCCACCACACAATCCGGTTACACCTCCGTGTTGATGCAAGGCAGTGGCACCGCTTCTGTCGAAGCCACCATTGGAAGCGTGATGTTGCCCACCGATAAGCTGCTCGTGATTGACAATGGTGCTTATGGGGCACGCATCGCACAAATCGCACAATACCTGAATATCGCATGTCGTGTTATTGCTCCCGGAGAAACGGTGCAACCAAATCTTGATGAGATTACCGATCTGCTGACCCATGATCCGGCAATTACGCATGTGGCGATTGTGCACTGCGAAACCACCACTGGCATGCTGAACCCGATTGCCGAGGTGGCTAAGCTCGCTAAACAGCATGGCAAGCGTGTGATTCTCGATGCGATGTCGAGCTTTGGCGGTATTCCGATGGATATTGGTGCTCTGGGTATCGATTTTATGATCAGCTCAGCCAACAAATGCATTCAAGGGGTGCCGGGATTTGGTTTTGTGATTGCCAAACGCAGCGAGCTTGAACAGTGCCAAGGCCGCGCACGCTCACTTACTTTAGATCTGTTCGACCAATGGCAATGTATGGAGAAAAATCACGGCAAGTGGCGTTTTACCTCTCCCACTCATACGGTTCGTGCGTTCTACCAAGCGTTACTTGAGTTGGAAAACGAAGGTGGCATCGCGGCGCGCTATCAGCGTTATCAGACCAATCAGACCAAATTGGTGAAAGGCATGCGTGAACTGGGTTTTGCCCCGTTACTACCAGAAAAGCTGCATTCCCCCATCATCACCTCTTTCTATTCACCTGAACATTCGGATTACCAGTTTGCGGAGTTTTATCAGCGCTTAAAACAGCAAGGCTTTGTGATTTATCCCGGCAAAGTCAGTCACGCTGACTGCTTCCGTATTGGCAATATTGGTGAGGTGTATCCGCAAGATATTGAGCGCCTACTGAGCGCCATGCAACACGCTATGTATTGGCAACAAGCGTAAACGGTTAGGAAAAACGATGAAAGCATTCGAACCCCTCTCACCGCATAGCGCAACTCACTGGCGTAGTGAAGGTGATATCAATACCACCGCCGCACGTCGCGATTGGCTAACGCAGGTGAATGATGAAACAACCCAGAATTTGTTACAACGTGACGCGAATGTGTTTCTGCATCAAGCCATGTCCACACCTTGCCTCGATGCATTGGCCAGTGCAGCGGGCTGCTATTTGTATGATGTGTCAGGGAAAAGTTATCTCGATTTTCATGGCAATAATGTGCATCAACTTGGTCATGGTCATCCGCAGGTGATCGAAAAAATCACCGAACAGATGCAAACCTTACCTTTCGCCCCGCGCCGTTTTACCCATGACACCGCGATTCGCTGCGCAGAAAAGCTCACGGAGATTGCCGGCGGTGAGCTAAACCGAGTGCTGTTTGCTCCCGGCGGCACTTCGGTGATTGGTATGGCGCTCAAATTAGCCCGTCATGTCACGCAGAATTTTAAAGTGGTCAGTTTGTGGGATGCTTTTCATGGCGCGTCGCTGGATGCGATCTCCGTTGGCGGCGAAGCTTGTTTCCGCCAAGGCATGGGACCGCTGATGGCAGGCGTGGAGCGTATTCCTCCAGCCATCACTTATCGCGGTGCATTTCCCCGCGAAGACGGCAGCGATGTGCACTACGCCGACTACTTGGAATACGTGATTGAAAAAGAAGGCGGCATTGGCGCATTCATCGCCGAAGCGGTACGCAATACCGATGTACAAGTACCAAGCCGCGCCTATTGGCAGCGGGTGCGGGAAATCTGCGATAAACACAATGTGCTTTTGATCATTGATGACATTCCCAACGGCATGGGGCGCAGCGGCGAGTGGTTTACTCACCAAGCGTTTGGCATCGAGCCTGATATTTTGTGTATCGGCAAAGGTTTGGGGGCTGGACTTATCCCCATCGCGGCCCTCCTCACCAAAGAAAAATACAACACCGCCGCGCAGGTTTCTTTGGGGCATTACACCCATGAAAAAAGCCCGCTGGGCTGCGCTGCCGCATTAGCCACGATTGAAGTGATTGAGCAGCACAACTTACTCGCCAAAGTGCAGGCTGATAGCGTTTATATGCGTCAACGTCTTAGTCAAATGCAGCAGCAATTTTCACTGATTGGGGATGTGCGCGGTATCGGATTGCTTTGGGGCATCGAACTGGTGACCGATCGCGAGACCAAACAGCGTGCTCACGATGAAGCCGAGGCCATACTCTATCACTGCTTACGTAATGGGCTGAGCTTTAAAGTCTCACAAGGCAATGTGATTCAACTTAGTCCACCTTTGATCATTTCACGCCAAGAGCTGGATCAAGCTCTCGATATTCTCTATTCCGCTTTGCTCGCTGTTAGCCAGCAAATGGGTTACTCACGTTAAGGAAAAATGATGAACTCTCCGATTCAAGCCGTTATTTTCGATTGGGCTGGCACCATTGTGGATTTTGGATCCTTTGCGCCGACCTCGATTTTTGTTGAAGCTTTCAAGCAAGGCTTTGATTTTGAGATTAGCCTTGCCGAGGCTCGCGAGCCGATGGGACTGGGCAAATGGCAACACATTGAAGCTGTAGGAAAACTCCCCAGTGTTGCGCAGCGCTGGCAAAAGCAATTTGGACGCCCGATGCAAGCCAGCGATATTGATGCGATTTACGCCGCCTTTATGCCGCTGCAAATCGCCAAAGTCGCCGATCACGCAGCACCGATTCCTCACTCACTTGAAGTGGTTGAACAGATCCGATCGCGCGGGATCAAAATCGGATCTTGCTCTGGTTATCCACGCCAAGTGATGGATGTGCTGATCGCTGCGGCTGCCGATTACGGTTATCGTCCCGATTATGTAGTTGCCACTGATGATTTAGCGCAAGGTGGCCGCCCCGCCCCTTTTATGGCACTCAAAAATGTCATTGAGCTTGGCGTGACCGATGTACGCGCTTGCGTGAAAGTCGATGATGCCCTGCCCGGCATCGAGGAAGGCCATAATGCGGGTATGTGGACAGTCGGTTTACTGCTGTCAGGCAACGAAGCCGGGTTAACCCTTGAAGAGTACCAACATGCTGATGACCAAACGCTACAAGCGGCGCGCGAACGTGCACAAGCCAAACTGCAACAGGCAAAACCGCATTATTTGATCGATACGGTTGCAGACTTGCCTGCCGCGCTCGCACAAATTGAGCAAAGATTATTAGCCGGTGAACGCCCTTAAGCGGTCAGTTCGTTTACTCCATTTCTCGCTCCCCTTCTAAAAAACTGGTTACCTATTGGGGGCTTGAAATCTTCTGCTATGCGAGCTATGGTTAGTCAGACAACTTAACAAAACTGATTGATACCGCCCTGTTTTCAGGGCGGTATTTATTTGGGAGGAATAAAATGTCTCAACTTAATACTATCGTGGTGTCCACTCGCGATATGGACAGAATCAGCCAGTTGATGGATAACCTAGCCACTTTGTCGCCAGAGCTAGAGAAACTGGAAGAAGAATTGGATCGCGCCACTGTGCTCGAACCTGCAGAGATGCCAGAGGATGTCGTCACCATGAATTCTACGGTGCGCTTTAAGTTCTCAGGTAGCGATGAAGTGATGGAAAAAACCTTGGTGTATCCAAACGATGTGAAAAGCAGCGCGGATGTTTCGATTTTCGCCCCTGTGGGAAGCGCATTGCTTGGTTTAGCAGTCGGTCAACAATTGGCTTGGCCAATGCCGGGCGGTACTCTCAAAACCCTCGAAATCATCGATATCGTCTATCAACCTGAACGCGCTGGCGAATTCCACCGTTAATCAGGTATCCGGTGCAAAGTGTTTCACTTTGCACCAGGAGCGCCTCGCTTATGAATAAATAAAAAATCCGATCATCATTAATGACCGGACTTATATTCTCAGCGTCATTCAACCCTGTTTTCGGTTAGAAAGAACCTTGGCTGGCACTGCTACTGCTATGAAGTTGGTTATTTGCGCCTGATTGCCAAACCACATTCAACGCTGGATTGGTCTCATTGCGCTTTAAACACTTCCACTCAATGCTTTGTGTGGCCGGCACGCGAATAGTCGCACTCCACGTCGGATACTGTGTCGGAGCAAGCTTCACTGCATCTGCCGGCATCCAATTGCCGAGTTGAGCGACACTGCCCACTGCATAAACACTTTGACCAAGATTGGTGTAACCGTTGTAACAAGTGAACGTTACGCTTTTCAACGTTGGATCAACGCTACCACTATCTACGGCATGCAATACCACCGCTTGGTTTTGTGCCAAATGGAACGTCGCCTGCCCGCCAGTCACGCTCACACTATCGTCACCAATCAAGTTAATGTGGTTACCGTCCTGTAGTGCTAAGTTACTTACCGTGACCGACGTTGCAGGACCACGGTTGAGCGCCACGGTCACCACATCGTTGCCCTCTTTACGCTCATACACCAAAATATCGTCATTTACCCAACGCTGCGTATAGCTGCCGCGTTGAATCGCTAAGCTGTTTTGGCGTAGTTCAGTCAGCGCTTGGATGATCTTAAACGCTTGCGTATCTTGGCTAAAGCTTGGCATTTTTTCACGGTTGTACGGGTCACTCCCCACTTGACCAAACGCATTTTGAGTAAAGTTTGCCGAGTAGTGCTCCGTACCGTAGTAAATCGCCGGAATACCGCGCACCGTCATGGTCGCGACCAAACCTAAATTAACGCGCTGCTGGGCAAATACTTCACTCTGGTTGCCACCCGCTTCGTTGTTACCTGGGCCAAACGTCGAGGCACTAGAGCGCAATGCAGTCGAGATACGTGCCATATCATGGTTATCCATAAACACCACTTGCCAATCATCGCTGGTGAAAACAGATTTACGTGTTTCCAAATAGTTGTTCAGCGTTTTCATGCTGTTGCCTGCACGGCTGGCCAACACGCGCTCTAACGTATCTCGAAAACCGAAATCAAGTAACGCTGAGCCAGAGGTGTTGGCGTAGTCAATCGCGTAGCCATCAATTCCTGTGGTGGTATTGGCACTGGCACCAAACCATTCGCCGAAGAAGTAGAAGCCTTCGCGACCCAGCGTTTTGCTGTAGTTATGGATGTCCGTCGTCCACTGTTGGATAAAGGATTTATCCATGTGTTTAATGGCATCAATACGAATCGCATCCACCCCTGCATCTATCCAGAATTTTGCGCCATCTAACAAATACTGATAAACATTGGCATCGGATTGATTGAAGTCAGAAAGGTTAAATAAGTTGAAGTTACGGACTTGATACCAATCGTTCCAGTTGGTCACACCGCCGTTGTGGTGATACCAATTGGTGCCTGCTGCAACATCGCTGTTGTAATCGGTAATGAACTGCCCATCACGATACAGCGCGCCATATTCATTTTCATCGTTGCCATTCGAATGGTTAGGCGCATAGTCAAGAACCAACTTCATGTTGTATTCGGGGCTGTGCATTAGGGCGGTCAGCTCTTTGAAATCCTCCAACGTGCCGAAATGCTCATCGACGCGGAAGAAATCTCGTCCCCAGTAACCGTGATAGCCCGCGCCACCATTGGCATCGAGGTTATCGGCGTTGTCCACTGGTGGCGTGATCCAAATCGCCGTTATACCCAGTGATTTTAAGTACGGCAGTTTGTTAATTAAGCCACGAAGGTCTCCACCGACATACTTTTTCAAGTTGTTCGGATCGTAAGTCGCTGGATTATGGCCTGTGTTGTTACTCACATCGCCATCGCTGAAACGATCAAGAAAAACGAAGTAGATCGTTTCTTTGCGAAAATCGAGAAAAGTGCCACTTTCCGCCTGCGAACTGGTCGCAGCGTAAAGTGTTGGGCTAAACATCAGTCCATTTGCAGCAATAGCCGCCAGCAGCGCACTGCAAAGCAAAGTGCGTTTTTTCATTGGAGATCCCCCGTGGTTTGTGAAAATGAACCGGGAACTATTCCCGGTTGTTGGTTAAATTCTTTTCACTGTAGAAATCGAAGATATGGCAGAAGGCAGTATTGAGGTTAAAGCGAATCGGCTTACCAATATTGGCTGTAGTGATCGTTTGATCGTTCACACGGGCAATAAGCTCTTTTCCTCCGACTTTGAAATAGAGGTACTTTTCATTCCCCATGTTTTCAACCACCGTCAAAATGCCTTCGAAAGCGTTAATCGTGTCATCCGGTTCGGCAACACGAATATGTTCAGGACGAATACCAAAACAGACGGGTTTGTTGATGTATTCACGCAACGCCTTCTGCTTTTCTACTGGAATGAACATACGAATGCCGTTACTGATTTCGATATAGAGCTGTCCGTTGTCCTCACGGATCACGGTGTCAATCAAGTTCATTGCGGGTGATCCAATGAAACTCGCCACAAATTTGTTAGCGGGATAGTTGTACAAATTCGCTGGGGTATCGACTTGCATAATCTTGCCAAGGTTTAGTACGCAAATACGATCACCTAAGGTCAATGCTTCGGTCTGATCATGGGTTACATAGATCATGGTTGCCGGATTACCTTCTTCTTTTAGCGATTGATGTAACTGAGCAATTTTGACTCGCATCGACACACGCAGTTTTGCGTCAAGGTTGGATAAAGGCTCATCAAATAAGAAGACATCTGGCTTACGCACAATTGCACGCCCAACGGCAACACGCTGACGCTGTCCACCAGACATCTCTTTCGGTTTACGATACAAAAGGTCAGTGATTTCCAGCTTTTCAGCCGCTTCTTCCACACGGCGCTTAATCTCCTCTTTCGGCCGCTTTTGCATTTTCAAACCAAAGGCCATGTTATCGAACACGGTTTTGTGCGGATAAAGCGCATAGTTTTGAAACACCATTGCGATGCCTCGATCTTTCGGTGGTAAGTCGTTTACCACTTTATTACCAATGTGGATTTCACCGCCTGAAATGCTTTCCAGCCCCGCGATCATGCGCAAGGTGGTCGATTTTGCGCAGCCCGATGGCCCCACAAACACCATAAATTCGCCTTCGCGAATATCCAGATCTATGCCATGGACAGCTTTAAAACCGTTCTCATATTTTTTTTCTACTTTACGTAAGCTAACCGTTGCCATGAATCTCTCCACTTACCAAAAGGGTATAAAATTGGTTTTCAACTTACCGAGACAGACTGACTCACAATCTGCCTCGGTAAGTGAGGTAACTGAACCGAAATTCAGTTACCAACCCTGCATTATCAATATCACTGACACTCAGAAATCATCGCTAGCAATGGGGTTTTGTCCGCTGCAATTTGAATGCTCCAAACGTACTTGCCATCTTTGGGTATATTCACCACTGTATTTTTTGCAAAGCCGCCACGTTTGAGTTCTTTAAGTTGGCCGACCGTCATTTCCATGCCGGAAGCAGTAAACTGCGGCGTCCAACTCATAGTGGCAAATTGCAAACTCACGTTACCCGCTTTCTCATCTACGACCACTTGATAGAGACCATCACCTTTGTAACCCATTTTGTGGTTATCCATGTGAATCCACTGCCCTTCAGGAAAGGTACCAACGACAAATAATGATGGGCGAATTGGCCCACGGTCATCGGCTAGCGTTGGTAAAGTACAATCTGTAAAACGCGCATCAATATTGGTTGCTGCAGGAGCAGTTTGTTCAGTCGTGCTGGCACAACCGGCCAGTAACGCGGTGGCGGTCGCTGCAATAAGAAGTGTATGTTTCATAACGAATCCTTGGTTATTTCGTTCTCGTTTCTATCCAGCGGAGTCCGAACTGCCTGCTCCGCGTTGTCGATTGTGTTCGCTTGTTAGGCAGATTTCTTGTCAAACAGGCGGGCAAACCAGTGCTTTTGCTCAGGTGGCGATTTTTTAAACTGCTCATAGTGCTGAGTCAGTTTGTTCAAAACCGCAAGATTACGGTAATAGGCTTTCGATTCTTTAGCCGGATAACCAAACAAATCACTACCGGGTGGACAAGAATGACTCACCCCCGATTTGGCTTTGATCACCGAATGGCTGCCAATATGAATGTGTCCAGCGGTACCCACTTGACCATGGACGACAACATGATCACCCAATACGGTGTGCCCGGCGAAACCGCATTGAGAGATGATCAAACAGTGTTTACCAATGCGGCAGTCATGGCCAATTTGCACTTGATTGTCGATTTTGCTGCCTTTGCCAATCACAGTGTCGCCGAATGTGCCGCGATCTATGGTGTTATTACAGCCGATTTCCACATCGTCCTCGATAATGACGCGTCCAACGCTTTCCACGCGCTGATAGCTACCATCTTTGCCAGACATGTATTCAAAGCTGTAGTTACCAATCGAATTATTGGAATCGATGGTGACGTTGTTGCCGATCACCGTTCCCTCTTTGATCACCGTATTGGCGTGAATCGCCACGTTGTTACCGATGGTCACACCATTCATAATGCGGACGCCGGGCATAAAATGGCATCCTTCCCCTATTTGGCAATGTTTGCCGATATATACCCCATCAATGGTCGATGTGTTGCCTTGATCAAACAGCTGATATTTATGGACTTTGTAATAACGCAGTAATTGATTAATTTTCTCAACATCCAAGTGTTCAATCACAATGTGCGCTTTAACTGGGCTTTGTAAAATTGCCGATGGGCCAATCAGTACATCAGCTGAGGTTTCAGAAAGCTGTTTAAGATCCGAGCGAGCAAAGACAATCGCAAGGCCGCCGTGGATGTCACTGACCACTGGACGTATTGTCTCCACTATCAACGAGGCATCTCCCTCGACTCGCCCTGATAAACTTTGCGCAATTTCTGAAACACTCAGCATGTTGACCTCTTAACTCAAGTTAGAAACGATATAAAGCTTGGAAATAAACGGTGTGCTGTTTCAGCTCGCTTTCATTCTTAGCTTCCCATCCAGCCAGTTTACTTTTTTCTTCTACTTCATTGGCATACTCATACTCGCCTTTTAGTAACCAGCTATCGCCTACGGCTTGTTCGTAACCTAGGGTCGCTTTGCGAATGTCTTTGAAGTAATCGACGTTAGCATTGCCTCCACCGCTATTGGCGGCATTATTGGTTTCGTTTTTACCGACGCGAACACGAGCGTACAATACGCCAGCATCGTCAAAGCTATATTGCACAATCGGTTCAATATACTTTTCGTTGAAGTCACTGATCTCATTGATACCGCCATTGGCTTGGCGATCTTCATTGTCTTTAATTTGGTAATACAGCTCGACACCCAATTCCCAATTACCAAAGCGCTTATAAGGTTTAAACAGTAAGCTATACCCATCTTCAATACGCTCACCCCAGTCACTCTTATCTTCCTTGCTGTAGAGATATTCCAGATTCGAGTAAAAACCCCAGTTATGTTCATTGTTAAAATAGGTGAGATAAGGGCGGAAGCTGTGCTCAGCGAGCTCTTTGCGTAAACCACTCACATAAGGGGAAAACACTTTACTGTTGGTGTATTCGAGTTCATAGATAGCGCCCGTTGCCCAGCCATTACCTAAATCAAAGCCTTTGTTGAGTGAAAAAAGATGTTTAATTCCGTCTTCGTTTTCGTAGTAGCTTGGCTCTCTTTGTTCACGATTTTCCAATTTCAAGCCATACAGCGCACTGAAATTCCAACGAGCATTGTTGTAGTAAACACCAAACACTTCGTGCGTGGTCGTTCTCTCTTTTTTCTTGTTGCCATTGAAACCATCCGTCACTTTGTCCTCATATTCGAGTGACGTGCCGACATGCCCACCAAATTGCATCGCTTGGTCAAGAAAACCTGCGTCTGCATCCATGCCATGCTCACTGGCTGCAAAGGTAGGAAATGAGAGAGCAAGCGCTGCCGCTACGGAGACGGAAATTAACGTTCTTTTCACGATAGGTCCTTATCAACCATTGGGTTGTAAATCGTTGGTATAATCAAGATGAATGTTTAGTAGTTCACTGTGAACGCCTAGATATTCTTCTGCATGTTAATTTGTTTTTCTTCTTTCGTTTTCTTCAAATGAGATACCCATCACTCTCAACACAACAAACAAGTGACAATCATCACAAATACAGTCTAATCACCCGATCATTCGTTTAAACTGTGTGCGCTTTTTGCTGACAAAAATATCTAGATAATAGGAAAAGGCAAAAAGTGTCTCGAACGCAGTAATGACAGGTTTTTATTGATGAACATCACACTTGAAATCAAAGTTAGACTGAGAGTGGTTGACTTAAAATACCGCACACTTAACCTAGTAGTATATTATGAACTACTACAAGGTCGTCACAATGAAAAAGACATGGATAACAACAGCGCTACTTGCCACGTTTGTGAGTCTGCCAACGGCTATCTACGCTCAAGATATTCAGCCAGAACCTGATTCCGATCTTTTGATCTGGACTGATACTACGACTCTGGATTACATGAAGTATGCGGCGGAATCGTTTAACCAAGATTTTGGTTACAAGGTGAAATTTTCATTTCGTGGATTAGCCCCGATTGATGCAGCCTCTCGCATGATTCAAGACGGCGGATCTGCCCGAGTCGCTGATATTGCAGAAATCGAACACGATTTACTTGGCAAACTGGTTGTCGCAGGTGGCGCGATGGAAAACCTAGTATCCGCAGAGCATATTCAATCCACGTTTTTACCCAACGCTAACGCAGCCGCTCAATATGCTGGTAACTATTACGGATTCCCTGTGAGCTATGCGACTTTAGCGTTGTTTTACAACAAAGATTTGCTCCCTAAAGCCCCGGCAACCTTTGAAGAAATCATGGAGTTTGGGAAAGGTTTTAATAACGCCAAAGAAAACAAATACGCTCTGCTGTGGGATATCCAGAATTACTATGAATCACGTATGTTCTTGACTCTGTATGGTGCGTATGAATTTGGCAAAGGCGGAACTGATGCCAAAGATCTTGGTATCGATTCATCGCTAGCACAACAGGGTATGAGTGCAATGAAAACGCTCAAAGCCGCGAATAACTCGAACCCTGTTGATATGCGTAACCCACAAGTACGCCGTGGTCTGTTTGGTGAGGGGAAAGTGGCCGCGATTATTGATGGCCCTTGGGCGATTCAAGGCTATGACAACAGTGGTGTCAACTATGGTGTCGTTCCAATCCCAACTTTTGAAGGTAAACAGCCCCGAACATTCTCGACAGTACGTCTAGCGGTGGTTTCCTCATACAGTGAATACCCAAAAGCCGCTCAACTATTTGCGAATTATCTCTCTTCCGAAAAGATGCTGATGAAACGCTATCAAATGACCAAATCGATTCCACCAGTACAGAGCTTGATGGAAAAAATCATTGTCAATGCGGATGAAGCCACCTACGCAATTATCGCTCAAGGTTTCCATTCTGACGCTATGCCATCGATTCCTGAAATGGGCTACTTGTGGTCACCGATGGCGAGTGCCATCACAGCCATGTGGGTCAATGATCAAACACCAAAACAGGTTCTTGATCATGCCAAAGCGATCATTGAAGAGCAGATCGCGTTTCAGGAGTAACTATGTTGTTGTCGCAAACCTTCAAAGCACCCAATGTGTCGGTATCCTGGATTGTCATGGGCTCAACACAATTGGCGCATAAACATTGGATTACTGGCGGAGTTTTCTTCGCCATTCAATGCCTGTTTATTCTCTACCTGCCCGATTTAGCTACCGCACTCAAAGGCTTAATATCACTGGGAGATGTAGCCCAGACTCGTCAGGGTTTTAAAGTGATCCAAGGGGATAACTCCATCTTTATGTTGGTGGAAGGGGTTATCGCCCTACTGTTCCTCTTCTTAGTTATCATCGCTTACGTGATGAACGTTCGTCATGCGCAAACATGTGAACCATGCCGATTGACTGTACGTCAGCAACTTAAAGCAATCTACGACGAAAAATTCGCCTTTATTGTTTTATCGCCAGCATTCATTGCCAGTATCGCTTTCATCATCATGCCGATTGCGATCACCGTGTTGGTCTCATTCACCAACTACTCTGCGCCGCATCATATTCCGCCGAAAAATCTGGTCGATTGGGTCGGTTTTAAAAACTTTCTTACCCTATTTGAGCTAAAGATCTGGTCGAGTACTTTTGTAGGTGTAGCGACGTGGACGGTTATCTGGGCGATTGCAGCGACCATTTGTACTTGTGGTTTTGGCTTTATCCTTGCGTTGGCGCTGGAAAATCGCAACATCAAAGCAAAGAAGCTTTGGCGTTTTGTGTTTATCTTGCCTTATGCCATTCCCGCGTTTGTTACGCTACTGATGTTCCGTTTACTGCTCAACGGTATTGGGCCTGTGAACGCGACGCTCAATGCGTGGGGATTTGAGTCAGTTGCTTTCCTCTCTGATCCGTACTTAGCCAAGTTAACGGTCATTGCGGTCAGTGTCTGGGTTGGTGCGCCCTACTTTATGCTATTGATCTCTGGCGCCTTAACCAATATTCCCCGCGATTTGTACGAAGCAAGCGAAGTCGATGGTGCCAGTAAATTTCAACAATTTCGTGAAATCACGCTGCCGATGGTCTTACATCAAGTCGCGCCATCGCTAGTGATGACCTTTGCCCACAACTTCAATAATTTCGGTGCGATATTTTTGCTCACCGAAGGCGGTCCAATCAATCCAGAATACCGATTTGCAGGCCATACCGACATTCTGATCACTTGGATTTATAAATTAACCTTGGACTTCCAGCAGTACCAAATCGCCTCCGTGATTTCGATTGTGATCTTTTTGTTCTTGTCGGTAATCGCTATCTGGCAATTCCGCCGTATGAAATCCTTTAAAGACGATGTAGGAATGTAACCATGGATAAACTACTGACTAAACTCGCGACTGCTATCGTCTATTTGTTTCTCACCATCAATGCCATCCTCGTTTTAGGACCCGTGTTGTGGACGGTTTTAGCCTCCTTTAAGCCGGGCAATAACCTCTTCAGCTCCTCATTTGGTGAGTTCGCTTTTACGCTCGACCATTACAAAGCTCTGTTTACCGATACGCCGTATTTAGAGTGGTACAAGAACACCTTCTTACTTGCTACCGCCAACATGTTGATCTCACTGGTGGTGGTCACCATGACGGCCTTTGTCTTCTCACGTTACCGCTTTCAAGGTAAACGCAACGTGTTGATGAGCATTTTGGTGTTGCAAATGTTTCCCGCTTTTTTATCGATGACGGCGATTTACATTCTGTTGTCAAAAATGGGCTTAATCGATACCTATATCGGCTTGCTATTCGTTTATGTCACAGGCTCTCTGCCATTTATGACTTGGCTGGTGAAAGGCTATTTTGATGCCATTCCCACTTCTCTAGATGAAGCGGCCAAAATCGATGGTGCTGGGCATATGACCATTTTCCTTGAGATCATTTTACCGCTGGCTAAACCAATTTTAGTGTTTGTTGCTTTGGTCTCTTTTACCGGGCCTTGGATGGATTTTATCCTGCCGACGCTAATTTTACGCAGCGAAGAGAAGATGACTCTCGCTATCGGCATCTTCAGTTGGATCACATCCAACTCAGCGGAAAACTTCACTCTCTTCGCCGCAGGCTCGTTACTGGTCGCAGTGCCGATCACTCTATTGTTTGTTATCACACAAAAACACATCACCACTGGCTTAGTCAGTGGCGCAGTAAAAGAATAATTATCAGGAACTCGTATGATTACAAGAAGCTCATTAACTCACTTGGCAAAAAGCGCAGACAGCTATGCTTACGACAATAATACACTGCATATTCGCTTTCGCAGTGCTAAAGGCGAAGTCGACCGCGTAACGTTATGGATTGGCGACCCCTATATCTGGGCGAAAGGCGGATTAGACGGCGGCAACTTAGGAGGAAGTGACGCCCATGGCTGGATTGGTGGTACCGAAGTACCCATGTATTTAGAAGGCCAAAGTGAACATCATGACCATTGGTTTGCTTCCTTTGTTCCACCGAAAAAGCGTAGCCGTTACGGTTTTATCCTGCATGGTAAAGAAGGGGAAAAACTGCTGTTTGGTGAAAAACGCTGTGTGGATATTCAGAACAAGCGACAAGCAGATATTGAGCTGAGCAATTTAAGCAACTTTTTTTGCTTTCCTTACATCAACCCCAAAGACGTTTTAAAAACACCAGAATGGGTACGCAACACCATCTGGTACCAAATTTTCCCTGAACGTTTTCACAATGGACGGCCAGAGATTTCACCACCACAAGTTGAGCCTTGGGGAAGCACGCCAACCCGTCACAATTTTATGGGCGGTGATCTATGGGGCGTTATTGAAAAATTGGATTACTTACAAGATCTTGGTGTCAACGGACTCTATTTTTGCCCTATTTTTACGGCTAATGCTAACCATAAATATGACACGATTGATTACTACAACGTCGATCCACATTTTGGCGGTAATGAGGCGTTTCGCGCTTTGGTGCAAGAGGCTCATCGTCGCGGGATGAAAGTGATGTTAGATGCGGTATTCAACCATATTGGCCACCAGTCACCACTATGGTTGGACGTGGTAGAAAAAGGGGCTGAGTCTCGCTACGCCGACTGGTTCTGGATCAAACAATTCCCTGTGTATCCGGATAAACCTAAATCCGAGTGGGATTTTAGTAACCTCCATTATGAAACGTTTGCCAACGTAGCCGAAATGCCCAAGTTGAATACCGAAAATCCTGAATGTCGTGCTTACCTTTTGGATGTAGCCCGCCATTGGATCGAAGAGTTTGATATCGATGGATGGCGACTGGACGTGGCAAATGAAGTTGATCACGACTTTTGGCGCGATTTCCGCCGTTTAGTCAAAGGCATAAAACCTGACTGCTACATATTGGGCGAAATATGGCACGAAGGCATGCCTTGGTTGCGTGGAGATCAATACGATTCGCTGATGAATTACCCGCTCACACAAGCGATCACAGACTTTTTTGCGCTGGGTACTGATGATAAGACACGCTTTATCCACTCAGTTACCCATTCTTACCTTGCTTATCCACGCAATGTAAACGAAGCGATGTTTAATTTGCTGGAAAGTCACGACACGACGCGCCTGATTAGTTTGTGTGGCGGTGATAAACGCAAAGCGAAACTGGCTTATCTGTTCATGTTCACGCAAGTCGGAGCTCCCTGTATCTACTATGGTGGCGAAATTGGTATGGATGGACAAAAAGGAATTGGCTTAGAACTGAACCGAAAATGCATGGTTTGGGACGAGGATCAGCAAGATATTGAATTTAAATCTTTTATACAGAAGCTTATCCAGCTTCGCCGAGCCTATCCGGAATGTAACTACCCCTATCTAGAATGGATTGATGTAGCACATCCTCATGTCGTTGCCTTCCGTAAAGGCTCACTGCAAGTGGTGATCAATAATAGCGATAGAGAAGCAGTGTGCACCGTGAATGGCAACGAACTCACTCTTCCTGCATTTGGCTTTGAAGTGCGGGATCTTCAGACCTTACAAGTGTTATGAAATTAGGATTTTCTGTTGATTCCGAGTGGATATGGAGCATGCTCATCGATGACGGTGGGCAGCCTCTCTATCACGGCCAGTTAATTTCCCCCACCAACATGCAGCAAACCGCGGAGCTTATAACGAACGTGGCTCTTAACATGCAACGCATGTTTGGAACCTTAACGCTAATAGGCATTAATTTGATGCCTGACTGCTGGCAAGGGGCATTACCTAAGGCTAAAGAAACGCTGTCTCAGTGGTTATCAACGCACCTTACCGTTCCCTATCAAATCTTAAATCCGGCTGTCATTGCGCTAGCGCAAATACAGCCGCTACCTCAAGGCAATACCTTAAGTGCCGTATTAGACGATGGCTGCGAGTTGTACGTAACTGATCAACTCAATCCAAACGATCCCTATCGCCACGTGCTCGATTTAAGCTGGGCACATAAGCCACTGAAGGGATATCAAAGCTTAATTGATGGGCTGACGCCCCTTTGTACTTGCGGTAGTGATGAGTGCATTCGTCAATACTTATCGAGCAAAGGGCTTGAGCGCCAATATCATCAGCTCTCTTTACAACATTGCACCGCGAGCGAAATTATCCAAAATGTTGATCAAAACCAAGCATGGTCAACCCGTATCTATCGCATCTGGATTGATCAGCTCGCTCGCGCTCTATCCGATGCGATCATTCACTTCAAACCCAAGCTGCTCATCTTAAGTGGCGGTCTAATCCAACACCCTGATTTAGCCTTAACTCTAAGAAGCGCCTTAAGTCGCTACTGTCTATCTGAAGCCCTACCCAAAATCGAGTGTCTTAATAATGAAGGATACGATTTTGCTAAGGGCTCAGTCTCGATGTACACCGTAAATTGTGCACAACTCCCTACATTCACCTCATGATGAGTGGTAACCTTGACAGGAAAATTCGTGTGAATCATTACCGAGGAACCCCCGTGACCGAGCTGGTAACAAAACTGATGGACTTTGGCTTTACCAAAACCGATGCCTTGGTTTATATCAATTTACTCAAAAATGGCCGCGCCAGCGGTTATAAAATTGCCAAAGATATTTCACTTTCTCGCTCATCTGTCTATTCGTCGATTGATAACTTGTATAAGAATGGCTGCATTTTTATGTCTGATGGAGAGACGAAAGAATACGAAGCGAAATCACCCGATTTGATTTTTAGCCAGATTGAGAAAAAAACCATAGAAAACATTCAGATCCTGAAAAAAGAACTCTCACGGATGATGCTTCAGGAAGAGAAAGAATTTATTTACAACGTGTCCGGGTTTGAAAACCTGTTACAAAAAGCACGAGAAATGCTGAACTTGGCGCAAATCGAGGTCTATCTCAATACTGATTTTCATCTTGACCTTATCGCGGATGAAATGTGCCAAGCCATTGAACGCGGTGTGCGAGTGATTGTTTTCTCTTTCAATCGGTTAAGTCTGCCTCATCCGAAAATCGAGCACTACTCTCGCTCCGACAATGAGGAACAGCGCTACCCTTCACACCGTTTTATGTTGGTGGTGGATATGAAACAAGCCATGATGTTCTCTAACCGAGAAGAGACACAAGGGCTTTTTTCTAACAATCACTTAATGGTGAAAATGATGGCGGAACACATTCATAGTGACATCTACCTCACCGAGTATGAAAAACTCGCGCCAGAGAAGCGCTGTCGTATTGCCACAGTGCATGAATTAGAAAACAGCATGGTGATTGATGACCGCTTAAGCTTACAAGCTCAAATAAAAGCATAAGTGGAAAAACTGAGGCGGGATAGGATCCCGCCTTTTTTATCGATACAAGAGATTGACCTGCAAAAACGAAGTCATCTGGCAATCTTAGGCCAACAAAATCTCTCTCAGCTCATGCAGTGAAACCACTTCATAATGTGGCGTAATGCCATCTGGTTTCGGGTGCTGATGAACATTAAGCCAGCAAGTTTCGATGCCAAAATTCAAGCCACCAAGAATGTCAGAATGTGGATTATCCCCGACCATCAGCACTCGGCTTTTGGCTGGGTTCCCCATACGCTCTAGTGCGTGGGCAAAAATGCCAGCATCGGGTTTAGCAATCCCGACTTCTTCAGAAATCACAATCTGATCAAAAAAGTCAGTCATGCCGGTTTTAGCCAGCCGAACATCTTGTAGTTCTGTAAAACCGTTGGTGATAATGCCCAAACGCGCTTTACCTTGTAGCGCTTGCATCAACTCCATCGCTCCCGGTAGCAAGGTGCAAATATCCGCCATGGCTTGTAAAAATGCACTATTAAGCTCGTCAGTGGTGGTATTGAGCTTTTCAGCCCAACCAGAAAAGCGCGTATGTTTGAGCTGCGCGGCAGTAATATCGCCGTTTTGGTAATCCACCCACAGCGGTTTATTCACTTCTTGGTATTGGTGAAAATCTTGTTCGGTAAAATCCACGCCTTTGCGCGCGAACATCAGCTGCATGCCTTTAAAAGCATCGAAATGAAACAAGGTCTCGTCAGCGTCAAATAAGATCCAATCGTACTTCATGATGATCTCCTTAAAATCAGGCTGACAGTGTAGATTGTTTTTTAATTGATGATAATCTCCGATTATGGAAACTTTTTGTTTTTCTCTATTCAACAATCATTATGCTGACAACTTTTTCTTCTATTCCTGTTTTTGTTGCAGTTGTCGAATGTGGCAGCTTCTCTCTTGCAGCCAAAAAACTCAAAATCACCAAATCGGCGGTCAGTAAAAGGCTTTCTCAGCTTGAAGATGATTTAGGGATTCGGTTGATCAATCGTACAACACGAAAATTAAGCTTAACTGAAGCGGGGGAACGTTATTACTACCATGTTTCACAAGCACTGAGTTACGCCCGACAAGGAATGGATGCTGTCACCGAATTGCAAGGTGAACCACAAGGCAAACTAAAAATTACCGCGCCTATGTCTTTTGGCGTTCTACACATCGCGCCCATCATTGCTGACTTCATCTCTATTTATCCTAAGGTAGAAATAGATTTGCAACTGGAAGACCAAATGGTTGATCTGATTGAAGGTGGCTTTGATCTCGCCATTCGGATAGGACACCTACCCACATCGAACCTTGTTGCGAAACGCCTTGTGACTTGTAAAAGTGTTCTTTGTGCTTCACCTGAATACTTAGCGCGTTATGGCGAACCTGAAAAACCTGCCGATCTCCTTGAGCATAACTGCCTTGTTTATACTTATTTTCGCGGCGGCAATGAATGGACCTTTCACCATCAACAGCAAGAGGTCAAAGTCATCCCCAAAGGCAATCTAACGGTGAATAACAGTGAAGCGATTCGCAGAGCCTCACTTGCAGGGTTAGGTATTGCTCAACTGCCGACTTTTCTGGTCAGCAAAGATCTGGCTGGTGGAGCACTCCAATCGGTAATGACACACTATTCTCTGCCAGTCCATGCGGTCTATGCCGTTTTTCCTGAACGTAAACACCTACCTTATAAGGTTCGAGCTTTCATCGATTTCTTGCAGCAAAAGCTAGGAAATAATCAGCCTTATTGGGATAGCTAAATGTGAGCACAAGGTCAAAAGGCCAAATTCGAATGAGGAATAGACAGATTCGGTGACTTAGCGCAAAAAGTAGCCCGACATTTCTTTTTATAAAGAGCCGTGAAGCGATACATTGAACGGCAGAAGGAGTGGTTATGAAGCGTTTTTTCCCGTCAGCAGTGATGTTGATCCCGTTTGTGGTCAAACATTACCCCGAGCAGGAAGAGTATTCAGCGGCAGAAGATGGCACGGAGCATGACACTCCTTCCTCGATGGCTCAAGACCATCTCACCGACACGTCTAAGGCGCATAAGCAATCTATGGAGGATTAATGTCATGAAGAAAGTCGCGGTTATTCTCAGTGGCTGTGGAGTATTCGATGGAGCAGAGATCCACGAATCGGTGCTTGCGCTGCATGCCATCGAGAAACAAGGAGCCAGTTGGCACTGCTTTGCGCCGAATGTGCAGCAGATGCATGTCATTAACCACCTCACGGGTGAAGAGATGCCAGAAACACGCAATGTGTTGGTGGAATCTGCCCGCATTGCGCGCGGAAAAATCCAAGATGTAGCCACACTCAATGTGAATGAATTTGATGCACTTTTGCTCCCAGGCGGGTTTGGAGCCGCGAAAAATCTCACCGACTTTGCGGTGAAAGGCGCACAGTGCAGTATCAACCCGGATGTAGCTGCCGCTTGTCTTGCTTTTGCGGATGCGCAAAAACCTGCGGGTTATATCTGTATTGCCCCAACCATCATACCGATGATTTATGGCGAAGCCGCTCAAGGCACGATTGGCAATGATCACGGCACCGCAGCCGCATTTAACCAATTAGGTGGCCAGCACGTGGATTGCCCAGTGGAAGGCATCGTATTTGATGAAAGACATAAAGTGCTTTCCACCCCCGCCTACATGTTGGCAGAGAATATTTCCCAAGCCGCTTCCGGTATTGAAAAATTGGTTGAGCGACTACTGCAGCTAGCTTAGCGTTTTGCCAACTCAATCGACAACAATGCCCACTTTAGGTGGGCATTATTGGTTTATCCCATCTAATCCACATATCCCAAGTTGTTTCTATGCTTTTAAGCTGCAGCGGTATTGGCTGTAATTCAAGGTCGTTTGGGTACAGCGATTTGTCCAATAAATGAAACGTCCGCATCAATAATGCTAGGTATATAAAATTTCTGGATGACGAGATTGCGAACAACCAAACAGAGCTATACCCTTGGTAACGTAATCGGTAGCAGAAAAACGTTGGCTTCTCCTGATACCGCAGTCACCTTCAATTCAACAATTTATTTATTCAGTTTGGAGAAAACCCAATGAGCTTACTTAAAGAGTTCAAGGCTTTTGCATCTCGTGGCAATGTAATCGACATGGCAGTCGGTATCATCATTGGTGCGGCGTTTGGCAAAATAGTGTCGTCTTTTGTCGCCGATATCATTATGCCGCCAATCGGTATTATTTTAGGCGGTGTGAATTTTAGCGATCTGAGTTTCGTGTTACTTGCCGCGCAAGGTGATGCCCCTGCTGTAGTGATTGCCTACGGCAAATTTATCCAAACCGTGGTCGATTTTACGATTATCGCGTTCGCCATTTTCATGGGTTTAAAAGCGATCAATAGCTTGAAGCGTAAGGAAGAAGAAGCGCCTAAAGCCCCACCTGCGCCAACCAAAGATCAAGAACTGCTTTCTGAAATTCGTGATTTGTTAAAAGCACAGCAAGATAAATAACTCTGGATGATTCCCCCTTCTAAGGCGCTCACTTGAGCGCCTTTTTCCATTTTAATGCATCGAATGAGAGTAAAAATCTCGTGCTTCAATTGATCAAAATCAGCAATCCGCTAAAATCCCAATCGCTCGCAGAATTCACTCCATAAGAATCTTTACAAGCCACAATTTATCGCTATGATTTGCGCGCAAACGTTTTCCTCACCATTTTTACCGCTCTAGATGAGGGTTTTATGCTGCCAGATATTGAAATTTGCCGCGCTACATCATTAGCGCCTATCGATGCCATTGCTCAGAAAGCAGGATTACACGCTGACGAGTATGAAAGTCACGGCCTGCATAAAGCAAAAGTGTCACTGCATTGTCTAGAGCGATTGGCCAACAAGCCCAAAGGTAAATTCATTCTGGTCACTGCGATTACCCCAACACCATTGGGTGAAGGTAAAACCGTTACCACGATTGGTTTAGCACAAGGGTTGGCCAAACTTAATCACTCGGTCATGGCGTGCATTCGTCAGCCTTCGATGGGGCCGATTTTTGGGGTAAAAGGTGGCGCTGCGGGCGGCGGGTATTCACAAGTTGCACCGATGGAAGAGCTCAATCTGCATTTAACCGGTGATATTCATGCCGTCACTGCGGCGCACAACCTTGCTGCAGCTGCGATTGATGCGCGAATTTATCACGAGCAGCGCCTCGGATATGACGATTTTGAGCGTCGCACAGGCATGCCAGCGCTGCGCATTGACCCCAAACAGGTCATATGGAAACGCGTGATGGATCATAACGATCGCGCGCTGCGCATGGTGACGGTCGGCCGCAATGAGCCCGGAAAAAATATTAATGGTTATGAGCGCGAAGATGGTTTCGATATCTCTGCCGCCTCCGAATTGATGGCGATTCTAGCTCTCGCCTCGGATCTACGCGATTTGCGTCGCCGTATCGGTAATGTGGTGTTGGCTTATGATTTGGACGGTAATCCGGTCACCACCGAAGATCTGAAAGTGGCTGGCGCAATGGCAGTCAGCATGAAGGAAGCCATTGAACCGACCTTGATGCAGACTTTAGAAGGCGTTCCAACACTGATCCACGCCGGCCCGTTTGCCAACATCGCTCACGGTAACTCCTCGATCATTGCCGATGACATTGCTACCCGTTTGGCAGACTACACAGTGACCGAAGGCGGTTTTGGCTCCGATATGGGGTTTGAGAAAGCGTGCAACATCAAAGCCAAAGCCTCTGGTAAAACCCCAGATTGTGCGGTGATTGTCGCCACCTTACGCGGTTTAAAAGCCAATTCAGGCCTGTATGATTTACGCCCCGGCCAAGCGGTACCGGATGCCCTATTCGCGCCAGACAGCGCCGCTTTGCAAGCCGGTTTTGCAAACTTGAAATGGCATATTGATAACGTTAACCAGTATGGTGTGCCTGCCGTGGTAGCGATTAACCGCTTCCCACAAGATTGTGCCGAAGAACTGGAACAACTGGTTAAGCTGATTGAAGCCCTACCCAACCGTGTATCCGTAGCCATTTCAGAAGGCTTTGCCAAAGGTGGTGAAGGTACCCAACTCCTTGCCGAAAAAGTGGTTCAGCAGTGTCAACATCCAGCGAAATTCACTCCGCTCTATCATTCAAGCATGCTATTGGATGAAAAACTCAAAGCGGTCGCGGTAAAAGGTTATGGCGCTGCCGAGATTGCACTGAGTGATAAAGCCGCGCAGCAATTAGCCAAACTGCAAGCCCAAGGCTTTGATCATCTTGCGGTTTGCTTGGCAAAAACACCGCTGTCGATTTCTACCGATCCCGCAATCAAAGGCGCGCCACGTGATTTTATCGTACCGATCCGCGAACTGCGTTTATGTGCAGGCGCCGAATTTGTCTACGCCCTGTGTGGCAGTGTGATGACCATGCCCGGTTTACCGGAAAAACCTTCATTTATGGCGCTCGATATCGATCAGCACGGCAACATCGTCGGCTTAAGTTAATTCTTTTCCAACTTACTCCCGTGCTTCTCTTAGTAGCAGCACGGTGATTCTTTCCTAAAAACGTTTCCTCTAATAAAAAGTTATCTCTGACAAAAAGTTATCTCCAAGGCTGAAATTTCTGATCCGGTTTGCCGTTCTTTTTCTATAACTTTGTAAAGAACCAAAAGGAAATGCTCATGAAACGACTCTTTACTTGGGGAGCGCCACTGTTCGCCTTGCTGGCACTCACCCTTTCTCTGTTTAGCCAAGCGGACACCAAACCCAGTACCATCGCCTCAGCTTCAGCCAATTACCAGCAAGCGACATTGGCTGGTGGCTGCTTCTGGTGTACAGAATCGGATATGGAGAAACTTCCCGGTGTCGTGGATGTGATTTCAGGTTATGCCGGTGGAGATGTCGATAACCCGACTTATAAGCAAGTCTCATCGGGTAAAACGGGACACATCGAGGTCATTCAAGTGACGTTTGACCCGAAGATCGTCACTTATGAACAAGTGCTGGATAACTTCTTCCGACACATCGACCCAACCGATGATCAAGGCTCGTTTGTGGATAGAGGTGAACAATATCGCCCGGCGATTTTCTATCACAACGCCGAGCAACTTGAAGTGGCTAAACGTTTTATGATGGAGATTGATCAACTCGGCATATTCAAAAAGCCACTCAAAACCGAGTTGATTGAGTTTAAAAAGTTCTGGCCAGCAGAAGACTACCATCAGGACTACTACAAGAAGAATAAAGTCCGTTACAACTACTATCGCTACGCATCAGGACGCGATCAGTATTTGGATGAGATTTTCGGCGTTGACCGAAACACGCATCCGAAAACCCTTCGCCAGTGGATTGATGAAAAAAATGGGCAAGCTAATGTCAAAACTTATGTGCGTCCATCAGATGATCAAATCCGCGCTAAACTGACCAGCTTGCAATACAAGGTGACTCAGAACGAAGGCACAGAACGTCCATTCGATAATGAATATTGGGACAATAAAGAAGATGGCATTTACGTTGATATTGTATCGGGTGAACCGCTGTTTTCTTCTACCGACAAGTACAAATCAGGAACCGGTTGGCCGAGCTTCACTAAACCGCTCAATTCAGGTTACATTGTCACTAAAGATGACAATAGCCTGTTCTACACGCGTACCGAAGTGCGTAGCCGCTTTGCCGATTCACACCTCGGCCATGTGTTTAACGATGGCCCTGCTCCAACCGGTTTACGTTATTGCATGAACTCCGCCGCGATGCGTTTTATTCCAAAACACGAGATGGCAGCGCAAGGCTACGGTGAATATCTAGCACTGTTCAAATAACGTTTTAATTAGTCCTATCCCCGAAAAGCAATCAGCCCTCAATTTGAGGGCTGATTCATATTCACTTTTAAGAGAATGAATTAACGCAAACCGTGTAGGAATTCCGCACGCGTTGCAGGGTTAGATTTGAAAATCCCACCCAAAGCGGTCGTTGTGGTCACGCTGGTTGCATCCATCACGCCGCGAGATTTCACACAATAGTGAGTCGCATCGATGGTGACTGCCACATCATCCGACTCAAGCAACGTTTGCAGCGCAACTAAGATCTGCTGCGTCATACGCTCTTGCACCTGCGGACGCTGGGCAAAAAAGCGCACAATGCGATTAATTTTCGATAAGCCGATGATTTTGCCGCGCGGAATATACGCCACCGCTGCCGAGCCATCGATGGTGACTAAGTGGTGTTCACAAGTACTGGTCAGTGTGATGTCTTTCACTTTAACCATCTCACTCACTTTCATCTTGTTTTCGATAACGGTGATCTTGGGGAAGTTGGCGTAATCCAACCCTGAGAAAATCTCATCCACATACATCTTAGCGATGCGTTGTGGGGTTTCTTCCAAACTGTCATCCGTTAAGTCCAGTCCGAGCAGGTTGAGGATCTCACGCATGTGATGTTCTATTTTATCCTTTTTCTCTGCTGGGCTCGCCAAACTAGGTTGCATTGGTGTTTCCAACCCACGGCGCTCTAGCGCATCTTTCACCAACTTCGCGGATTCGCTAAGACCTGACATTCCTCTACCTCTTAAATACCCCTTTCGGATGGCTGACAAGAATACTCGGATTTAGCGACAATTACACCCCAAAATTCACGTGGATTCTGCATCGCAGAAGGATTCTGTGCTACAGTTTGCCGCAAAAGAACAACAACATAGGACATTCCCGATGGGCTGTTGCGATGCTCCCGGCTTAATGCCGATTGAAGATGCGCTTGAGAAAATGCTGTCACGTATTCAACCCGTGCAAACCACTTTACGTTTGCCTCTGCCTGAAGCGCTGGGCTATGTACTTGCCGAAGCGATTCTTTCGCCGATTCATGTTCCACCGTTTGATAACTCAGCGATGGATGGTTATGCCGTCCGTCGCGCAGAATTGGCACAACAAAAACCGCTGCCCGTAGCGGGAAAATCTTTTGCGGGTCAGCCTTTTGACGCTGAATGGCCACCGATGACTTGTGTGCGCATTATGACCGGGGCACAAATCCCTGCCGGTTGTGATGCGGTGATCATGCAAGAACAAACAACCATCACCGAAGAGGGTGTGGTGTTTTGCCAGCATGACGTCAAACTCAATGACAACATCCGCCCAACGGGTGATGACATACGCCAAAACGATGTGGTGCTGGAACGCGGCGCGCGCTTAACCGCACGTGATATTCCGATGATTGCGACACTAGGCATTAGCCATGTCACTGTCTATCGCAAACCGAAAGTGGCGTTTTTCTCCACCGGAGATGAGCTCAAACCACTCGGTGAACCGCTGCAAGCCGGACAAATTTACGACAGTAACCGCTACGGCATTAAACCCTTGATTGAAAACTTCGGCTGCGAAGCGATTGATCTCGGCATCGTGCCAGATTGCCCTGCCACACTGAAAGCCACGTTTGAGCAAGCGCAAAGCTTGGCAGATGTGGTGGTCACATCCGGTGGCGTCAGCGTGGGTGAAGCCGATTACACCAAAGATATTTTGGAAGAACTCGGCGAAATCGGTTTTTGGAAACTGGCGATCAAACCGGGCAAACCCTTTGCATTTGGTGCATTGCAGGATGCTTGGTTCTGCGGTTTACCGGGCAACCCTGTTTCAGCTGTGCTGACCATGTACGTGCTGGTGCAACCTATGCTTGCCAAATTGGCGGGACACAGCGCTTGGCAAGCCCCAGAATCGATCCCGGCGATCACGCGTAGCCCCTTTAAAAAAGCACCGGGACGGACGGATTTCCAACGCGGCATTTACCGCATTGAAAATGGTCAATTCGTGGTGGAAAGCACCGGTAACCAAAGCTCTGGCGCATTCCGCTCAATGAGCTTGGCTAACTGCTTTGTGGTACTTGAGCGTGAACGTGGCCGCGTGGAAGTCGGCGAAACGGTTCAAATCCAACTGTTTAACCCAACCCTGTACTAGGAGTGATGGTGGATATTCTCAGCGATGCAGAAATGCTGCGTTACAACCGACAGATCATTCTCAAAGCGTTTGATTTTGAAGGACAAGAGAAGCTAAAGCAGAGCTCAGTGCTGATCCTCGGTGCAGGTGGGTTGGGCTGTGCGAGTAGCCAATACCTCGCGACGGCGGGGGTCGGCCACATCACTTTAATTGATGATGATGTGGTTGAACTCTCTAACCTCCAGCGCCAAGTGCTACACCACGATGCGGATATTGGCCGCGCGAAAGTGGATTCTGCGGCTGATTCACTGCGTCTACTCAATCCGCATCTTCAAGTTGAAACGATCCAAGCACGTTTGAGTGATGACGAATTGGATGCGCTGATTGCACGCCACGATCTGGTGCTGGATGCTTGCGATAATGTCGACACGCGTAACCAGCTCAATCGCCTCTGCTATAAACACAAAACACCGCTGGTTTCCGGTGCAGCAATTCGCATGGAAGGCCAAGTGAGCGTGTTTATGTATCAAGATCCCGCGCAGCCTTGCTATCAATGCTTAAGCGCCCTATTCGGCTCATCGGCACTCAGTTGCGTTGAAGCGGGTGTGATGGCTCCGGTGGTAGGCATTATTGGTGCGGTTCAAGCAATGGAAGCCATTAAGGTGCTGACTGAATTAGGCACACCTAAGCAAGGTAAGATCTTGATTCTAGATGCGATGAGCATGACATGGCGAGAAATGAACCTGATGAAACTTCCTCAGTGTCCTGTCTGTCATACATCATGAGTGACCGAGCTAAATGTTTTAGAACAGATAGAGTGTGGCAACGCTCCAATTTTGGGGTGTTGCCATTCTTCTGCCGCCAAAACTGTGGGTGGCTCGCTGGTTCAGCATCATAAAGGTCGCTACAGTTACCTCAGTTGATGTGTTAAGGAGAGTCGCTATGCCCAATCTCGATGTGCTTGAAATCAAATCCTTTGTTCCTGCTCAGGACTTTACTGCCTCCAAACAGTTTTACTTATCCCTCGGTTTTGAACTGATTTCAGAATTTGGCGATGTGGCTTATTTGCGTTTAGGTCAATGCGCTTTTTTACTGCAAAACACCCATCAGCGCCCACATCAAGGGAATACTATGATGCATCTGTTAGTGGAAGATGCGCAAAGCTGGTTTGATCACGTGAAAACTTTGCAACTCGAAGAGCGTTTTGAAAGCAAAATGACCGATCTCGTCACTCAACCTTGGGGCATGCTGGAGTTTTGTTTGGTTGACCCGAGTGATGTTCTGTGGCGTATTGGTCAACGTATTGTGTAATCACAAAAATAAGGAATAACAATGACTTCCCCACTCGTCACGGCGCAATGGCTGCAACAACATCTGCACGACCCTAACTTGGTGCTACTCGATAGCAGTATAGAATTTCAAATTCCGACCGAGTCTGAAAAAGATTGGGTCAACAAGATCCCTAATGCGCAGCGCTTTGATTACGACAAAGTCTTTTGCGACCCTGATTCGCCCTTGCCGCACATGATGCCTTCTGAGGGGCGCTTTAATACTCTCGCTCGCGAACTGGGTATCAACCAAGATTCCTTTATTGTGGTGTACGACAACAGCGGCACGTTTGCCTCTCCCCGAGCATGGTGGATGTTCAAAGCCATGGGACACCACAAGGTGTATATCCTCAATGGCGGATTGACCGAATGGAAGGCTCAGGGTTACAACGTCACTCAAAACTATCGTGAACCCACAACAAAAGGGAACTTTGACGGCAAACTCAACCCACAAGCCTTTGTTGATGCGAGTTATGTTCTCAAACAGATCGATAATCCACATAGCCAAACCATTGATGCTCGCGGATTAGCGCGCTTTTTCGGTGAAGTGCCAGAACCTCGCCCCGGCGTGCGCAGTGGGCATATTCCAGGCTCATCCTGCTTGCCTTTTGCAGAACTCATCACTGGTCACAAGCTAAAAGAGCAAGCCGAGCTACGCCCGCTACTGACTCATATGTTGCCCGACACCGCCCAAGAATATCTGTTTAGCTGTGGCTCAGGCGTGACCGCATGTATTGTGCTGCTCGCGGCGTATGTGTGCGGCTACAAAAACCTCTCTGTTTACGATGGTTCGTGGACGGAATGGGGACAACGGCAAGATCTGCCGATTGAGTAATGTCTAAACATACAAACATTAGAAATAATATACCCAAACTACTTGGAGTTGCAGGTAGGCGGCAAGTGAGTGACTCCCCATGAGCATAGACAAACTATGTGATTGGGGTGAGTGAACGCAGCCAACACCGCTGCAGCTTTAAGTAGGAAGGAGATAAAGGCCACTGAAGTGGCCTTTATCTTGTGTCGAGCAAGATTATTTGATCGATTCAAACATGGTTTGAGTCAGCTTACCGGAAGGATCGCCAGAGAGTTCCCACGTGAAAATACCACCGAGCTTTTGCTCTTTCGCCCATTTGGCTTTCGCGGCTACCGAGCGTTCATCTTCAAAACTGATGAAGACTTTTTCCTCTGGGTTCCACAAATACGGTGCGTGTGAGGCTTCGTCATAATGGTATTGATAGCCTTGCTGCGCCGTATAGTTCTTCATCAAATCCCAATACATGAAGTAACCATTTTCAGTCGTACCAAACTGCGCTCCCTGCTCGGAGCTTAGCTCCGCAGTGGGCAAACCACCGTCATAATCTTTGGTGCCTTGCCAGCCACGACCGTAATAAGCCGCACCGATCACCAATTTTTCACGTGGAATGCCGAGCTCGACCATCTGATTGATAAACACATCCGAGCCCATTCCCCACCAACTACGTTCGGTGGCGTGCAAATTGGTGACATGACCCGTTTGTGGCCCCCATCCGCCAAGGTAATCGTAGGTCATGGCAAACATGTTGGTTAAATACGGTGCAGCGGCTGGCCAGTCAATTTGCGCCGCTTTTGCACCAACACCGACCGCAGTGGAAAGTTCATATTCGCGCTGTTTAGTTTTGCCTAACGCATCCAATTCCGCACGCAGAGTTTTCACTAAGTGGGTGAATGCGGCTTTTTCTGCGGCCATTTGCTCATCGCTAAGCTTGGTTTCCGGGTTCCAAGGTGAGGTGGTTAAGCCGCCACCACCGGGGTATTCCCAATCGAGATCCACACCATCAAAGAAATCGTACTGCGCGATCAACTGAGCCGCCGTTTTGGCAAACTGCTCGATCGATTTAGGATCTTTCGCCATTGCGTGGAATGGCTCTGACATGGTCCAGCCACCTAAGGAAGGCAAGATTTTCAGTTGTGGATGATCCACTTTCAACTGTGCTAACTGAGCAAAGTGGCCTTTGTAGGGCACCTTCACTTTGACTGCGCCGAAGTCTTTCTCCAACGCCGCTTCCGTATCCACCACAATGGCGGTGAAATCTGGTTTGCCTTTACACTGCTCGGCGACCAGTTTTTGCACCGTTTCATTCGCGCCTTTGTGCGGGCCACACATGCTCAAAAACGCGTAGATCACATGAGTCAGGTTCTCGGCTGGAATATCTTTTACAACGTAGGGATTGGCTGAATTGGCGTATTGCCAATCAGCAAAATAACCCGCTACTACAGGTTGATTAGCGAGCACCGCATGGCTGCACAATGCAGTAAATAATGCGGTAGCAATGACTGTTTTTTTCATATTTAGAGCCTCCGTTTCACTGCATCCAATACAACAAATTTACGTAGACTTGACTAAAAAACATGCAGAGCATGCGAGCCAGCATTAAAAACCGGCTCGCTTTTTCACCAATTTCACTCTGTATTATGAGCTTAATGCCGTTTGCATCTGCTCATCTAAGTTGAGTACCGTTAAAGCGTTACTCACGCTCGTTGCGATCACATCAATCGCGCCTGTCCGTAGTGCCCCTAATAATGCGAGAGGTTTACTGTTTTCTGCAGCAATCGCGATCACTTCGGCAATTGGGCGGAACTCATCAATTCCCAAACCAATCACGCGGTCATTCATCACGGTATTGGCGATACGTCCATGCACATCAAAAAAATCATGCCCGGCGAAATCCCCGACCACACCTTGATTCAGGCGTGATTGCACCACCTCTTCCGGCGTAAACCAGCCCAGATCGACCATGTAGCTGTTTTCACTCATATCGCCAATCCCGACCAGTGCGATATCCGCTTTACGGGCAAGATCGAGGGTTTGCTTCACCGTGCTGTTCTGCATGAATACCCGTTTCTGCTCTGGGTTTTCTGCGTAAGCTGGCGCATACAAGGTTTCCGAGCTGCCGCCGTATTTTTTCGCTAACTGACGACAAATATGGTCAGCATTAAACATACCGCCGCGTGGGTGAATGCCGCCGATGCTGCACACAAATTTGCAATCTCGCGGTGTGATCACCCCAACATGATGTGCCACGGCCGACACATTACGCCCCTGCCCAACGGTCACCACCATGCCGTTTTTTAGCGTGCTGGTGAGATAGTTGGATACCAAGCCCGCAACTTGTTGGCGCTGCGCTTCATCATTGGGTTGATCGAGGGCAATCAAGGCGCGGCGCACGCCAAAACGCTCGATCAAGCGCTGCTCGATTTTGGCGCTAAACACCGGATGATATTTGACGGTAATTTCTACTATCCCTTCATCACGGGCTTGTTTGAGTAAACGACCCACTTTGGCTCGCGAAATAGCGTACTTTTTGGAAATCTCTTCCTGTGTTGCGCCATCTTGATAGTAAGAGACGGCGATTTCAGTCAGCAGATCGGTACTTTCAACCGAAATCTCTGGAATTTGACTCATAGTGCTATCCTTTCTGTGGCAGCGGCTTTTTATCCGTCCCACGAAACATGGTTTATAAACCAGCGTTGCGTTCTAAATACAGTTCGTGTTCAAAACAAGAATGCGCGCTATGTTACTCGCCTTTGGAGGGTGAGCAAATGATCTTGGTCATAACATTTTCTCACTCAAGATAGGAAACCAAGATCGAGGCACTTCCGTTCACCTCAAATTTGAGCAAACGATTTAATGGCAGCAAGGGCTGCGAAGGCGAAAAAAAACTCCGCTCAACGCGTCATAAACCGGGTTGTTGAATTGACTTTCCCGACAGATAGGATAAATATGGCTCCATCATTTACTCAGCGAACGAGCAAATGTTCAGAGCAAAAGTTCGGGCGCTGAAAATTTTGCATTTACTGACTCGCACTCTCTAAATCTACCCAAACTACTTGGAGTTGCAGGTAGGCGGCAAGTGAGTTCATCCCCATGAGCATAGATGCACTATGTGATTGGGGTGAACGAACGTAGCCAACACCGCTGCAGCTTCAAGTAGGAAGGGGATAAAGTGATTGAGTCATTCAACTGCTTGCCCTATCTGACCCTCATCGGCAGATAAGCCCAACGAAATAGGACGATCGAAATGAGCAATAAATTAGCGCAACTTCGTAAACTGACCACAGTCGTGGCCGACACTGGTGAAATTGATGCGATCAAAAAATACCAGCCAGAAGACGCAACCACTAACCCTTCTCTGATTCTTAAAGCTGCGCAGATTGCTGAATACGCACCTCTAATTGATCAAGCTATCGCCTACGCAAAAACTCAAAGCAACGACAAAGCACAACAAGTACAAGACACTTGTGACATGCTGGCGGTCAACATCGGTAAAGAAATCCTAAAAACCATTCCGGGTCGTATTTCGACTGAAGTTGACGCGCGTCTTTCTTACGACACCGAGCGCAGCGTAGCGAAAGCACGTCAGCTAGTAAAAATGTACAACGATGCGGGCATCAGCAACGATCGTATCCTGATCAAACTGGCTTCTACTTGGGAAGGTATCCGCGCGGCGGAAATTCTTGAGAAAGAAGGCATCAACTGTAACCTGACTCTGCTGTTCTCTTTCGCACAAGCGCGTGCGTGTGCTGAAGCAGGCGTGTTCCTGATCTCTCCATTCGTTGGCCGTATCATGGACTGGTACAAAGCTAAAGAAGGTCGTGATTTCGCGGCAAACGAAGATCCAGGCGTACTGTCAGTCACCAAGATCTACAACTACTACAAAGAGCACGGCTACAAAACGGTCGTGATGGGCGCAAGCTTCCGTAACATCGGCGAGATCCTAGAACTGGCTGGCTGTGACCGCCTGACTATCGCACCTTCGCTACTGGCTGAGCTTGAAGCGGCTGAAGGCGAATTGGTTGCGAAACTGGTTGACTCAAAAGGCTCTAAAGCTCGCCCTGCTCCAATGACGCACAGCGAATTCCTGTGGGAACACAACCTAGACGCTATGGCCGTTGAAAAACTGGCTGAAGGCATCCGTAACTTCGCGGTTGACCAAGGCAAACTGGAAGCAATGATCGCGGCTAAGCTGTAATCCTGATTTTGAAGCGAGCTCCGGCTCGCTTCTTTCTGCTTTTTATTTTTGTTGAACGCACTCCGTTCAACCTCCTTTATTAAAATGAGTAACACTATGAATCGCAAACAACTTGCCAATGCTATTCGTGCCCTGAGCATGGACGGCGTTCAAAAAGCTAACTCTGGCCACCCGGGAGCCCCAATGGGCATGGCGGATATCGCAGAAGTGCTGTGGCGTTCACACTTAAACCACAACCCACAAAACCCAAACTGGGCTGACCGCGACCGTTTCGTACTGTCTAATGGCCACGGCTCTATGCTGATTTACTCGCTGCTACACCTGAGCGGCTATGAGCTGTCGATTGACGATTTGAAAAACTTCCGTCAACTGCACTCTAAAACGCCGGGTCACCCAGAGTACGGTTATGCACCGGGCATCGAAACTACTACGGGCCCACTAGGCCAAGGCATCACCAATGCCGTAGGTATGGCGATTGCTGAAAAAGCTCTGGCGGCGCAGTTCAACAAACCGGGTCACGACATCGTTGACCACTTCACTTATGTGTTCATGGGTGACGGCTGTTTGATGGAAGGTATCTCGCACGAAGCCTGTTCACTGGCGGGTACGCTGGGCCTTGGCAAACTGATTGCGTTCTGGGATGACAACGGCATCTCTATCGACGGTCACGTGGAAGGCTGGTTCTCAGACGACACACCAAAACGTTTTGAAGCCTACGGCTGGCATGTGATCCCAGCGGTTGATGGTCACGATGCAGATGCGATTAACGCTGCGATTGAAGCGGCGAAAGCAGAAACGTCTCGCCCAACGCTGATTTGTACCAAAACCATCATCGGTTTCGGCTCACCAAACAAAGCGGGTTCACACGACTGTCACGGCGCGCCTCTGGGCAACGATGAAATCAAAGCCGCGCGTGAATTCTTGGGTTGGGAACACGCTCCGTTTGAAATCCCAGCGGACATCTACGCAGCGTGGGATGCCAAAGCCGCAGGCGCAAGCAAAGAAGCCGCTTGGGATGAGAAATTCGCCGCTTACGCGAAAGCTTACCCAGCCGAAGCTGCTGAATACAAACGCCGCGTAGCGGGCGAGCTGCCAGCGAATTGGGAAGCCGCAACCAGCGAGATTATCGCTAACCTGCAAGCTAACCCTGCCAACATCGCATCGCGTAAAGCATCACAAAATGCGCTGGAAGCGTTCGGCAAACTGCTGCCAGAATTTATGGGTGGTTCTGCTGACTTGGCGCCTTCTAACCTCACCATGTGGTCTGGCTCTAAGTCACTGACAGCAGAAGACTTTTCAGGCAACTACATCCACTACGGTGTGCGTGAGTTTGGTATGACCGCCATCATCAACGGTATCGCGCTGCACGGCGGTTTTGTCCCTTACGGTGCAACCTTCCTGATGTTCATGGAATACGCGCGTAACGCGATGCGTATGGCAGCACTGATGAAAGTGCAAAACATCCAAGTGTACACGCACGACTCGATTGGTCTGGGTGAAGATGGCCCAACTCACCAACCGGTTGAGCAAATCGCTTCTCTGCGTATGACACCAAACATGAGCACATGGCGCCCATGTGACCAAGTGGAATCGGCAGTCGCATGGAAACTGGCGATTGAGCGTAAAGATGCGCCATCTGCGCTGATTTTCTCGCGTCAAAACCTTGCTCAGCAACCACGCAGCGCAGAGCAAGTGGCGAACATCGCTAAGGGTGGTTACATCCTGAAAGATTGTGCAGGTCAACCTGAACTGATCCTGATTGCGACAGGCTCTGAAGTAGAACTGGCGGTTGCCGCTTACGAACAACTGAGCGCCGAAGGCAAAGCGGTTCGCGTGGTCTCTATGCCATCGACCGACGCATTTGATAAGCAAGATGCCGCTTACCGCGAAGCCGTTCTGCCAGCCGCTGTGACTAAGCGTATCGCGATTGAAGCGGGCATTGCCGACTTCTGGTACAAGTACGTCGGCTTTGGCGGTCGCATCATCGGTATGACCAGCTTCGGCGAATCAGCACCAGCCGGTGAGCTGTTCAAACTATTTGGTTTCACGACTGAAAACGTAGTGAAACAAGCCAAAGAACTGTTGGCGTAATTAAAAGCGATTCATTTCTTTGTTACGCAAAGAAAAATCGATGATAAAAAATCCCGCTGCGGCGGGATTTTTGTTTTCACTAAAGCAAGCCGGACGATCAACTGGCTTTTCTCTCGTGTTAGAGCGACAATCGCGCCATTCGTGAGCCAAGCTCAAACCAAAGCAACACAGAAGTAGAATCACCGCAATGACCACCTCTTCCACCGTAATTATTGGATTGCACAACCCGAAAAGCCCAACCAACGTCGGCGCCGTGATGCGTGCCGCTGGCTGCTACAACGCCACCCAAGTGCGTTACAACGGTACGCGTTATGCTCGCGCCGTAAAATTTCAGACCGATACTCAAAATAGCCATGAACGTATTGGATTAGTCGAGATGGACGATCTCACCGCGGAATTGGATAGTGAAGTCAAAATCGTCTGTGTCGAGCTGGCGGTAGGTGCAACCGCGTTGCCTCACTTTACCCATCCAGAACAAGCGATTTATCTGTTTGGCCCCGAAGATGGTTCGCTGCCGCAAGAGGTGGTCGATCAAGCGCATCATGTGGTTTACGTGCCCACCCACGGCTGTATGAACCTCGCCGCCACCGTCAATGTTGTGCTGTATGACCGTTTAGCCAAAAGCCTCGGTGAGATTGACGATCAAGCACAAGTAATCGCCAATCGTGATAATAAAAATCGGTTGAAGGTGAAAAGCTAAACCGCGTTCACTCTTTACGTTAGCGATAACGAAAATGCTTCATGCCACTCCCCCTTTTAGGGGGAGGACGGGAGGGAGTATTTCACGCCAGCCTTACTCAACTGAGTGCAACTTTTAGGTCAGCGATAACTAAAATACCCCACCCTACCCCTCCCCTAGAAGGGGAGGGAACTGGATTTGTGGTCATTTGGATTTTGTGGCTGATTGTGAATGTATAACTCGTTTATGGACAGAAACGATTTAGAACAGATATTCTAAACCGTTTGACTCGGATAAATTCAGTTAGGGAAAGCGAAGTAGATGACTTTGTTGCTCAAGAAGGGGCATTTTGAGCCAGCGATGTTCGGCTGGTTCAATGTAGGAAATATACGTGTTGGTTAGTGTAGCAACTTAAGCACTAGCTGAAGTACCCAAGTTCGCCCTCTTTTCACGGAAACATCACCAGTACGAGTGGCATTTGCTAGCGTTAGGTTCTAATTCTGGACATTTTTTCATAGTGTTCAGGATAGCCTGTCTGTTCAAAAACCAATCTAAAGCCCTCTTTAAAATCGTGGTAATCAAACTCCTTAAAATCGAAGATATTCTGACCTAATGAGTGCGATTCGCGATTGATGTAACGTACAAATGACTGAAATCTTGGATTCTTCAATTCAGGTTTTTGAACCACATTACTTAGATCGGCTTTCTGCACGAAGTTAAAGAAATATTCAATAATATTTCTCATACAGTTAGCAATTAAAGCCGGTGGTTGTTTATCATCATTAATTACCGACCAATATGATTGGTAGTCATTTTGCACTTCTTCATATTTCATTGTGTTTATTGAACTACCGTTTTCGTTCTTCGACAGACGGTATAAATTTTGATTTTCTTTCCTTCTATTATGATTCGCATCAGCAAGTTCATAGAAAAAGTATAAACTATGAGTTAAGACAAATACTTGTTCAATGTCTTCTGAATTAAAAAAATCACTCTTGATTAATTGGCCTATGTTATAGACAAATATGTGTGACAAGCTTGATACTGGATCGTCAATAATAGCGACTTTTTTCACTTGTCCTTCTGTCGCGCTCCGCTTCCCTTTGAATAACTCTCTAAAATACAAGAAGCTGATAATCATCTTTTCACCTTCACTTAATGATGAAAAGATTTTCGAGTTAGAGTCAGTACGAACTAAACGATACAAGTCATCTTCATACTTCTCTATGTAGAAGCCTGTTATGCCAATATCCGTCAAACCTTGGTTAATACTGACTATAGCATCATCAATATTTACAGTTGATTTTTGATGCTCAGCCCTTTCAACGTCCTTTGCTTCTTCTAGATCTACTTTTGTAGCTTCCTCTTTAGTTTTTTCAGCGATGACTTTGTTAGCATCTTTTTGAACATCATTGAAATTGCTGATTGTTTGGTCATATTCGTATCGTAATATTCGCCAAAACTCAGCCTTAATTTTGGTTAATTCATTTGCGGAATTATCGATCTTAGCATTATGTTCACTTATAAGTTTATTAATAGACTCAACAACAAGGTTAAATGCTTCAACAGATTCAGAAACATCGGTCAAAATGACTTGTAGACTAGGATTTGAAACTTTTTGCTGGATTAGCTTAAGATTAGCTTCTGCATCTCTAGATAGTTTAGCGTAATGTTCATTTAATTGAGCTATATAGTCTGTAGAGAATTGAGTTGCTTTATAATCGTCTAGGCTTGGAATACTCTCAACTATTGTGCTGTAACGAGCCTGAATTGCTTTAACTTCATTCACGCTGTTTTGGTATGACTCGTCAAAATAGCCACGAATTTGTTCGGCTAGATGTTCTGTAATCGTCTCTGATTGACAGAAAGGACACTGAGAACCCTCGATGTGATCGAGATATTTAAGACCTTCACTTACCCAGTCAGAGTTTTTAAGTTTCCCGATAAGTTTTGCAACTGGACTGTCTTCGCTACCTACAATGATTTCATTTAACGAAGCTAAGTCATCAGCAGATAAATCAAACATGCCTAGCTTACTAAGAACAGAGTGTTTAATTGCAGTATCACCATCTATAGCATTTGCTTCTTCTTTGAGATCTGCAATTGTTTTAGATGGTTTAGATGCGGGTAGGGGTATAGAGCAAAGATGGTTGAAAAGTGGCTCTTTACCGCCCATTTTGCCTTTCAGACAAAATTCAAGTACTCGATCCCCACCTGCATAGTTGGTTTTGATTTCCCAAATTTTCTTCTGCGCCTTCTCCTTTGCGTCATTAATCTTAGAATCTTAGAACGTTGTTCACCAATTTCTTTTTGGATCTGCTGCTTATCTTTAGCAATTTTCTCCAACTCAAGAGTAATTGCCTCTACCTTCTCTTTCGCTTCTTTATTTTCCTTAGATAGGCTAAAAATACCGTTAAGAGTATCTTTTGCATAGAAGTTATCTTGGATGAATTTTTGGTTGTAAACGAGAACCGTATCACCAGTTCCACGGTGAGAGCACTGCTGATATTTTGTACTCTCGGGATTATAAAAATAGTTTGAAAAAGTACTTTTTCCTGACCCGTTCAGTCCATAAATTATATTGACTTTTTTGTTAGTTTTTAGCTCATTTTTTGACCTGTAGCTTGCTACATTTTCTAGTACAATATCAGTTATCACTAGTTTTCCCCAATAAATCATAATGTTCCGTAGACTCTACTGACACATTACATTGATTAGAAAATGTTGGTCAAATAACTGATTGACGAATTGAGATATAAAATTAGACTAACAAGATTTGGGGCACTTCTGAGCTAACCCCATCCACTAGCTAGCTCTTACTCAAGAATCCCATCACCTTCCCCTCAACTCCTCTAACTGCTTTTTCAGCATGGCGGGCAGCGAGTAGAGCAACAACAGGCGCAGAGCGTGGTTAATCATCACAAACGCGGGCTCCATTCCGAGCAGTAAGGCGACGGCGGTCATGGCTTCTACACTGCCGGGAACCCAAGAAAGCAGCAGCACGACCCATGATTTATCGATCAAAATAGAAAAGACACCGGAGACACCCACCGCGACCAAAAGGCCAATCATGGTGACCATTACCCCTGCGCGGGAATATGCCATGGCTTCGCGCAGTGTGGTATCGGCAATTCGTGAGCCGATCAAAATGCCGAGTAAAGCGGTGGCGAATATCACCATCCATTTCGGCAGTTGCATATCAATGCCGGTGGCAAAGCCATTAAAGCTGGCGGTGATAAGCAACGCAGCCAACATATAAGGTGCAGGAATGCCGAGTAAGGTGGAAGCTTTACCCAGTAGCAAACTCATCAGCACCAGACCCAATAAAATAAGCCAAGCGTAAACGGTCAAATTGCCGTCTACGGATGCGCTATCCGGCGCGCTGTTGGAGATCAACAGTGCCAACAAAGTGAGGATCATCAGGCGTACAGAATGGGAATAAACCACTTTGGTGGAAGGTTTTTCGCTTGATTCGCTGATCACCAAAATCGCGGCCATGGCACCCGGTACGGCACCGAGTAGAGATTCAAACGGCGTCCACCCCTCTTTTTTGGTTAGCCACAAATAGCTACTGATGATTTGCAGCGTTAAACAGCACACCAACCCCACGATCACCGGCAAGGTTAAGGTGGTACCTAGCTCACTCAAACTGATGGTCGCACCGACACTGATCCCAAGCACGACTTGCACAAACAGCAGCAGCCACGGCGGGGTATGAATAGTTAGCCAACGCTTCTTGTGCAGCACAATAACCAAACCCGAGGCAATAAACATTTCAGAAAGTGGGATGGAGAGTAGAGTCCCCACTCCCGCAGCCACTGCGGCGATAACAATAATTTGGATAAAGAGAGTAAAAGAAGCTCTTTCGGACATGCTGTGTTTCCTTTAGGCCTTATCGCTCAGTGACGCTTTCGCGGCCGAGTGAGCAAACTTGACCACATTCTCAAACGCAGCCTGAAAGTAGATCTCGTAGCTGTTTTTTTCCACATAACCGAGATGCGGCGCGCACAGCACATTGGGCAAACTCAGCAGCGGCTCATTGTTGGGTAACGCGGGCTCGTTTTCGTACACATCGACCGCGGCTTGGCGCATTGGGTTAGCCTGCATCACTGAGTAGAGTGCGCCCGATTCCACTAACTCCGATCGGCTGGTATTCACAAACAGCGAATCGGGTTTCATTGCGAGCAGATCTTGTTTGGTGACAATGCCACGCGTGGCGTCATTCAAACGTAAATGGAGTGAAAGTACATCGGCTTTAGCAAAAAACTCGGCTTTATCGGCAGCGGCTTGATAGCCCAACTCAAGCGCTTTTTGTCGTGAGGCTTCACTACCCCACACCAAGATTTGCATACCAAACACTTGGCCAAATTGGGCAATTCGCTGGCCGATTTTGCCTAAACCCCAAATACCTAAAGTGCGACCAGAGAGGGTTCGACCTAACCCTAATCCGCCATTTTGTTGCCAATGACCTGCGTGTAACTGCTCAATATAACTTGGCAAATGGCGCGAAGCAGCAAGGATTAAACCCCAGCACAGCTCCGCTGGGGCAACGGGAGAACCGATGCCTTCTAACACGGTCACGCCATAACGCTCACACAGTGCCACATCAATATGGTTGCTGACTTTTCCGGTCTGGCTGATGAGTTTTAAATTCGGCAGATGAGCCAGAAGATTTTCAGTGATTGGGGTGCGCTCGCGGATCAGCACCAAAGCCTCAAAAGGTTTGAGGCGCTCAATCAATACGGTTTCATCGCTCAGGCTGTCATTGAATACCGTAACATCATGCCCTTGTATGCATTGGAAGGCGTTTAGACCAATAACCACATTTTGGTAATCATCCAGAATCGCGATTTTCATTGTTTTTTTCTCTTCCTTGCTGTGATTTGCCCTGTTTTAAATCTTCAACCAACGGAATGAATGACGCAGAAATTCAACCGCCTGCTCTTTTATCCATTCACCATGCGCTAGGACAATTTGCGTTGGTTCCCAACTTAGCATGGTGGACATATGGCGACTGGTTTCAGCTTTGTTGAAATAGAAAGTGAGTCGCCAATCGAGTGGAGTTTGTCCGTTTGGAGCCATAACGCCTGCCCAACGAGCAATTCGTTGTCGCCAACCCGTAATCGCCGAGGGCGAAAAGTTTTCAATCAGATCGGTCAGAATCAAGGTGTGTGACAGAGGGTGAAAGAAAACGCTCTCTTGCATAACTTTCGAGCCAGTAAAGAGCAGATAAGCAATTTCATCTCCCCAAGGAGCTGCAAAATCCGAAGTTAACAAACCATCAAAATGAAGATCTGGCCGTTTTTTTGCCACTTCTTGTGTGCCAAAGGCTTGAGCTTGCGGAAAGGAATCTTGCCAATCTTTGATAAACAGATGATGCAAATGATTTGGAGCGATCAGATAAGCGATATCTCCCAAGGAATCGACTTCCGCTTTTAAAGTTTCCGTCAGTCGAATCGGGCTGTGTACCCATAACCGCCCATCATTCAGCTTAATAATGGTCATTCGTGTGGTGTACGGCATATTGAAAAATGGCACTGCCTCACCATCAAAAATCCAAATTCGCTCGCCGATCAATTGCATCCGGTCTCTCCTTATTGAGTGGTGAATGCTTCGCTCATTCTTTTAAATCAATCCAGTAACGTGCCAGCAAATTAGGGTAAAAATCCCCAGAGATGATGCTTTCCAACACTCCGCCATTGCGCTCAATAACAAGGCGTGAACCGCGGTTATCTTCATCGGCTACCAGCAGCACGCGTTTTAATCCCAAGCGTTTGGCCTCAATCAGCCCCAAGCGCAGCATCTCTGTGCCAATGCCCTGCTTACGTGCACTCGGCGTGACATCGTAACCAATGTGCCCCGCTTCTTGGGTGAGAAATGGCGTATCAATGTGGTGGCGTAAGCGAAGCGCACCTAAGATTTTCCCTTGCTCATCCTGATACCAAAAGTGGCTGCATGGCACATAGCCACAAGGCAGATTTTGACCGTGGGCGTTGTCATCCAGTAGTTGCACGTAGTCGGCAAAGTTTTCATTGCCTTGGCGGTAAAAATCACAGTTGATCGGATCGTTGCGCTGAAAATCTTGGAAAAATTCGGCAAAAGCCGTTTCATCCTGCAGAGTTAATCTGGTTAACGGCATAGTTTCTCCTTAACGTTTTGGCTGTTCAGCCAACAAGGATTGGGTAGTAATTGCAGTAATCGGCACACCAAAGCTCGACGTATGGCTGAGCGCATAAGTGTGATGGTGTCGGATCAGCTCTCCGCTTGCATAAGGGGTATCGTGTGTGGTGTGCCCATCGCTCACGATCTGAATGGAAAAGCCTTTACCCGCCGCGCTGCGAATGGTGGTATCCACACAAAAGTCAGAGGCGTAACCGGTCACGATTAAATGTTCGATGGCATTTTCTTCTAGCAACGCCGCCAATTCGGTACGCAGGAAAGAATCGGGGGTGGTTTTGCGAATGAAATGATCACTCACTGCGACGTTAAGTTGATGCTCAAGTTGCCAATCGGCGCTATCCGCTTCCAATCCAGGTTCTTGATGCTGAATAAACACCACGGGAAGCGAGTGTTGACGCGCCCAATGAGTCAGCAGATTGATATTACTGACCACCTCATCGGCGGCGTACGGTCTGGGCTTTGGAGCAAACAAACCCTGTTGTACATCAATCACTAAGAGTGCGGTTTTCTTCATATTTTCTTCCTTGAAAAGCTTATTGGCGCTAACCAGATATAGTGGATTAACCGCTTACCGCCTGTACTTACCTTAACAACGTGCCAGACAATTTGGGCGGCTGACTTGCCAAAATAGTGATCCCCCGCCGAAAGATTCGTTTTACGCTTTCAGTACGCCGCTTTGATAAAGGCGTTGGAACTCTTGAATCGCGATTTTATCGGCAACAGTTTCCACTGCATTTGGTGTCATTGGCGTCCAAAAAACTTCGTCAGCTTCATGGCAGACGATCTCACCTTGCCATTGATCCACCACGTAATAGTGCAGCAGTTGCAGCTCAAATTCTGTCGGATGATAGAGCGAGCAGAGATAAGCTCTACTTGTCGCTTCCACACCTAACTCCTCTTGCACTTCACGCTGCAACGCTTGTGCTTGGTTTTCTCCCGCTTCGATATGCCCACCGGGGATCGCGATGATATTCGGATCGCTCACTTTGGTTGCTGAGCGACGTTCAAGCAGACAAGAGCCCTCTTTGATCAGCAAAAAAGAGACACATTCGGCAATCGGCAGTTTTGCACTTGACCTGTTTTCTACAGGCATAATTTTCTCCTTAAATCCATTTCCAAGAATTAGGTCATACTCGGGTGTAACCGCGTCCAACCCACCAGCAAGAGTGCCGCGAACACCAGCCAAACCAAGGTGGCACAAACCAGAGTGCCAGTTAGGCTCAGGCGGTAGCTAAAGTAGTACACCGCCAGCAGATACGCCGCATACGGGATCAGCGAATACAGCCCAAACAGCGCGGTGGTACGCAAATCTTCCATCGTGCGTTCAGTGCCAACAATGTAATGGGCGATTAAGGCAAAAGTGGGAAACAGAGGCACAAGGCCAGAAATGAAAAAGCTTTTGGTTTTGGATAACAGGGCAATGATCAACACCGCAAGTGCTCCGAGCAAGCACTTGAAAAACAGAGCCGCCATGACATTTCCTTTTGTCAGAACAGGTTACAGGCAATCACTATAAATCACTCTCCCGTTAAGAAGAACAACTCATTGACTGGTTTGTTATTTTCTCTGCAACATTTTTCCGAACCTGAGTAAAATGGCCGCCTCAGTTTTGATTCGGCGGCCGATAGCGGCGGCTTCTTTTAGTTACGGCATGTAGGTACGGCATGAAATTAGGAAAACGGCTGACTCAATTAGTCCAACACGTAAAGCGCGACTACGACCATATTTGGGATTGCTGCTGCGACCACGGCTTACTCGGTGCGGCGTTACTCAAGCAGCACCCAAACAGCACAGTGCATTTTGTCGATATCGTCCCTTCTTTGATTGAGAAGGTAACGCTCGATTTAACCCGCTATTTTCCTGCCGCGACCGACTCACCGCGTTGGCGCACTTACTGCCTTGATGTGCGCGATTTACCACTCGAAGCCAACGCCGGATCGCATCTCGTCATCATCGCCGGAGTGGGCGGCGATTTGATGACGGAATTTATTGCCGAGCTTGCCAAGCGCCATCCGGCAACACCTCTTGACCTGCTGCTCTGCCCTGTTCATCACACCTATACCTTGCGCGAGCAATTAATCGCGCTGAATGCGGAGCTGAAAAGCGAGCGTTTAGTGGAAGAGAATCAGCGCATTTATGAGCTACTGCATGTGCAGATCAATCCCAGTTCAAGTGCTCCCTATCACCCTATCTCTTTGGTCGGTGAATTGCTTTGGCAAACGAACGGCGCAGATCAACAGCAGATCGCGCAGCGTTACTTACAGCAGTTGCAGCAGCACTATCAGCGTAAAGCACAAGGCGGTGATGCGGGCGCAGAGCAGCGTTGGCAAGCGTATCAGGCCGTGGAGATCCTTCAATCGATGGATACCACTCTAAAACTCGCTCAATAGGCTAGAAAGATGAAAGCACTTAATGATTTGAATTTGTTTGTCGAAACGGCGCGCCAAGGCAGTTTTTCTAAAGCGGCCAATAGCTTATCACTCACAACCGCCGCCGTGAGCGCTGCGATCCGCCGCTTGGAAGAGCAAGTGCAATTTCCGCTGTTTGTGCGCTCAACGCGACATATTCGTTTAACTCATGAGGGTGAAATCTTTCTTGCCAAAACCCAAACCGCGCTGGCCACCTTGCAAGAGGGTTTAGATCAGATCGCCTGTGCGCGTGGCCAGTTGGCTGGCCAACTGCACATCAGCGCGCCTTCCGATTTAGGGCGCAATTTGCTGCTCGACTGGATTGATGAATTTATCGCGCTGCACCCGAATGTCACGGTGAAACTGGATCTCTCCGACCGTCTGACGGATATGTACGCCAATCCGGTCGATATCGCGATTCGTTATGGTCAGCCCGCCGATTCCAATTTGGTCGCCATGTTGTTATGCGATTCTAACGAGCGCGTATTGTGTGCTTCGCCAGAGTATTTGGCCGCTCACCCACCCATTCTACATCCTGATGATTTACAGCATCACAACTGTCTGTGCTTTATGCTGGCCGATACGCTACACAACAAGTGGATTTTGAGCCGTAATGGCGAAACGCACAGTGTGGTGGTGCAAGGCAACCCAGCGTGTAATGACGGCGAAGTGGTACACAGATTGGCGGTAAAAGGCAAAGGCATTGCCAATAAATCGTTGATGGATATCAGTCAGGACATTATTGATGGGCGACTAGTACGAATTTTGCCGGAATGGGAAAGCGGCCCAGTACCCATTTATTTGGTGTGCGCTGACCGTCGTTTGATCACTCCAACCATTCGCGCTTTTCAGGAGTTCATTCGTGAAAAAGGCTGCCAACAACGACGTGCGGTGCTGACAGCCATTCAAGAGCGAGAGCAAATTCCTCGTTAGCCAACAAACGTCAGTGGGCGTAACTGCAGGTATTCCAACATCTCGCGCTCACCGATCTTTTGCTGAAAATGCTGGAAATGGGCGCTCTGTTGGTGCTTTTGCAAGCTCTCTTCCGAGCACCAAATTTCCTGCATTAAAAACAGCCCCTCAATCGAGTTGTCACGATACAGCTCATATTGGCAACACCCCTCTTCATTGCGACTAGGCTCAAGGAGCGCTTCAAGCAGCGCTTGCACTTGCTGCGCTGAATCGGGGAAGGCTTTGATTTCTGCGAGTAAATGGATCATAACTTACAGCTCGGTAAAGACCGCTTCCGCAGGCCAACGTGATTTAGGCAGTTTGGCGTTGAAGTCGTCTTCACTGTGGAAACCTAGTGGCACAATCACCACACTGTTGAAGCCTTTTTCGGTTAAGCCAAACTCTTCGTTCAGCACTTGAGCATCAAAACCTTCAATCGGCACGGCATCAATGCCCATTGCCGAAGCGCCGAGCAGCAGTGTACCCACGTTCAGGTAAACTTGTTTTTGAATCCAATGTTGTACGTCATTCAGCGTTTCACGATGCAGCCCTACAAAGTAGCTACGCGCACCATGCATGCCAGTTTTGGCTTCTTCATTCGCAAAACGGCCATCTTTGTCTTCGTTTTCGAGTAGAGACAGCAGGTAAGCCTCATCCATATCGGTTCTCGCGCAGAACACCATTACGTGTGACGCATCCAAAATTTTACGCTCATTGAATGAGAACTGGCCTTGCGCCGCTTTCGCAATGCGTGCTTTGCCTTCATCGCTACCAGCCAGAATAAAATGCCAAGGCTGAGAGTTCACGCTAGAGGCACTCATGCGCACTAGCTCTTTAATATCCGCAACTTGCTGTTCAGACAGCTTGCGACTAGCGTCAAACGCTTTGGTGGAATAGCGAGACTGCGACGCTTGTACAATATTCATGTTTCACTCCTAAGGATGATGTCTTTCGAGATGACGCTAAGATATCTGACTGACTCGAAACAAGAAACCACCCTCTGCTTAATTCATTTTCAAAAATTATTTGATAATGAAGCCTTGAAAATGAGGTTTGAAAACCCTTTAACACTTTTCAATCGCCGTTTCTGGCTCGTTAATCAAAAAAGAGGCTGACTCCAATGGCCAGCCTCTATCCATAAATTGTCTCGTCACTCTGAGTTAATGTGCCGCGAAGCGTTTACGCATCACCACATAATAGAGCACCGGAATGACCAACAAGGTCAGTACGGTGGAAACGAAAATCCCGAAGATCAAGCTGATCGCCAAACCATTAAAGATAGGATCATCGAGGATAAACACCGCACCAATCATGGCCGCCAACGCCGTCAGCATAATCGGTTTGGCCCGTACCGCCGCTGATTGAATGACCGCCTCAGAGAATTCAATGCCATGAGCCACTTGCTGGTTAATAAAGTCCACCAACAAGATGGAGTTACGCACAATGATCCCCGCCAACGCTATCATTCCAATCATGGAGGTGGCAGTAAATTGCGCCCCCAACAACGCATGGCCGGGCATGACACCGATGATAGTCAGTGGGATCGGAGCCATGATAATTAGCGGTACAAGGTAAGATTTAAACTGCGCGACGACCAGCAGATAAATCAGCACCATCCCCACAGCGTAAGCGATACCCATATCGCGGAAGGTTTCGTAAGTCACCGTCCATTCGCCATCCCATGCTACCGCTACACCGCTTAGGCCGTCCGGTTGATGGATGTAATACTGATCCAACCCCATTTGCTCATCAAGAGCGAAGCCAATCTCAAACATGCCGTACAGTGGGCTATCCAAATTGCCGGACATATCGCCGACCACCATCACCATTGGCACAAGGTTTTTGTGCACGATGTAATCATCCATACGGGTTTGCCGTACTTCAACCAGATCGGAAAGCGGATAAGCATAACCATTACTGCTACCCACTTTCATATTCAGCACCTGCTCTAAACGCACTTTGGCGGTTTCCGCAGCTTGAATCTGGATCGGAATCGGGTACTTGCTGTGCTCACTGTGCAGATACGTGATGGGTTTACCGCCCACCGCCGTCGCCAGTGCATCGACAATCGAGGCATAAGGCACTTGGAAATGCGCCGCTTTACTGCGATCAATCACCACTTGCCATTTTTCATGCATTTCCGGCAGGTACATGTCCACATCGACAATATCTTTCGTTTCACGGAAAATCTCACGCACTTGGCGCGCCGCTTCGTTACGAATTTCTTGAGTTGGGCCATACACTTCCGCCAAAATCGGCGACCAAACTGGCGGCCCCGGCGGCACTTCCACCACTTTGACTTTGCCGCCAAAGCGCAGTGCAATCTCATTCAGTTGTGGGCGCAGTTGACTGGCGATGGTGTGGCTATCTCTGTCGCGCTCTTTGCGCCCCAGTAAGTTTACTTGAATATCGCCTTGGTTGGCTTGGTTACGCATAAAGTAATGGCGCACTAAACCATTGAAGTTAATTGGCGCGGCCGTTCCAGCATAGATTTGATAATCACGAACCTCAGGAACGTTATTCAGCGCCGCGCCCATCTCAAACAGCACTCGTTGCGTTTTTTCCAGCGAGCTGCCTTCGGGCATATCCAGCACAATCTGGAATTCCGACTTGTTATCAAACGGCAGCATTTTCAGCACAACGGCTTGGAACACTGGCAACAACACCGATCCCGCAATTAAAGCCAGAATGGTCAGTAGCAAAAACAGTCGGTTACGCCCCTGTTTTGGTGCAGTGACAAAAGGCGACATAATTTTGTGGAAAATGCCATTCGCCGCTTTGCCTTCTTCCTGATGATGCCCTGCCTTGAGGAATTTACCCGCCAGCCAAGGGGAAAGCACAAAAGCCACCGCAAGGGAGATGAGCATCCCCATTGAAGCATTGATTGGAATTGGGCTCATGTACGGCCCCATCAAACCTGACACAAATGCCATTGGCAGCAAGGCCGCAATAACAGTTAGGGTAGCAAGAATGGTTGGCCCACCGACTTCATCTACCGCAGGAGGAATGAGCTCCGATAACTTGCGTTTGCCCATCGCCATATGCCGGTGAATGTTCTCGACCACCACAATGGCATCATCGACCAAGATACCGATGGAGAAAATCAACGCGAACAACGACACACGGTTGAGGGTAAAACCCCATGCCCAAGACGCAAACAAGGTAATCATCAGGGTAACGATGATTGCCATACCGACCACAATGGATTCACGCCAGCCCATAGTCAGCAGCACTAAAATCACCACCGCGGTAGTAGCGAAAGCGAGTTTACCGATCAAGGTATTGCTTTTATCAGCAGCGGTTTGTCCGTAATCGCGAGTAATATCTACATCAATCCCTTGCGGAATCAGCTGGTTTTCAAGACTGACTAAACGGGCTTCCACCGCTTTAGCCACATCGACCGCGTTTTCACCACCTTTTTTGGCCACCGCAATAGTGACCGCAGGATGAATGCCTTCACGATCCCCCGTCCATACGTTTTGAGTGGGCGTGTTGACACCAAAGGAAACGGTCGCGATATCTTCCAAATAAACGGGCGTGCCATTGTGCAGCCCAACCACCAACTGTTTCACCTCTTCCACACGAGTTAAGAACTGACCGACTTGCACCGGAAACTCTTGGTTATCGTGGGTTAAACGCAGCATCGGTGAGCTTTGATTAGCCGCCGGCAGACTTTGATTGAGCTGATCTAACGTAATGCCAAAGCTGTTCATTTTGGCGGGGTCAAGACGCACATCAACAATGGTATTTTGTCCGCCAACCGTGTAGATATCACGCGTGCCAGGAATGCGTTTGAGCTCGGTTTCTAAACCGTGCGCGACTTGCGTCAGTTGCTGTTGATTGAAGCGATCACTCTTATCCGCCAAAGTAATGGTGACAATCGGCACATCTTCAATCCCTTTCGGTTTGATGATGGGTTCACCCACACCAACGCCTTGTGGCATCCAATCTTTGTTGGAATAGAGTTTGTTGTAGATACGTACTACCGCATCATTACGCGGTACGCCAACTTTGAAAATGGCAACAATCATTGCGCCATCTGGTTGAGAAAACGAGTAGATCTTATCGATCCCTTCAATTTCGGAAATCACTTGTTCTGCCGGTGAGGTGACCAAACTTTCTACTTCACGAGGAGAAGCGCCGGGAAACGGAATATAGACATCCGCAAACGTCACATCAATCTGCGGTTCTTCTTCTTTCGGAGTCACCATAACTGCGAATAATCCCATCAGCAAACCGACTAAGGCAAGCAGTGGCGTCATGGCTGAATTTTGAAAGGCCGCAGCGATGCGACCCGAAATACCGAGTCGACTATCCATGTCATTCACCTTTTGCTGTTACTGCTCGTGTAGCAACCACATCACCTTGTTCAAGGCCAGAAAGCACTTCAACATAGTCACCATAAACTTGCCCCAAACGTACCGGGTTTAGTGCACGTTGGCCGTTATTCACTCGGTACACTGCACTCAATTCGGCGCGGCGCAAAACGGCGCTGTTCGGAACCACTAAGACTTCTCGTTGGCCATAGTTGAATTCGGTTTTCACCCACATGCCGGGGACAAGCGCAGCGGTTTTTTCCGGTAGCTCAAGGCGAGTTTTGAACGTATGTGACTGCGGATCGGCATAGCTAAACAAACTAAATTCTGTTGGCTTAAGTTGCTCACCTTGCGCGGTACGCACGGTAAATTGATCCACTTGAGCAACAAAAGGTTGATAACGTTGCGGAATTTCCGTTTCCACTCGCAGTTCATCGAGCGAAAAACCGCGGAGCAGTGGCGTACCCGGTGCAACAGTTTCACCCAGCTCCACCATGCGCTGGGTAACAATGCCATCATAAGGAGCGGTGATATTAGTGTAACCCAAGGACTCTTTGGCTTGTTCCACCGCGGCTTGTGCCGATTTCACCGCCGCGTCTGCACTGCGAGCGCGAGCTTCGGCGCTGTCCATTTGATCTTTGGAAATCGCCCCTTTGGGGAAAAGTTGACGATAGCGATTTAATTGCGCTTGCGCTTCACGGTTTTGCGCGGTCGCACTCGCCAGTTGGGCTTTAGCTGCATCAAGCGAAGCCGATTGCTGAACCGCACTGATTTCTAGCAGCACTTGGCCTTTCTTGACGTAGTCATTGACATCAACATATAAGCCAACCACTCGTCCCGAGGTTTGTGCCGCCAAAGAACCTTGGTTGACAGGTTGTACAACGCCATCTAATTCGACCACCTGCGAGATCGACTCTGTTTTCACCGTAAACAGTTCGTTACTGTCTTGATTTTGAGCATAGGCCGAACTGGCAAGCACCAGTGCGATACTCCAACTTAACGCTTTCATCCTCTTCCCTCGCAGATTCTACTTTCCCGCTTGTTGCCACACGGATCGCGGATGCTTCAAGCGGGTCAGAGTGTGATTTCCTAGATACTGCCTAATAGACTAGTTGCATTAGGCGGTTTGCGTCTGAATTTCTTTACGATTTTTAATACAGATCAATAAATTAGTAAGACCTAAGCCAAGCATCATCGCAGGAAAAAAGACCCATGATCCTAAATTCCCTAATGCTAAGCTGGAAACTATCGGCCCCGGACAGATGCCAACTAATCCCCACCCTAAACCGAAGATCACGGAACCTGAGATCAAACGACGATCAACTTTGGTGTTATTCGCCAAACAAAATACTTTGGCATTAACAGGTTTGGCTTTCGGTTTGATCAACAAGAAATAAGCAGGCATGAATACCGCTAACGCGCCACCCATCACAAACATCAATCTGGGATCCCAAACTCCTGTCACATCCAGAAAACCGATCACTTTGGCCGGATCAGCCATGCCAGATACCACCATGCCTACGCCAAATAACAGACCAGCGACGAGCGAAGTCACACGAAATAATACGTTATGCATACTAACCCACTTACATCAGATGAAGACGAACGAAAACCGTGACAGCAGCAACGACCATAAATACACAAGTCGCAACGATGGATCGCTTAGACAAGCGACCAATACCGCAGATACCGTGTCCACTGGTGCAGCCATTCGCCAGTCGTGTACCCACGCCAACCAATAAACCTGCAGCTGCAAGCACAACACCACTCACACCAAAATCGGTTGGGACATGATGACCAAGAAGCCTAGCACCTATCACACCACCGCAAACCATGCCAACCACAAACAGCAGTCGCCATGCAAAGTCGCGCGATTTAGGCGTCAGTAAACCCGTCAAAATGCCACTGATCCCAGCAATTTTTCCGTTCATCAGCAACATCAATGTCGCTGAAATCCCTAAAAGCATCCCTCCAATTAACGAGTCCCAAGGAATAGAAAACGTCATACTTTCCTCTACTTAATTATCGACAAAACACATTCTGTAAACTTTGAATCAACGCGGTGATTCGGCTGTCAGCTAGGCTATAGAAAACTTGTTGTGATTCTTTACGCGCCTGAATAATGCCGTGCTTACGCAGCACGGTAAGATGCTGAGAGAACGCAGACTGACTCAATGTTGAACCTTGTTGTAGCTGCCCAACACCCATCTCACGATTGGTCAGTTGGCACAACACCATTAACCGTTCCGGATGAGCCATCACGCGCAGTAATTCAGCAACTTCCACGGCATTACTCTTCATTTGTTCGATTTCAATGTGGTCACTGGCTTGCTTAGTCATGGCTTATCCTCTAACTAAAATTTAACGAGATCATACAAATATATTTATATTAGTCAATTCTTATTTAGCTGAAAGCATTTTAGATAAAATTACATTAGACACGTCTAATTTAGAGGCGTATAGTTTTGAACAAACAACAATGGAGGTTACCAACATGACGATTGAAAACGGTGTAAGAGTATTAGCTGGCAGCATGATTCTGCTTTCAGTCATTCTCACTTGGTTTGTTCACCCTAATTTTCTGTGGCTAACAGTATTTGTGGGCGTAAACCTGATCCAAAGCGCATTCACAGGATTTTGTCCTGCCGTCTTCTTTCTGAAGAAACTAGGATTACGTTAACGACAGCCCAATACACTCTGTCTCATCGGACTTGTGTGTTGGAATCTAGCAACTGATTTGGAGTAACTCATGACAAAAATAGTGATTATTGGTGGCGTTGCAGGTGGTGCATCCGCAGCGGCTCGTGCTCGTCGACTCAGCGAAGACGCTGAAATCATCATGTTTGAACGCGGCCCTTACGTTTCTTTTGCCAACTGTGGCCTGCCATATCACATCGGTGGTGACATCAAAGAACGCAGCAATTTGTTGCTGCAAACGCCAGAGAGTTTTTTAGCGCGTTTTAACGTGGATGTGCGCACCATGAATGAAGTGCTGCGCGTGAATCGTGCGGCAAAGACCATTACGGTACGCAATCTGCTCGACCAATCTGAGTATGATGAAAGCTATGATTTTCTGCTGCTTTCTCCTGGTGCTGGCCCAATCGTGCCACCTATCCCCGGGATTCAAAACCCACTGACTCATTCGCTGCGTAACATTCCCGATATGGATAAGATCATCCAAACGCTGCAAATGAATAAGCCAGAACATGCCACCGTGGTTGGCGGTGGTTTTATCGGTTTGGAAATGATGGAAGCCTTTCACCAACTCGGCATCAAAACCACGCTGATTGAAATGGCCGAACAAGTGATGACACCGGTCGATCGCGAAATGGCGGGCTTTGCTCACGCTGAAATTCGCGCTAAAGGCATCGATTTACGTTTAGGCGTAGCTCTTAAATCGGTCGAATATAGACCCGCAGCCACCTTACCGAGCACAGAATCGGGTGAATCCCTTGAACATAAACACGTGGAAGGCGAATTGGATTTGGTGCTCAGTAATGGTGACACCCTAACTACCGACATTTTGATCATGGCGATTGGTGTCCGCCCAGAAACCAAACTGGCCGCGGAAGCCGGTTTGCAGCTCGGTGAACTCGGTGGTATTTGGGTCAACGAGCAGATGCAAACCAGCGATCCAGCGATTTACGCGGTCGGTGATGCGGTTGAAGAGAAAGATTTTGTGACAGGTAAGCAAACGCTGGTTCCACTGGCGGGGCCTGCTAACCGTCAAGGTCGTATGGCCGCAGATAACATGCTTGGCCGCAACGAAAGCTACCAAGGCACACAAGGTACCGCGATTTGTAAGATCTTCGATTTAGCGGTGGCTTCGACCGGTAAAAACGAGAAACAGCTGAAACGTGAAGGCATTGCTTACGAAAAAGTGTATGTACACACCGCAAGCCATGCGAGCTACTATCCGGGGGCGGAAGTCGTGTCGTTCAAGATGTTGTTTGATCCACAAACAGGCAAAATCTTCGGCGCACAAGCCGTGGGTAAAGATGGCATCGATAAACGTATCGACGTGATGGCGGTTGCACAACGTGCAGGCATGACGGTTGAGCAGTTGCAGCACCTTGAACTGACCTACGCTCCACCGTTTGGTAGCGCGAAAGATGTGATTAACCAAGCCGCCTTTGTCGCGACTAACCTAATGAAAGGCGATGCTAAAGCGATTCATTTTGATGAGATTGATAGCCTCACCGATGATCAAGTGTTGCTCGATGTGCGTAACCCGATGGAGTTACAAAACGTGGGTTACTTGCCCGGTGCAATCAACATTCCTGTTGACCAGTTGCGCCAACGCATGAATGAGCTGCCGAAAGACAAAGAGATTGTGATTTATTGCCAAGTAGGGTTACGCGGTAACGTAGCGTACCGTCAACTGGCCAATAACGGCTTTAAAGCACGCAATTTGATTGGTGGTTATCGTACTTATAAGTTCGCCAAAGCTTAAATCACCCTTTAAGATTCGGACAAAATATCCCTCAGCCAGTACCTCAATACTGGCTGATTTTTTTTATCCTCACCTCAGATCAACAAGATACTTCTGCGCCGCTTCTTTCCCCATGTATTTACCAAGCGTTTTTAGTGGTACTTGCTTTAAATTCACCACAATTAAACCATCCAACGCATCGTTGAACGCAGGGTCAACATTAAAGCAGACTAACTTACCATTCATGCCAAGGTATTGGCGCAATAGCACAGGCAACCCATTACCCTGCTCCATTCGTGCAATCACTTTTGAGAGCAAAGAGACACTGGCAAGTGCCGATAATAAGCTTTTTTGCCAGAACACTTCCGCCCCTGCCCGTAGTGGTGTCGACGGGTTAACCAATGCGGCTTTATTTTGATCATAGTGATGGATCGATAACGTCGCCGCCATCAATTGTCGAGCCGCAGGGCTGTAATCATTGCTGATACTGACTGGTCCGAACAAATGGGTATAACGCGGGTTCAGTTCTACGAAACGCGCAATACCTTTCCAGAGTAAAAGCAACGAGTTGAGATTGCGTTGATACTGTTCTGCCACCACTGAGCGTCCAAGCTCAATCGCATTATCTAAGGTCGCCAAAAATGCTTGGTCATACTGAAACAAACTACGCGAATAGAGGCCTTGTAACCCTTTTTCCGCCAAAATTCTATCCACAAGCCCCATGCGGTATGCACCCACTAGCTCGCTTTTATCTCGGTTCCAAACGAACAGTTGCCAATAATGTTGATCGTACGTATCGACATCACAGGCATTCCCACTGCCTTCACCCACCGCGCGGAAACTGATTTCACGCACACGACCAATCTCTTGCATCATGCGGGGAATGTGCGTTGAAGGTACGCAGTACACCGTGAATTCGCCCTGTTCTAGCAACGTCGCTTGCTGCTCTAATTGGGCTAGTTCTGCGATGAGATCAGCTTTGGACACAGGTTCAATAACCGGAGTAGCAAAAGTGACTTTTGCCAGTTCGGGTTGGCCATGCGGGCTCATCAAATAGGTGTTGAGCCGCAAGTAATTCACTACATCTTCATCTTGCGTGAACTCTTTCAGTTCTGAATAGGGAATCGGCTGACCAATACAGAGTGAAATGGTGCTCGCGCTTTTATTCAACAGCTCTCTACCTAGCATGGCGGTACGCAATAGAGGATGAATCTTTCCTGCGCGATAAAACCAAGGGCTATTACGACCATTGATGTAAATCGGCACACACGTCGCTTGGCTGCGCTGAATGAATTTCGCAACGGATTGACTCCAACGAATATCACTCAACTGCCCTGTTTCTTTCTGTGGTGTCGAAACTTCCCCAGCGGGAAATACGATCAATACGCCACCTTCAGTCAAATGACGGTGGGCTTCACGAATGCCTCGCGCATTGGTTTTACTCGCTTGCGCGCCATTAAACACATCCACGCCAATGAAGAGTGGATCGATTTCTGGCAGACGTTTGAGTAACTGGTTGGCAAGCACTTTCACATCTTTGCGTACCTGCCCAACCAGATCCGCAAGGATCACGCCTTCAATCGCCCCTAGTGGATGGTTAGCCACAATCACTACCGGTCCCTGCTTAGGTATTTGCTCGATGCTGCCTCTATCGACTTGATACTGCACGTTCAAAGCATCTAAGGTATAGCGCATGAACTCAAAGCCATCATGTGTTGTAGGGCGTTGTTGATAGTAACGTTCTAGCTTGCTTAAGCCTGTGGCTAACTCGACCCCTTTTTCTATCACTCCAAACGGGGTGTAGCGCGGCAAGCGAAATGGATGTGTTTGTACCATCAAATCCCCCCGAGAATGTTGCGTAGGCTACTGTTGACTGAGCGCCAATCGCGTAACGTGAGATACACACCGCACAGCCAAACTAAGCAAGCCATGATGAATAACAATCCACCATCCGTACCTATCATTTCCCCGACTTCGTTGAATTCTGGCATCACTACACCTAACGGAGTGAAAAGGTGGAAAAATATCGCTCCACTCATAATGCCAACACTCATGAGTGCTCCAAGCCCATGCCAGCGAGTAAACAGTAAAATTGAGGCGATCAACTCCGCACCACCAATCAAGTAAGCCCCCCAATCGCCAAACCAAATGAACCCAGACCATCCACCTAAAGTTTTAAAAATAAACTGGGTTTCATAGGAGCCGGAGAATTTATAAAACAGCGATTGCACAAACACAAAGGCAATGAATATTGCAGGCAGCGTTTTACTGAGTCGAAGTTTCATGGTTTATTCCTTACCAATTAACGTTGGCCAGTTTTTATTGGCTTGTTCGATATGGTGCGCGCGATCTTTATCCCACAATCCTTTGATTTTTTTGTCGTAGTTCAGGTATAGCTTACCGTCTTCGATCGCCCAATATTGTGGATCCCCTGGAGCAAAATCATTCTTCTCAGACACCGCCCAAGCACAATATCCACCAAATTGCGGAGCGTACTTCTCAGGATCTGCCACGAAGGAGTCAAGGTTTTGTTGAGAAGAGAAAAACCACTGCGCCCCTTTGTACTCGGTTTTAAATTGTGACAACCCTTTCACGGGTTTATTTTCGGTGAAATAGGCAACGGTATCGTAACCATCTAGTGCTTTATTACTGAAAATACCTGTGTAAATTTGATCTTGTGCGATGACCAAACTACTGAAGAATAGCATGGCTAAGCCAATCCAATATTTCATTGTGAACTCCTTTACGATACAAGCGAAACCCGTTGTGGGAATTGATATTGCTGTTGTTGCAATATCTGTTCTGTCAGCAATGTTGGGCGACCTGGGATATAACTCATCCCCAATTTCCCACCGCTGACATGGATATGAGTGAAACTCACTGTGTGAGCCTCTTCCCGCTGCATCGCCACTGAAAGATGCGAAAATAGCGGATGTTGATGACAATGAAACGCCAGCAGCTTTTCTGGTGTCACCCCATTAGCCATCATTTGTTGATAAATCTGGGTGCGATAACGCTGTACCTCGCCCAACACCACCCCTGAAGAAAAGAGTGGCGATGAGGTCGCACCATACACAAACTGCTCACCATCCCAAGCATAAGCAAAAACATCACCTTGCTTCCGAGTGAGTAACGGATCAAAAGCAAGCAGGGTAAACGGCGCAAACCGAGCCAGATTCAAAGACGCAAAAGCCAAATTTACTTGCTCAACGTGAGATAGGCTTGCCAGCGATTTGAGTAATAAACCACGGCTGATCAAGTTCCCTGCGGGCACTTTGCCCTGATAGTTATTGAGCAAACAAAGCGATAAACCGAACTCATTCAGGCTGATCCAACTGCCTTGCCCTTGCGGATCCAACGGCATCAATACAGACGTTTCCTGCAACTCATACGTCTTAGGTGGCAACGCGAGAGCACGGCTTCGTTGTTCATCTCGATTAAAAAACACCTGATAGCCAGTATCGCTGAGATACCAAGTCACTGAACACATTACGCGTTTCCCCGTAAGAAAGTCGCTGTCGCAGGGGCAATGCCAAACGTACTAGAGGTTTCGACTTCAAGTAGACTGGTCACCACTTTGGCCATCGCGAAATGGTGATTAGCATGTAAGGCTGCAAACGCTAATTCACGCTCTAAGGTAGAATGAAACGTGCAACTTTCGGTTTGTGATAGCGCCACTTCCGTCACCACATCAATCTCCAGCGTTGGAGTCATGTTCTGTTCCGACTCCAGCCAATCAATCAAACCATCGATTTCGCTCAGAGCCACTTCTCGGGAAGATTCAACGGGATGACCGCGGCGACGTTGGTTGTAATCCACTGTATTGGGAGCAGATCGCAACGCATGGAAAATATCTAACCAGTGGCGAAAATGTTGGCCAATACTGCTGCTGACATAAGGTTCAGCAATATAGGTGTAATGTTCATCTTGAATACCATTTAGAAAATCACGACCTTGTTCTAATGTCTCTAAGCAGCCATGAATAGCAGCAGAGTAATGGTATGGTTGGGCTAAATTGGTCACAGCAAGCATAAAATCCCCTTTCCTATCTTTGTCTCTAGTTCGGCATGTTTGAACCGATATTTCTGATTCACACTTTGAGTTAGTCGGTTTCTGGGTAGTGGCGAATCAATTGTTTCTCTTCTTTCCAAGCCCGCAATAAATCACGCAAGCTAGGGGGTTGATGACCACGCTTTTTCTGTTCAGCACCAATGGCATACAAAATTCGGTACTGCTTGAGCAACATGGCAAAAATTTCATGCAATCGAGTGTCACGATCCCAAATGTGCGCGGCTTCGCTACTGGCTCCATTGACTTCTAAAATGGTGAACGCTTCACCGCGCATCAGCGCAGCAATATTGCTGAACTTCACATCCAACCGTCCGTAGTGAAAGCCGGGGAAATCATCGAATATCGCATCGAGCTGATGTACAAGAGCCTGCGTGATGTAGCGATTGCCATTACGGAAAATTGAACCTCGGCTATGGCTGCCTGCAAACGCCAATTGGAACTCTTCTCCGGCTGGGATTACCCAGTCGAGCTTGTCGGGGTGGCGAGGTAAATAGAGATGAGCAAGCTGCCCTGCACGTGGACAAGCCAAAATCAGCTCACGTAAAGTACGCACCCCATCCCCAACTACGCTAGGCGCGTATTTCAAGGTCATAGAAATGATTTTCCCCTGCGTATCGCCGGGAAAACGCACGTAGAAAATCCCCGCTTCAGCGCTATACGGCGCTTTTTGCTGCAAAAGAAAACGAGCTTGGGCAGGAAAGCGGCGTAGATACTCGCTCAGTTGTTCATGGGATTGGATAAGCTTTACCCCAACACCGCGGCAACCAAGATCGGGTTTGGCTACCAGTGGAAAATTCAGCCCCACTTTCTCTAAACGCTCAGTAATCATGTCTAGCTGGTCTGAGGTAGGTAATTCATTCACCGTACAAGCGATAAATGGAGAGATCCAACCACGAGCCTTTTCACCGGCTAGGCTCAAAATATCGTGTTTAGACTCTCCCACCATCCCACTCAAGCGAATTGACGGATTAGCAACTAACGGCAATCGCCAGTCTCGGTAATAAATGCCTTGCACCAAACTTTGCAACACCACCGGAGTGTAAAAAAACCAACTGGGTAAAAATTCAAACGGTGAAATGACCCGCTCGGTATCAGCCTCTAATAGGGGCATTCCGGCATTAACTTTATGGTCGGCGATATAAGAGACAGAAGAGAAAGCTGTCATGCGATTTCCTTAATAACTTTGGCGCTCAATAAACGATTAAAACCGAGTAACAACACAACCAATAAACACAACCACCACCAACGGTATTCACTGGCCTGAAACCAAGCTTGACTGCCTAATTGATAAACGGTGAAAAAAACCAATACCGTCCACAGTGCAGTTGCAACCAACACTACGGTTAAAAACAGTCGCAAAGGCATGGCAACATAACCACTTAACGTAAAACCCACCGTGCGTAGTCCCGGAATAAAACGAATAACAAAAAGATTAATAAACGGCCTTTGTAATAAACGGCGACGAACGAGTCGAAAATAAGGATTGGTCAATAATCGATAGCGGACGGTTCGAAAATATCGGCAATACCGCCCGAGGTAATATAACGCCACATCTCCCGTCGCAATCCCCACAAACACCGCCATCAGCGCCAGCGGTAATGAAGTGATATGTTGGCTGGCAAGCCCTGCTGCGGTCACAATCGCGACATCCTCTAATAAATAAGAGAGCAAAACGATGCCAATAAATAACCAAATTGGCGAATCGCTGTGCACGCTGATCCATTGGCCTAGGGCGATATCCATAAATTATTCCGTTATAACCATTCACTCTACTTATCAATCTAGACCGTATCTGACTAATTAAAATTTCATGACGTGATTAAATGTGCCAAGCCGTGTTGGCCAAGCGAGCGAAAGATGCTTGAGTCCTTTGCACCACAGTTGGTGCGAAAAGAAGCGATAAACGTGCTCTAAACGGCAATTTATCGCTGTTGTATTGACATTTTGAGATAAGTTTTTAGCATGGCGTTTTTTACTCTAATGAGAATTTTCCATGTCTGAGACAAACCAAACCGAAACACCAAAAGTGGATCTCGAATCCATCTCTCCTGAACTACGTCAGGTTCTAGAGTTTGATCAGGTGCCTGAAGCAATGTTCCACATGGTGACTTCAATCCATGAAGTCTCTGAAGAAGTGGTTCGCGAAGCATGGGATTCACTGCCAGCGAGCGCGCAAAATATTCTGGATAACTTTGAACAGTTCCACGCGCTAATTTCAGTAAGCCAAGCGTTTGCTGGCCTAAATGTGATGGAAGAGTTCCCAACGCTGAACCTTCCTAAAGAGATGAGCGAAGAAGATAAAGACGCGTACCGCGCTCAACTGCTTGATCAAGTGCTACACAACTGTGTGAAAGACATGGTTAAGCAGATCAAAAAAGCCCGCCGCGACCCGATTCTGAAGCGTGACTTCAAAGACGTGTTTGCTAAGTAAGTAAACCTAGCCCTCCTGCACATTCGTGTTTGAAAGGCAAAAAGATAACGAAGGAGCGCCAAAGCGCTCCTTTCGTTTTTCTATCTTTCAGAGATTCACCTTGGTATTGAACTATCAAAAAAGCCCACTCAAAGAGTGGGCTGTGTAGCCAAGATAGGGGGAGCAGTTACGCTGTTACCTGAGCCGCTTGTTTGGTTTTTTCACGCATCGTAAGCAGGACAGTCAACGCAAAGGCGGCCACAAATGAGATCGCCATACCCATGATGTAGTAACCAATTTGCTGTGGATTAATCGAAATGATCCCTGGCAAACCAGCCGCGCCTAGCGCTTGGGCTTTTACATTGAATAAAGTGATGAAAGCACTGGCTAAAGCTGCACCACAGATGGCAGCAATAAACGGATAACGCAATTTCAAATTCACGCCAAACATGGCAGGTTCAGTGATCCCCAGCAGCGCGGTCACACCCGAAGGAATCGCAACCCCTTTGAGTTTGGTCTCTTTCGTCATCACACCCACAGCTAAAGCCGCGGCGCCCTGCGCAATGTTAGACATCGCAGCGATAGGGAAAATAAAGGTGCCACCCGTGGTCACGATATCGGCAAGTAGCTGAGTTTCTATCGCAATAAAGCTATGGTGCATTCCGGTGATCACAAAAGGAGCATAGATAAAGCCAAACAGTGCGCCACCGACAAACCCTGCCGAATCATACAGCCAGTTCAGTGCATCTCCCAACATGAAGCCGACATCACGCGTGAGCGGTCCGACCACAGTAAAGGTCAGAAAACCCGTGATAAAAATCGCCAGCATTGGGGTAAGCAAGTTATCCAGTACGGACGGTACGATTTTGCGTAAGCCATTTTCAATTTTGGCCAGAATGTAAGCGGAAACCAGCACGGGCAATACCGAGCCTTGATAACCCACTTTTTCGATTTCAAAACCGAGAATATTCCAAGTTGGAACGGTGCCAGATACGGATGCACTGCCAAAACCCCAGCCGTTCAAGAGATCGGGATGCACCATCAGCATACCCAGCGCAGCGCCCAAAAAGGGGTTACCGCCAAACTTGCGCGAGGCAGAAAATGCCAACAATACAGGCAAATAAACAAAAGGGGCATTCGCGAAGGTGTTGATCATGCTCGCGAGATCAGCCAATCCCGGATTGGCATCAATCAATGATTGGCCTTCAATAAACAGTCCCGGTGCAGTCAATACGTTGAACAGTCCCATCAATAAACCACCCGCCACGATCGCGGGGATGATAGGGACAAAAATATCGGACAATCCCTTTACTGCGCGCTGTGCCCAATTCTGTTTCTCGGCACCCGCGGAAGCGACATCATTGGTTGACATCTCAACCAAACCGGTCAATTTCGCCATCTCAGCATAGACTTGGTTGACAATGCCTGAGCCGAAAATGATTTGATACTGTCCTGCGACCTTAAATTGTCCTTTGACACCTTGCAGTGATTCAATGGCGCTCTCATTAATTTGCGTTTCATCGTTAAGCACTAAACGTAAACGAGTCGCGCAGTGCGCGAGTGCTTGGATATTACTTTTGCCACCCAAGCTCTCAAGAAGTTGTTTTGCTATGACTGGATAGTCCATAACTCACCCCGGTAGTTATCCCCTTTCAACTTGAATTGTATTACCTACTGCTCCAAGTCGTTTGGATGTTGTTGTGTAATTGAATGGTTCGTTGGTTTCGATATTAGTTTTGGGAACGTTTGCAAAATTGATTCTTGTCTTTTTCGGAGTGATGGTCAAAATCAACACAGTGAAAATGTGAATAGGATCGCCAAATTTCGTGAGGATAAACCTTAGAACGGGGTTAAAATCCGATCATTCGTTTGATTGCTGTACTGATTTCTGCAATCCATCCCAGTTTTTGAGCCTACAGGATACGTTATGGCCAGTTTGCATGATGTCGCCCGTTTAGCGGGTGTCTCTAAGTCCACCGTCTCACGCGTCATTAATGATGAATATGGCGTTAAAGAGTCTACAAAAATCAAAGTGTTAAAGGCGGTTGAGCAGTGTGGCTATATGGTCAATCAAGTCGCTAAAGACCTCAAATCACAAAAAACCAACTTAATTGGCGTGATTGTGCCGCGCGTCTCCTCTCACGCAACAGCGCAAGGTGTGGATGGACTTACCGCTATTTTTGAGCAAGCAGGTAAACATGTTTTACTGGCCAATACTCATCAAGTCCATGCAAAGGAAATTGAATATATTCAGATATTTAATCAAAAGCGGGTGGAAGGTATTGTGTTTTATGCCACTCACCTTGATCAGCCGCTGATACATGCGATTCAACACTCGGCGGTACCTGTGGTTTTGGTTGGTCAAGATGGCTCTTTGTATAACATTCCCAGTATTGTGCATGACGATCACCGTGTCGGCTTCGAAGCAGGACAACGCTTAGTCAAAGCAGGCTGCAAGCAGATCGGCTTTATTGGGGTACAAAGTGATGACATTGCGGTTGATGTGCTGCGTTCACAAGGCTTGCAGCAAGCACTGGGGTTCCATCAACAAACGTTGCTGTTTCATGCGCGCGGTAATTTTTCAATAGAATCGGGCTACCAAATGGCAAAACAAGCCTACCTTGACTATCCACAGCTCGATGGCCTTTTCTGTGCCACCGACAGGCTAGCGGTTGGCGCCATTAAAGCCTTGCAAGAGCTTGGGGTTCACGTTGGACAGCAAGTCAAACTGCTCGGTGTCGGTAATGATGAGTTGGCTTATGTCAGCAATCCCCCACTCTCCACTTTTAACTATGCTTTTGATAAAGCAGGAGAAAATGCTGCGAAAATGCTATTAGAACGCATCGCCGGACGTGGACAAGAGATGAGCAAAGTGGTACTGACCTTCCAAAACATTCAACGTGAGACTTGCCCAGTCTAACCATGAAATACTTGCTTTACCGATTTTGCGGCGCTAAATTGAGAACGTTCCCGAATTTAGTGGTTAGGTAAGTCCATGTTATTAGATACGCTGCTCGAACTCGCGGGTGGAATAAACAATGTCACGCGCATTTTAGCTCCACAGGGGCAAGTGGTTTTGGCACTAAAACATCCCCCGCATACCCCTCACCTTCCTGATGATGTGAGTTTGCAATCAGTACTCGGAGAGTGGCAACTCTCTGTTCAACGCACTGCTGAAGTGTCCGATCAGCAACTCGCCGCGATAGGTAAAGCGATTGCCGAGCGCCAAAAGCTTGAAACTCTCCCTTATCAAACAGCCTTAGACTGCCCTTATCGGCCCCAGTGGCATATCTCACCACCACAGGGCTTACTCAACGACCCTAACGGCTTTATTTATCATCAAGGGGAATACCACCTCTTTTATCAATGGCATCCTTTCGCTTGCGAACACAAAGATAAATACTGGGTGCATCTTAAGAGCCTCGATTTAGTCGATTGGCAGTGGCAGTCGGTCGCCCTAACACCTTCGGATTGGTTTGATAGTCACGGGGTATTTTCAGGTCATGCGGTCAGCCATCAACAAGATTTATGGCTTTTCTATACCGGCAACACGCGCTTAGGTGCAGAACGCCAACGCCAAACCATGCAGTGCACCGCGCGCATGAGCGCCAATGGTGAGTTTGAAAAGTTAGGGCCTGTGATTCGGTGTTTACCTGAAGGCGTGACCGAACATATCCGGGATCCTAAAGTGATTTACACCCAAGGAAAGTGGCAGATGTTGCTTGGTGCGCAAACGCTCGCTCATCAAGGACGACTGGCGGTCTACCACTCAGATGACTTACTCCATTGGCATTTCGATAAGCTCTATGGCGATGAACTTGGCGATTACGGGTATATGTGGGAGTGTCCTGACTGGTTTGAACTGCAAGGTGAAGCCTTTTTTGTGTTCGGGCCACAAGGCATCGCATCGGCGAATCCTCATCACACCATTGAACATCAAAATCGGATCTTTCGAGCGACCCAGAATACACAAGGCGAAATAGCGTTACTGCAGGGTTGGCCACTGGATGAAGGCTTTGATTTTTATGCACCGCAAACTGCGCAAACCGCCGATGGACGGCGAGTATTGTGTGGCTGGATGGGACTACCCGATGAAACGCAGCACCCAAGCTGCGACCAAGGCTGGATTCATCAACTGACCGCACTCCGTGAACTAGAGTGGCGTGAAGACAAGATTTATCAGCACCCATTGCGTGAACTCGACACACTGCAAAGTGAACCGCAAACCTTGCTTTTGAGTGACACCGTCACTGAGCTAGAGGCTAAAAGCTTTGATCTGCAAGTGACTCTGCCTTGGGGATGTGAGCTACGCTTGATGCAAAATGCGCAGTATCGCGTCACGCTAACGTTAGATGCAGAAAATCGACTATTACGCCTCGATCGCTCTGCGACTCAAATTCGCCAAGGGGACACCATTCGGGAGCTGAAGCTCGATAGCCCAACGGTTGAGTTGCGCATCTTGGCTGATCAATCCTCATTAGAGATTTTCATCAATCAAGGCGAACATGTGATGACCAGCCGCATCTTTACCCCACGCGATGCCAGCGGTATTTCATTGCATGGCGCGAGCGTAGACGCAAAGCTGTACTACATGGCTCCAGCTTCTGCGCCATTTAACCTAGAAGTGAATGTGTAGCCTTGAATAAACAACTTGGCGTGGCAGATATACTGCTTCAAGTTGCAAGGGGATATATCTCAGAGAGATATATCCCACTATGCGAAGAGTCAATATGGCCAGAGTCAATCTTCACTCTGGCCATATTTCATTCTAAAAAGGCATGCAGCGCCGCTTGATTCGGAAGTGCGGTCATGGCTCCTTTCTGTGTGGTCGCTAAAGCGCCACAGCCATTAGCCCATTTGACGGCATCTAAAATCGTGGCTTGGTTATGCCAATCTTGCGCCACGGATAATCGATAGAGCAAGCCGCCAACAAACGCATCTCCCGCGCCCGTTGTATCAATCGGTTTGACTGCCTTGCCCGACACAATTTGCTGCGAGTTTGGCGTTACCACCAGCGCCCCTTTCGCGCCTAATGTCACGACGACAAGAGGGATCTGGAAATCAGCTATCACCTGTAATCCTTCTTCAATCGACTGAGTTCCGGTTAGAAACTGTAATTCCTCCTCCGAAAACTTCACCACATCCGCCAAACGAACGGCACGCATGACAGTGGCCTGTAATTCTTGCGGCTCTGACCATACTTCTTCACGCAGGTTAGGATCAAAGCTGACATATCCCCCACCTCTTTCATTTGCGCAATTGCGGCAAAGGTCGAGCTGCGGCTCGGTTCATTGGCCAAAGCAATCGAACAGACATGCAGCCACTCCCCTTTTTGAAAAGAGGGAATATCACTGAGTTGCAGGAATTGATCCGCGCTCGGTTTCACCATAAAGGTAAAACTGCGCTCTCCATGCTCATCAAGGTCAACAACCACAGTGGAAGTGCGATGTACGGGGTCGAAATACAAGTGCTGGCAATCCACTTGCTCGGCAGTGAGTGTCTGTTGCATAAATCGTCCAAAGGGATCGTTCCCGACTCGACCAAAAAAAGCACTGCGACCGGATAAGCGGGCGATCGCGACGGCAACATTAGCGGGTGCACCACCCGGACACTTTAAATAATGCTGTTGCCCATCTGGGATCAGATCGACCACCGCATCGCCTGTCAGCCATACTCTTGACATAGAATCACTCCTCAAAATGTGCTTTGAACTGAGTCTAACCAAAGCGTTCAAGAGGGAAAACTGCCTTATTCGAGTTCAGGTCAGGAATTGCTCATTTCTGTGAGCTTAAATAGAGATTGTGATCTCTATGGTAAATTTCTCTTTACTTTTTCGGGAACGTTACCTACCTGAAAAATCATCACGTCTTATCCCATACCCAAACGGATTGGTACAGCAGCCACACACATGCGGATCCAGTAAAAATGGAATATTCGAGCGCTCATTACACCCATTTCCCTCGTTCATTTATGATCAAGATCAAAATTCATAGTAGAAATATTGCGCATTCCTATGTTTTAATGCTTTCATACGAACATTAAAGAACAAAAACGAAAACAATTAAGCGCGGAGATAGAAAATGAACGCTCGCTCAACACGTTTTACCCAAGATGAAGTGCTCGATTTGATTATTGTTGGCGGTGGTATTAATGGCGCTGGCATTGCCGCAGATGCGACAGGACGAGGATTAAAAGTTGGCTTATACGATGCCAAAGATTTTGCTAGCGCAACCTCTTCTGCCAGCTCAAAGTTGGTGCACGGTGGTTTGCGCTATTTAGAACATTATGAATTTCGCTTAGTCAGTGAAGCACTGGCGGAGCGCGAAGTGCTTTTGAAAAAAGCGCCGCACATCGTGACGCCGATGCGTTTTCGTTTGCCACATCGTCCTTTCTTACGCCCTGCATGGATGATCCGCGCCGGTCTGTTTCTTTATGACAATTTGGGCAAACGCACTTCCCTACCTGCAAGTCACAAAGTCACCTTAAAAGCAGGCTCCGTGACTAAACCTGAAATGCAAATTGGTTTTGAGTATTCCGATTGCTGGGTTGATGATGCTCGTTTAGTGATCCTCAACGCCATGCAAGCTCAAGAACAAGGCGCAGAAGTGTTGAACTACTGCACAGTCGAAAAAGCTGAGCGTATGGGCGATTTATGGCATGTGACGCTACTTGATGAGCAGACTCAACAACGCTTTGAGCGCCGTAGTCATGCACTTGTGAATGCAGCAGGCCCTTGGGTAAAACAGTTTTTAAACGAGAATGCTCACGTCAGCTCCCCTTACGGTATTCGTTTAATCCAAGGCTCACACATTATCGTGCCACGCATTCACGATGAGCCGCAGGCGTATATTCTGCAAAATGAAGATAAGCGCATTGTCTTCGTCATCCCTTATCTTGATGCATACTCGATGATAGGTACAACCGATGTCGAATACAAAGGCGACCCAAGAAAAGTGGCGATTACCGATGCTGAGCGTGATTATTTGATTTCGATTGTGAACAAGCATTTTATGCGCGAAATCACGCGTTCGGACATCATTGCTGAATTCAGTGGTGTACGCCCATTGTGTGATGACGAATCGAACTCGCCACAAGCCATTACTCGTGACTACACTCTGTCTCTGGATCAACAAGCTGATGAAGCGCCGCTGCTGTCCATTTTTGGCGGTAAACTCACGACGTATCGCAAACTAGGCGAAGCAGCGATGAAACATCTCGCTCCTTTCTTCCCGAAAATGAAAGCCCCTTGGACAGCGGATGCACCTCTGCCAGGTGGTGAAAACTTTGACTATGCAGCCTTAAAAAACCAGCTGGTGGTGGCCTTTCCTTTTATCACTGAGTCAGTGATTGAGCGTTGGCTGCGCAGCTATGGCAGCCGCACTTCACAATTACTTGCTGGAGTGACGGGTATCGAGGATTTAGGCATCGCCTTCAGCGGTGAACTTTATCAAAGAGAAGTGGATTATCTTTGGGATAACGAGTTTGCCCGTCACGCACAAGACATTTTCTGGCGCAGAAGCAAACTCGGTTTAAATCACGATACAAGTGTGGTTGAGGAAGTGGAATCCTATCTACAGCAGAAGCTTCATGCTGAGCAACCGCTAAAAGCGACCGTTTAAAATCAAGCACTCGCTAAAACTGAAATGGCCACATAATGTGGCCATTTTTTGTAATACTCGCTAAGTCAGTGGCACTTATTTTTCTGCAAATTGCTGAGAAAGTGCACTGAACTCCGTCACTTTCCCACTCATTGCCACTGCAAATTCCTCAACGGTGTGTGTCGCCATCAAGTTTTGCGTTGCGGCGCTAGCAATCGAATGGATGTGTTGATTGACTTCTGCCGTTAATTCACGTTGATGTTGAGCTGCGCTAGCCACTTCTCCAACCACATGCTGCATCTCCCCCATCACGCATTCCACCTCGTGTAACTGACATAATGTGGTATTGGCATCTTGAGCACATTGCTCGGTTTGATCTCGGCTAGCAGAAATATCGGCTCGCCATCCATCAATGGTTGCCAGCATAGCGTCGATACTGGTTTGGATTTGCAGTGTCGCGCGCTGCGTTCGTCCTGATAAAGCACGTACTTCATCCGCAACGACCGCAAACCCCCGTCCTTGTTCACCGGCTCGGGCGGCCTCGATAGCCGCATTGAGTGCTAATAGGTTGGTTTGCTCAGCAATCCCACCGATTTCACTCATCAATTGCCCAACTTGCTGTGCTTGATCGCTCAGTTTTAGTGTTGTCAAGGCAGCACTATCAGCTTGCGTGGCCAGTCGCTGTAAATTCTGATGGGTAACATTGATGCTGTGCTTGGTATCGGCACAATGATGTTGCACTTGATCAATCAATTGATGAGCCGATTGAGTATGGCTCGAAACCCGCTCAGCGGCGCTCTCGACAGCATCGGTGGCCAGCGTTACGGCTTGGATGTTGCTGTTTTGTGCAGCCAACGCTTGATGTACTTCTTGCGTCGTCACATGCAGCTGATTGGCAAGTTCACCCAATGGACGTGCTGAGTCCATCATTCGCCCCAAGATGGTGCGGATCCGCGCCGACGCCATTTTTAAATGGTAATCGGCAACAGAAAAGGAACTCGAACCCGAGTAAACAAAGCGACTGACGCTATCATATTCATTCTGTAAGCGTTTCAGTTGGAGTGGTGTGTACAATAACTCCTGACGAAACAGTAAAGCCAATGCTCCCAAAGGCATTAAACTGCTTAACCATTGCCATGCTTCATCCACGTTAAACCAGTGTGCCAACGCAGGAGACATTAGCGCACCAATCAATAAGGCATAACGCAGCGACGCATTCAGTTTTAGCTGAAATTGCTTTCCCGCTTTTTCTGCGGCAAGCAAAGCTTGATAGGCCTTATTAGCAATATCGACCCACTGCCTTTGGGCTTTGACCCGAACGGACTGGTAACCGGCTATTTTTCCGTGTTCATGAATAGGCGTTACATAAGCATCCACCCAGTAGTAACCACCCGTTTTTGTTTTATTTTTTACAATACCTCGCCATGCATGACCTTGCTTTAGGTGACGCCACATATCAGCAAACGCCGCTTTGGGCATTGATGCATGTCGAACAATATTGTGATTTTGTCCAAGTAACTCATTGGGTTCAAATCCTGCGATCCGACAAAAAGTGTCATTGCAGTAAGTAATGACACCTTTTAAATCCGTCGTGGATACCAGTTGTTCATGATCACCAACGAGAACTTCTTGTGAAGCAGAGGCTAAATAGGCTGACATAATACTTTGTTGTTCTAGTGTTGTTTTTTATGAACGCAAATGTATACACACTTGTTTCCAAAAACTCAAACCGATAAACCAGATGAAATATGCAAACGTGAATTACATCAAAATTAGTAAGGTTAATGCTTTCAAAGAAATAGAAAACGGAAACTCATGCTATGAATTTCCGTCAAACTGGTGCTTCTGTTTGTTTTGATGACTATCTCATTTAAAAGACAGATCTTACATCCTTTAATTAGAAGACAGGATAAACCGAACTTCTACTCGGCGATTACAAGCTCGTCCCTTTTTGGTGTTATTGTTACACGCAGGAACATGTTCACCGTAGCCGCGAGTATAAATAACATTCTGTGCAACCTGCCGATGCACCAGAGCAGACTTCACTGAGGTGGCACGTTTTTCCGATAACTTATCATTAAATTTTTGAGTTCCAGTGTTGTCTGTATGCCCTTCTAACACTATATCGACACCCGATTCTCCGGCTAAAAATTGCGCCATTTTATCGAGCCATTGCTTTGAAGAGGCGCTGACTTTGGCTGAACCCGTCTCAAATTTAATGGTGTTTTTGAGTTTGATCATTGGGTAGTCACCGGGCATGATTTCGTGCTCAATACCGTTACTCACGAGATATTGGCGTAGTTGTTCGTAACTTGAAGATCTCGCCTGCATTTTTGGCGTTTGAGCTACACTCACACTCTGTTGTGGCGCATAACCCCATTCTGGATAACGAACATCGAAGTCCCCTTTCGGAGCAACATCGAGCATATTGTCGTTAAACATGCGATCCGTAGCTAACGAACCACACCCGGTTAGAACAAATGCAATGCACAAAAACCAGACTTTCATTTCCAACACTCAGCCATTGAACTCTATTAGGTTATCGGCACTTTTTGAAAAACTTTATCGTCCATCAACAACAATTTACAAATGGCTGGCTTGCCATCACATAATCCCTCGTTAGAATGTCAGCCATTCATCACTCCCTGATGGCCTCATGGTCAGACGCTTTCATTTTCAAACAGCGTTGATGGGAAAGACATTTGTTAAAGGACGATATACGCTTTATGTCTAAAATTATTATTCCCTTAGTGGTTGCTCTACTCGCTGGCTTCATGATTTATCGAACTTGGACTAATCATAAAGCTGCCGACGCCAACTTTTCTGCTGGCCAGCAGTTTTTAGCTGAAAATGGTCAACGTGAAAATGTGATTACAACCGATAGCGGTTTGCAATATGAAGTGTTGCAAGCAGGAACAGGCACTGAGCACCCAGGCCCGAAAAGTCGAGTGAAAGTGCACTATCATGGTGAGTTGCTGGATGGGACAGTGTTTGACAGTTCCGTCGAGCGTGGTGAACCTATCAGTTTCGGTCTCAATCAAGTCATCAAAGGCTGGCAAGAAGGTGTACAACTGATGGTGGTGGGTGAAAAAACACGCTTCTATATTCCCAGTAACCTAGGCTATGGAAAAAGTGGTACAGGCCCGATCCCACCTTCTGCTGTGCTGATCTTTGAAGTCGAACTACTCGCTATCGAATAAGTGACAACAGGATTTCGACCTGACAATAAAAAAGCTGCCGAGGCAGCTTTTTTATTTACGCCGCACAAGGATAAAAGGCTAATCCCTGCTGCGTCACCAATACACAATCCATGCCTCCAGCGTGTGCAGCTTGTAAACCCAACTGAGTATCCTCAAAAACCAAACATCGCTTGGGTTGCAGTTGCAGTTGTTCGCACGCCATTAAAAAGGTTTCAGGGTGTGGTTTATGCTCCGTTACATCGGTTGCCGTTACAACCGTATCAAATTTATCCAGCACTTGTGCGGTTTCCAATAAACGCAAAGCACTATCACGTTGGCTGCCCGTTCCAATCGCCATCTTCTTTTTACCATACCATTCACACAATAAAGCGTAGGTTGCAGGGATCACCTCAGCTTGCATCCCGATACTCGCAAACCGATCCATCTTGTAACCCGCAACGAGATCCGGATTGAGGGTTAATCCTAATTTTTTATTGATATGCATCGTAATTTTGGCACTCGGCATACCACCTAAGCCATGTAGCCACTGTTCATCAAATGGGAAGCTAAAATGCTCAGCAGCCTCTTTCCAAGCCGCTAAATGGGCTGGCATGGTATCGAGCAGCGTTCCATCCATGTCAAATATAAATCCGTCATAATCATCAAAGTCGATCTCAAACACATCATCACCCATTTCTGTAATAAATTTGTCATTAATATTTAATATAAAGCCGAAAACCATGAACGACACTAGTATTGATAGTTTAATTATTCTCGGTACACTGCCGAATGGTTTGCACCAAGACACCTATCAACACTTATTGGTTGTCAATTGAGCAAGAATAATAAGTAGGTAACACCATGAATATTAGAATTAAGCTTTACACTTTAGGCATCATAGCCATTTTAGGATCCATCGCAATTTTCTTTACTACCTCACAATTTGCCCACACCAACGATGAACTCAATCGAGCAATCAACCAAGTCGACAAACTGGAAGTAAGACTCCTCAACTTAAGACGCAACGAAAAAGACTTTTTGCTACGCAGCGATGCTAAGTATCTGGATACCTTCCAAAAAAATAGCGACCTCTTCCTTAGCTTACAAGCTGAACTTGATGCGATCATGCTCAAATACAAGCTCGGTGATTCCAATGCCCTGCGTACTGACTTGTTGCAATACAAACAAGGTTTTGAACAATTGGTTAAGGCTTACCAAACTCTCGGTTTAGATAAAGAGAGTGGCCTGCTGAAAAATTACTATCAAGCACTCAACCAAGCCAAACAGCAAGCGACTGCCGAAGAGTTATTAGCCCTTACTGATTTTCATCAGCAAACATTGGCAGGTTCCGTCAATTCGACAGCGCTAGGTCAATATGCACAACTGATTACCGCAGCGCAGGCGGTGGTTGCTCAAGAAAAAGTGATCGGCTTGAAATATAACGAAGGCTTACTCGGTAGCACTCGCTCCCAATCTCACGATGTAGAAGAGATGTTTAAAACCTTTTCAGAAACGCTCACCAAAGCGGTCGATGAAAAGCAGCAAAGCATGAACAACATTAAGCTAGCGGTCACAATTACGGTTGTATTAGTGATTTTATTGGTTATTTTCCAGATCAGCCGCTCGATCAACTTACGCGTGAGCCAGCTACTTCTGGTGATCCAACGTATTGCAGAATCTAATGACATTTCATTACGGGCTGAGATTAAAGGGCAAGATGAGATCACCTCTGTCGCTCGTTACTTCAATGGCTTATTGGATAAATTTGAAGAGTTGATCAGCGGCTCTCAAAGCAAATCCCACCAACTGTATACCAGTACCTCTAGCATGCATAACGAGTTGGAAGGCGTGATCGAACAATTCAATGTGCAATCGGAACACATGGCATTGATGGCAACTTCAGTGCAACAAATGGTTTCCACAATCAGCGAAATTTCCGAAAGCACCAACGTAGCAGCAGAGGGCGTAAACCAAGCCGCGCGCAACGCAGAACATGGCCGTAGTGTGGTGGTTACCACAGTGAAAAATATCGATCTGCTTTCTTCTACCTTGCAAAAAAGCCAGCACTCGATTGGTTCGCTGAACGAATTTGTTGAGAAAATTGGTGGTGCTGTCAGCATCATTCAAGGAATTGCTGAGCAAACTAACCTTTTGGCACTCAACGCCGCCATCGAAGCTGCTCGTGCCGGAGAACAAGGACGTGGGTTTGCAGTAGTTGCCGATGAAGTCCGTTCATTAGCCACCCGAACGCATCAGTCGACAGAAGAAATTACTCGTGTTGTTTCAAATATTCAGTCACAAATGAGCCAGGTGGTTGATGATATTGATCTCTGCAACAACCAAGGACAAGCCACTCTTACGGCATCGACTCAACTAGATGAGAGCTTACAGCAGATCCTGCGAGACATGAGCACCATTCAAGATAATTCTCAGCGCATTGCCGCCGCCATTGAAGAGCAAGGCAGCGTAATGAATCATGTCAGTGAATCCATCACGGAACTCAATACTATTTCAGAGAATAACATGCGTTCAGCACAACAATGTCTCACTGAAGTCGATACGGTATCTCGCCAAGCTCATGCCATGGATGAGGCTGTGGCGGAATTTCGCACCAACCGCCGTCACTAATCTAAAACTAGCGACGACTCATGAATTAAGGCTCCTTTAGGAGCCTTTACTCTTTTTGGAACACTCAACTAAGGGATGATTAATATTCACTCACCACATCTATCGCCACACCACGAAATCATCCACTTTCGATATAAATAACCAAAAATTAACCACAACACATTATTAACCAATAAAGAACAAACAATTATCAAGAATTAATCACCAATAATAATTGATATATTTATTGCTTTAGATCATGCAAAGTGCAAGTTGAACTCGTGCTACAAATTAATTTTCAGTAAATTCCTGACATACATTTTACAGTTTGAAATAAACGGACATTTTTGGAGATTGCTATGCTTGAGCTTCTGATTGGCTTAGTCGTAACCTTTGCGGTTGGCTATTTCATCGTTAAGGGCTATAAGCCTGCGGGTATCCTACTCACCGCAGGGATTTTGCTATTGATTTTGACGGGGATCTTGGGTCACAAGGTTCTGCCTGGAAAAATGGACACCACCGGTAACCTACTCACTGACTCAATGGAGTATGTGAAATATATGCTGCAAAACCGCGGCGGCGGCTTAGGTATGCAGATTATGTTGCTGTGTGGTTTTGCCTCTTATATGACCCACATCGGTGCGAATAATGTGGTGGTCAAACAGTTTTCTAAACCGCTTTCTTTTATTAAATCGCCATACGTTTTACTCGTGGCGGCATATATTGTGGCGTGCTTAATGTCACTGGCCGTGAGCTCAGCAACCGGTCTCGGTGTTTTGTTAATGGCAACCTTATTCCCAATGATGACCGCGATGGGTATTTCTCGCCCAGCCGCCGTGGCAGTGTGTGCCTCCCCAGCTGCGATCATTTTGTCACCAACCTCAGGTGACGTTGTCATCGCGGCTGAAAAATCAGGCCTACCACTGCACGTATTTGCGGTTGAAACCGTATTACCTGTTTCTATCTGCGCGATCATTGTGATGGCAGCGGCAGCCTACTTCTGGAACAAATACCTCGACAAAAAAGACAATACTCCGATGGAGAAAGTAGACCTTTCTGAAATGGAAGTGAAAGCGCCAGCGTATTACGCCATTCTGCCTTTCCTACCTATCATTGGCGTGTTTGTTTTCAATGGTGAAACTCTGCCTGGCATTACGCTAGATATTTACACTATCGTTGTTCTTTCAATCTTTATTGGTGTGATTGTGGATTACATCACCAAGCGTTTCAACGGTAAGAAAACCTTGGAAGATCTTGAAGCCTGCTACGAAGGTATGGCGGATGCGTTCAAAGGCGTGGTGATGCTATTAGTCGCGGCGGGGGTTTTTGCACAAGGTTTGATGTCGATCGGCGCGATCGATAACCTGCTGCATCTAGCGGAAGTCGCCGGTGCAGGTGGTATAGCACTTATGTTAATCCTAACGGGCTTAACGGTAGCCGCAGCAATTGCGACTGGATCTGGTAACGCACCTTTCTATGCGTTTGTGGAACTCGCGCCATCACTGGCGGCAAAAATGGGATTAAGCCCTGCATTCTTGATTATCCCAATGCTACAAGCCTCTAACCTTGGTCGTACGATTTCTCCGGTTTCAGGTGTAGTCGTTGCAACCGCAGGTATGGGTAAAATCAGCCCATTTGAAGTGGTAAAACGGACTTCGGTTCCTGTTTTACTGGGGCTTTTAACCGTTATCATCGGCACTATGGTTCTGGTACCTATGTACGCTTAATTGTGCGAGCAATGAGCAAAATTCAAAAGGGCGTGAATATCACGCCCTTTCTTTTTGATTCTGAGAACGACTGGATTCAGAGAACCGCGCTTTTTCCTATTACCAATTTTCGATCACTCACAAGGTGGTGCAAGGTGGATTAGCGCCAACCCACCTAATGACGTTTCTCGGTATTTCTTGTTCATGTCTTTTCCGGTTTGATACATGGTCTCAATCACCTTATCGAGTGAAATCAAACATTTGCTGGTACGTTTGAGTGCCATGCGTGAGGCATTAATCGCTTTCACTGCGCCCATCGCGTTACGTTCAATACAAGGCACCTGTACCAATCCCCCGATGGGATCACATGTCATGCCCAATGAATGTTCCATGGCGATTTCTGCCGCCATGCAGATTTGCTCGTTACTGCCGCCACGTAAAGCCGTTAAGCCTGCCGCAGCCATAGAAGACGAAACGCCAACTTCGCCCTGACATCCGACTTCGGCTCCAGAAATGGAGGCATTGGTTTTGTACAAGATGCCGATCGCGCCAGATACGGCGAGAAAATCCTTGAGTTGCTTGGTATCGAGCGCCTTGATAAAGCGGTGGTAATACATCAAAACCGCAGGGATCACGCCCGCCGCCCCATTGGTTGGCGATGTCACCACTTGTCCGCCAGCGGCATTCTCCTCACTCACCGCAAAAGCAAAGAGATTAATCCAATCCATCACTTCCATCGGATCGTTTTCAATCGCCGCATTCGCTTCTAGCTTTTTGAGTAAATTAGGTGCACGGCGAGTGACATTCAATCCGCCCTCTAAAATACCTTCGGTGGCAAAACCACGTTCCATACATTGGCTCATCACTTGCCAGATTTGATCGGCTTTGGCATCAATCATCGCCATGTCTTGAAACGCCAGCTCATTACGCAAAATTATTCCGCCTAAACTCAAGCCATTTTTTTCAGCTTGGTGCAGCATTTCATCTGCGCTTCGGAAAGGATAAGTGACAGAAATATCGGCACTGGCGGTGCCATTTTTCAGTTGCTCAGCGGTGGCAACAAACCCGCCTCCAACAGAATAATAGGTTTCAAAATCAATCTGCTGCCCTTGTGCATCAAACGCACTCAGCGTCATACCATTTTCATGCAGCGGCAGATTATCTTGATGAAAAAGAAGATCGTGATGGTAATCGAAGACAATGTCATGCTGACCATTAAGATGCAGCTTACCCGTTTGCAACGCTTCACGCAGAGTCTGGTTGGCTTCACTAATCTTGATAGTGGCTGGTTGATTGCCCATTAAGCCAAGCAAGGTAGCACGATCAGTATGATGGCCTTTGCCAGTCAGTGATAACGAGCCATACAGATCGACCTGTATGCGACCAACCTTATTGAGTTGTGGCAATAACTGCTGCACAAAACGGTAACCTGCAATCATCGGCCCATTAGTATGCGAGCTGGAAGGACCAACCCCAATTTTGTAGATATCAAAGATTGAGAGCATCACTTTCCCCTTAATCCGTAAGAGTTCAAGCTATCTTATCAACCAGTATATACCTTCTCGTCTGAATGCTGCTGTTTAGCTTGCGTATCGTTCTAAATAAAGAATCGTGGCAGCGGTGCGCGAAGGCACATTCAGTTTTTTCAATAAACTTTTCATATGCACTTTCACCGTCGACTCTGAAATAAACAATCGATCGGCAATTTGTCGGTTGCGATAGCCTTTCGCGACTTCTGACATAATTTGCATTTCACGTTCCGTCAGCGCTTCAAAAGGGTTACTCGCTGCATCGCGATTTAAAAGGTAACGCTCTACCGACTCACTAAAGGCTTTTTCGCCTTGCATGGCTTGTTTTAGTAACGACACAAGCTGGTCTGGCTCGGTATCTTTCAGTAAATAGCCGTCAGCGCCAGCTTTGACCAGTGCTTCAATATCTGCTGCACTATCGGAGACAGTGAGGATCACCACTAAGGCGTCACATTCATCGGTACGCAATGCCGTCAGCGTATCCAAGCCCGACATGCCTTTCATATTGAGATCGAGCAGGATCAAATCAGGTTGTAAGTCATGCGCCAGAGCGATCGCTTCCGCACCGTTACTTGCTTCGGCAACCACCTCGAATTCAGCTTCAAAACTTAATAATTGATTGATACCACGGCGCATCAGCGGGTGATCATCCACCAATAATACTCTACAACTCATTTTTATTTTTCTCCTCGCCCTGTTGGTAAGTCAGCACAATTTTGCAGCCTTTACCCGGAGCGGATTCCACTTTTAATTCGCCGCGCAAGCGAGCGGTACGTTCTTGCATAATGCTCATACCATAGTGGTTGAGCTTGTGATCTTGTGGGTCAAAGCCCACGCCATCATCTTCAATAGTGACTTGAACTGTATCACCGACTTCTTGGCAATTGACCACAATTCGATTGGCATTAGCATGCTTGATGGCATTGATGGTCGCTTCTCGGATCAACTGCACGAGATGCACTTGCTGATGAGCATCCAACGCTATTGAGGAAAGTGCATTGTGCAGTTCAATTTTAGCTTCCGTTTGCCCCGAAAGCTGGCTCAACATGCCTTGTAGAGACTGACCAAAACTGCCCTCCGTTAAAGTGAGGCGGAAAGTGGTCAGCAGCTCACGCAATTGGGTATAAGCATCCGATAGGCCTTTATCGATCTCGCTGATAATACTTTCCGTCTTACTCAGATCACCACAAGGTTTTAATGGCATCACTGAACGTTTCAACAGGGTTAATTGAATTTTCAAATAAGAGAGCGACTGAGCCAACGAATCATGCAATTCACGTGCTATGGTGGCTCGCTCCTCCATCAAAAGCAGCTGCTCAGCTTGTCGCTGCGCCTGATTGTAATAAATGGCTCGCGACAATATCAGCGCAAAGTTATCAATCAGAGCCCGATCCGGCTCTGGCGATCCTGCATCCCAATATAAAAGGCCAAGATGGTGTCCATCCAACGTCAGTGGAGTGTGGAACATCTCCGCTCCGCTTGGTTCACCTTCTTGCAAAATTAATGACTTACCCGCTTCTTCTTCAATTTCCAAGCGTAGTGCGTTAATGCCATCGACCCGGATCCAATGGCGAAGAATGGTTTGGAAATTACTCGCGGTGATGCGTGATGCCGTCAGCTCTTGTGAGGAGTGGTACAACACCTGCAAGGACTGATTTGCCATTTGTAGTTTGTGTGTTTTTTCATTGACCGCATGCTCTAACCCACGGTACAGCTTGCCGAGATCCCCCGCCATACTGTTAAAGGTACGGGTCAAAATCCCCATTTCTGTGCTGCTGCTTTCATCCAATGAAACCTCAAAAATGCGGTTTTTAATCTTCTCACTGGCGGCCACCATCGCATTGAGCGGACGTACGACTTCTTCTCGAATGTAGTAAACCACGAACAGGGAAACAGCAAAAATCCCCCCTAAGCCAAAACTGCCGACTGCCGCTAAAGCAATTAACTTACGCTCAGAAAAACGCTGCAGCTTAAGAACGAAGTTGTCGACTAAACTGACAAAAGGTGCGACATGATGGAGATATTCCGCTTTGTGCTCACTGTTAAGCACTTTTTTCAGTCGATGCCAGCGTTCTATTAACTGGTAATAATCCTGTTGAATATCATCTGGCACTGTCCAATCTAGCAGAGCAAGCATTGAAGGCGAATAGAGCGAGTTTTCAAACAAAAATATGTGGGCAGGATAATCCGGCGATTGGGTTTGGATATCGTACGCTAAACGGTAGCTTTGCATCCGCATCGAGCCTGACACATTCACCGCTTCCGCATCATTGAGAGAAGACGCCAACGTTACGATCGCCACCCCCGTTGTCAACGCTGATAGAAACAGAATCAACAACATGGCTTTCGCCATAGTACGAGTTAATGATTTACGAACTGGACTCGACAATGCGGTTTCTCTTTCATTAATGACCAAAGCTCCACCTCTTTAGGGCTACACACTATCCGAAACGCGCAGGTTAATTTATTGATCCAAAACAATCCACCACCCCATTTACCTCCTAAGAGGTATTTATACTAATATGTCAAAAACTACAATTTGTGTATCGAAATGTGGCAAGTTGTGAACGGTTTGGGAGAGATGAGATGGTCGATTTAAGTAAACGACGCTGGTTTGCCCCCGCTCGTCAGTTAGACCAGAGCCAAGTCCGACTACCTTGGTTAGCACGTCCACAAACTTTTATCGATGAATGCACCCGTTGTGGTAAATGCGTAGATGCCTGTGAAACCCACATTATTGAAAAAGGTGATGGCGGTTTTCCACGGGTCAATTTTACTGTGGATGAGTGCACATTTTGCTATCAATGCGCTCAAAGCTGCCCTGAACCAATTTTCCTACCACAAGACCAAACCCCTTGGATAGCTGCGGTTGACATCTCCAACCAATGTTTAGCGAATAACCAAGTTGAGTGTCGTTCTTGCCAAGATGCCTGCCCAGAAGAGGCCATTCATTTTGCGCTACAAATTGGTCGCACTGCGAGCCCACAAGTGAACTCGCAAAACTGTTCTGGTTGCGGTGCTTGCGTTCCAGTTTGTCCAAGCAACGCAATGACGGTTCACTATACTCAAAACATCGCTTAGACGGCGTGGATAAATGGGAGAGCAATATGTCACAACCTGTAGCTTCACTGCATGAAGTACACATCTCCAGCTTGGTGGTTCACACCTTGCCAGAGCATCTACTCACCGTAAAACAGCAAGTGAGCGAACTGCGTGACGTGGAAATTTACGGCGAAGATCCGCAAGGCAAACTCGTCGTGGTGATTGAAACCGATCGTCAAGGATTTATCACCGAAACAATTGAACAGATAAATAATCTTCCTAATGTGCTTAACGCTTTTTTGGTTTTCCATCAGGTAGAAACAGCAACAGAAGAAGAACTATAGCCAAACTGCTGAGATAGCCTGTCGCCGATGTCGTGACGGCACTCCGTAGGAAGGAATTATTACACACTGGAAATACCTTTTCTGAACTCGAGGGTAATGTATGAAAATGACCAGACGTGCGTTTGTGAAAGCAAACGCAGCCGCCTCAGCTGCGGCGGTTGCAGGGATCACCCTCCCCGCTTCTGCCACCAACTTGATCGCTAGCTCCGATCAAACCGCTATTCATTGGGACAAAGCGCCTTGTCGTTTTTGTGGTACAGGTTGCTCTGTGCTGGTCGGTACCCAAGATGGTCGCGTTGTCGCCACTCAAGGTGACCCTGAAGCGCCAGTGAACAAAGGCCTTAACTGTATTAAGGGCTACTTCCTCTCAAAAATCATGTACGGCCAAGATCGCTTAAAAACGCCTCTGCTGCGTATGAAAGATGGTCAATACCACAAAGACGGTGAATTCACTCCAGTCTCTTGGGATACCGCATTTGATGTGATGGCTGAAAAATGGAAAGCCTCGCTTAAAGCCAAAGGCCCAACCAGTGTAGGTATGTTCGGTTCTGGTCAGTGGACAGTCATGGAAGGTTATGCCGCGGTGAAACTGATGAAAGCCGGTTTCCGCTCCAACAACATTGACCCGAACGCGCGCCACTGTATGGCTTCTGCGGTAGTAGGCTTCATGCGTACCTTTGGTATTGATGAACCTATGGGCTGTTATGACGACTTTGAACATGCCGATGCTTTTGTGCTTTGGGGTTCAAACATGGCGGAAATGCACCCAGTTCTCTGGACTCGCATCACTGATCGTCGTCTAAGCCATCCTCACGTTAAAGTGAATGTGCTCTCAACGTATTACCACCGTTCATTTGAGTTGGCAGATCACGGCTACATTTTCCACCCACAGTCTGACTTAGCGATTGCCAACTTCATCGCCAACTACATCATTCAAAACGATGCGGTGAACTGGGACTTTGTGAACAAACACACCCACTTCAAACAAGCGGTAACGGATATCGGTTACGGTCTGCGTGACGATGACCCACTGCAGAAAAAGGCGAAAAATCCCAACTCTGGTGATGTCAGCGATATTTCGTTTGAAGAGTACAAAAAATCGGTTGCGCCATACACGGTTGAAAAAGCCTCAGAAATTTCAGGTGTGGCACCGGATAAACTGATCACGCTCGCGAAACAGTATGCCGATCCAAACACCAAAGTAATGTCGCTCTGGACCATGGGTATGAACCAACATACTCGCGGTGTATGGATGCAAAGTTTGGTGTACAACCTGCACCTGCTTACCGGCAAAATCGCTACCCCAGGCAACAGCCCATTCTCACTGACCGGTCAACCCTCAGCCTGTGGTACTGCTCGTGAAGTCGGTACCTTTGCACACCGTTTGCCAGCCGACATGGTGGTGGCTAACCCTAAACACCGTGCGATTGCAGAAAAAGTATGGAAACTGCCTGAAGGTACTATCCCACCTAAACCGGGCTTCCACGCGGTACAGCAAGACCGCATGCTCAAAGATGGCGTACTGAACTGTTACTGGGTGCAATGTAATAACAACATGCAAGCGGGTCCAAACATCAATACTGAGCGTTTACCGGGCTACCGCAACCCTGAAAACTTCATCGTAGTGTCTGATGCTTACCCAACCGTAACGGCGCAAGCGGCTGACCTTGTTCTGCCAACCGCCATGTGGGTAGAAAAAGAAGGGGCTTACGGTAACGCGGAACGCCGTACTCAAGTGTGGTATCAACAAGTTAAAACTGTCGGAGAATCTCACTCAGATTCATGGCAAGTGATTGAGTTTTCAAAACGCTTCAAAGTGGAAGAAGTGTGGCCGGAAGAGTTACTGGCGAAAGCACCGCAATACCGTGGTAAAACCCTGTATGACGTACTGTTCAAAAACGGTCAGGTGGATAAGTTCCCACTGAGCGAAGCGCGTGAACTCAACGATGATGCACACCACTTTGGCTTCTACATCCAGAAAGGGCTGTTTGAAGAGTATGCCGAGTTCGGTCGCGGCCATGGTCACGATTTAGCGCCTTACGATGTTTACCACCAAGTTCGCGGCTTACGTTGGCCGGTTGTCGATGGTAAAGAGACTAAGTGGCGCTTTAAAGAAGGATCTGACCCTTATGCGAAAGCAGGTTCAGGTTGGGACTTCTACGGCAAACCGGATGGTAAAGCGTGGATCATCTCCTCGCCTTACGAAGCACCACCAGAAGTACCGAATGAAGAGTACGATCTGTGGCTCTGTACAGGCCGTGTTCTTGAGCACTGGCATACCGGCACCATGACACGTCGTGTCCCTGAGCTGTATAAAGCGGTGCCAGATGCGCTGTGCTTTATGCACCATGAAGATGCGCAAGCACGCGGTTTACGCCGTGGCGATGAAGTGCTGATCTCCAACTCGCGTGGTGAAGTTCGAGTACGTGTGGAAACTCGCGGTCGTAATAAGCCGCCAAAAGGCTTGGTGTTCGTGCCTTTCTTTGATGCTCGCATTCTGATCAATAAGTTGATCCTCGATGCAACCGACCCACTCTCGAAACAGACTGACTTCAAGAAGTGCCCGGTTAAGATCACCAAAGTCGCGTAACCCTAATTGCACTGGGCTGCCCGTCAGCCCAGACCAAGTATTAAGCCGCAAGGCGGAGAATTTACGATGAAAAAACAACTCATTGCCTTTCTTTCAGTGTTTACTGTGCTGGCAGGTATCGCTCACGCTGAGCTGAACAATCCAGGCGGTATCGGTGGTTTAGAATCACTGCGTGGGGCGAGTGAAATTGAAGCAACTCGCGCTGCAGACCCAATGAAGAAATACCCACGTGAGCAAGCGTTGGACAGTGACTTTGTCTATCAGCCACCACTGATCCCACACAACATTCGCAACTATGAAGTGTCGTTGAATGCGAACAAGTGCCTCTCTTGTCACAGTTGGAAAAATGCCAAAGAGATGGGCGCAACCAAGATCAGCGTGACTCACTTTGTGAATCGTGAAGATGCGGTACTGTCGGATGTTTCTCCACGCCGCTACTTCTGTTTGCAGTGTCACGTCCCTCAAGCGGATGCAAAACCGCTGGTAGAGAACGATTTCGAACGTGTTGATTCACTTCGTTAACCGAAAAGAGGCCATTTATGAAATTTCTGAAAGCGTTTTGGCTTCGTTTGTCTCGTCCAAGTAAAGCCGCCGTGGGTGTGGTTTTACTGATGGGCTTTGTGGGCGGCCTGCTATTTTGGGGCGCCTTCAACACCGGAATGGAAGCGACCAACAGCGAAGAGTTTTGCTCAGGTTGTCACGCGCCGATTGTGGCCGAAATCCAAGAGACGATTCACTATTCAAACCGCTCTGGGGTTCGCGCTATTTGTTCTGACTGCCATGTCCCTCACGAATGGACAGATAAAATTGTGCGTAAAGTGCAAGCGTCCAAAGAACTGGTCGCGCACTTTATCGGCACTATCGATACTCAAGAGAAGTTCCAAGCCCGCCGCGCACATTTGGCGGAACGTGAATGGGCTCGGTTGAAAAAGAACGATTCATTGGAATGTCGAAACTGTCACCAGTTCAACTACATGGATTTTTCAGAGCAAAGTAGCCGCGCAGTGCAACAGCACTCTACGGCATTGGCCTCTGGCGAAAAAACCTGTGTTGACTGCCATAAAGGTATCGCGCATAACCTACCCGACATGCATGGTGTTGAAGGCTGGCAATAAGGAGATCCATTATGAGTACTCTTGAATCGATTTTTTGGCATGTACTGGGTTACAGCGCCATGCCAGTTATTATTCTGGCAGGTTTCCTTGGGGTTGCCGTTGTCTCGATTGGCCTGCTGGCCATGACCAAAGACAAATAGAAAAGACAGAGAGAAAAGTCCGGTGCCTGCACCGGATTTTTTATTCCACATCAGTAGACTGTGTGCCTTCAATCAGCGACTGGGATTGTCACAAATACACACTAATGAACAGACACCCATTCATTGACACTTTCCTGAATAGACAAATCATAAAACGCTTGGTCATTACGCACTATCACTTCAAACACTTGGTTATCAAGGCGTCCACAACTGACTTCGTGAGAAAGAATATTCATCACCTCTTTGAGTGACATTCTCCCACGATAAGGCCGCGCTTGGGTTAACGCTTGAAATACATCGGCCACAGCAATAATCCGAGAAGGCAGATCAATCTCTGAACCTTGCAGCCCTCTAGGATAACCGGAACCATCCAACCGTTCATGATGATTACCCGCCCATTCACAAATCATGGAGTTACCAAACATCATCTGTAAGGTGTAGCGAGAATCGGTAGAGTGACGCTGAATGCACAAATACTCACTTTCATTGAGTTTGCTAGGCTTATGTAAAATATCTTCTGGGGTATGGAGCTTACCAATATCGTGTACTAAGCCTGTGAGGTATAAAGCCTTTTGCATCTCAGGATCCAACCCAAGTTCCTTAGCTAACCGCTGACAAATCTCAGCCACTTTTTGCGAATGGTAGAAAGTGAATTGGCTTTTGGCATCGACGATATTCGCCATCAACATCGCAATCGACATCACATCATCAACTCCGAGCTTCTGCTCAAAGAATGGAATAGATGGTAAGGTCTGCCCTAACGCTTCAACATGCTGATAATCCATGGAGAACCAAATAAACTCCTTCTCCAATAAGTTTTGCATTTCACGGACTAAGTCACGCTCAAACAAGGTGCCACTTAAACGCCCAATCTCTAAGCAAACTTGATTACGCGCCTCTTGGGTTACATTGCCAAATTGATCTTTGGGGTACAATTCTTTGAGGTAATCAATCCGGTCTGATAAAAAAATCAATGCAGCAAAACGTTTATCTCGATCTGCAATATCAATATTTTTCAGATCTTTCCAAGGCGTGTGGTGATACAAGATCGCATCGGCAAACAGAGACAAAGGAGGGCAATGCGAAAGCAGCTCATAACCTCTCACACAGTGTTGACGAACATTATCCGGCTGCATATTTTCAAGCAGATTGTAGAAATCACGCTTCTGGGCTACGCCACAGTCATGGATCAAACCTAAAGAAAAAACTAATTGACACTCCTCCTCACTCCATTCCATCGCTTTGGCGCAGGAATACGCCATATATCCAACACGATGACCATGATTGATATCATCAATACCCACCGAATCTAACGCTCGCGCGATGCAGAAAAATGTTTGTCGTAAATTGACATACCATTGGATTTTTACTGATTTCATTATATGCATCTCGTGCCTAACCGCTCGGTTGTACAACCGCCATATAATAAAAATATAGTAGACCATGGCGAGCTTGCTAAACGAAAGTTTACTTTGGTGTAACGTGCCAGCTCGGTAGTGGTATTGTTTAAAAAATAACAGCGCTGAATGCGCGGTTAAAACCATCCAACCTATTGTTATAAAAGTTATTTTATAAATACCTTGTTATTGATTAGATCATCAATCGTTCTTCGTGCGACATGTCTCAGCCATCCCTGCGTAAAAACATTACACTTTTGTGAATTTGATTTTGCTAGGTGATAAACATCATGATTACCATTGCGCTGGTGGATGACCACACGATTGTTCGTTCGGGTTTCGCTCAGCTACTCAATCTTGAGCAAGATATAAGGGTGCAAGGTGAGTACGAAAGTGCAAAAGAGGCCTTTCATGCCCTTACCCAATCGGAGGTTGATGTTGCTATCATCGATATTTCGATGCCGGATGAAAATGGGCTGAGCCTGCTAGAGCGGTTGCGCCAACATAACCCGCGTTTCAAAGCGATCATCCTCAGTATTTATGATTCTGCTTCATTTGTGAAAAAAGCCTTGGATGCTGGAGCACAAGGTTACCTATCCAAACGATGTGGTCCAAGCGAGCTAGTGAGTGCGATTCGTACCGTTGCCTCTGGCAGACGCTATTTGTGCGCCGATGCCTTGGTCAATTTGAGTAATCCCGATATCAATAATGTGCTTGCCGACCTTACCAAGCGTGAAGTTGAAGTGTTTGATTTATTGGTACAAGGCAAAGAAGTGAAAGAGATCGCGCAAACGCTGTTTCTCAGCCATAAAACCGTTCACGTTCACCGAGCCAACATTTTGAGCAAATTAAACCTAACCAATAACGTGGATGTGATCCGCTTTGCTTTGCAGCACCACCTGCTCGTGGATGGTTAACGATGGCCAAGCTGTTTCCACTGATTTTTGCTTTTGCGCTCTACAGTATTAGCCAATTTAGTCTATGGAATGTCAGCCAATATTTGAGCCACAATCCGCTCCAAGCCTACTTACTTTTCCCCACCGGCTTACGCTTGGCGGTCTATTTGTTAGCACGCCCAACACAGACTTGGGTTTGGTTACTGAGTGACATGCTTTTGGCTGGCGCGATCTTGGTGTTACTTCCAGACCAATCCAGCCCTTTGATGCTGCTGATGCCTTGGGTGGTTTGGCTAGCTGTAGTCATTGCCCGCCGACACTGGCCGAAATTACATTTGTATTGGCAAAAGTTACTGCTGATTGTGGCACTGGTGCTGCTGCACACCATTTTGGTAGGCCTGACTTTTACCTTGTTGGCGAAACCGCTACAAATGGGGGCGGAGACGTTAATTGCCGTGAGTATCGCTTCGCTCACGGGAGGCATTGTACTGACCCCATTTTTGTATCTGGTGGCCGACTATCTCCGTCACCAAACGTGGCATCCGCTTTCTCCACAACTGATTCACCACGATGTGAAACTTAAACCGAAAATGTTGATGTGGAGCTTACTGTTTTTCAGCTTAGGACTGCTGGCGGAGCTGACGTTACTTGAGCAGATGAAGCCGTTTGCCCTATTGATCATCTTGCTCCCGACGATTTTTCTTGCCTATCGTTATGGTTGGCAAGGCGGCGTGTTGGCGAGCAGTTTAAACTGCATTCTGCTAGCGACGGCACGCCAGTTCAGTGGTTCATTCTCTTCGGATCAAGAGCTGCTGATTTTTATGTCGAGCCAAGCTTTTGTCGGGCTTGGATTGGGTATCGCCATTAGCCGCCAGCATCAGCTCGCTTTATTGCTGCAAAAAATGAACACCCGCTTAGCCAAAGAGCTGCGTGAAAAGCAAGATCTCGCGCGCCAGCTTGTTTCTGTGGAAGAGCAGATTCGCAAATCCGTTGCCCGTGAACTGCACGATGAGATTGGCCAAAACATTACCGCGATTCAAATTCAATCCATGCTCGCTGAACGTTTAGCCAGTAATGATCAAGCCAAACAAGCGGCTTCTACTGTGCAGTCACTCGCCATGCGGATTCATCAATCCACACGTCAGCTCTTAAAGCAACTACGCCCGCATATTTTGGATGAACTCGGATTAGAACATGCCATTCGCCAACTGGTGCAAGAAATGCGTTTTGCCGAACAAGGTATGACGGTTCGCCTCAATATGGGGGTCAATCCGCAAAAGCTGGACGATACCACGCGAGTCACTCTGTATCGGATTGTGCAGGAGTTGCTGAACAACATTTCCAAACATGCCAAAGCCACCCGCGTACACATCAGCCTATTTCCGGGAAGTGAAATGGTTTTGGAAGTCAAAGACGATGGCATTGGTTTGCCTACCGACTGGCGGGGGCGTGGGCAAGGCTTAAAAGGATTGAGCGAACGTGTATCTGCACTCGGCGGTCAATTAAAGATGACGTCATCCACTTTCCAAACTGGCACGCGAATAATTGTTAACTTACCCACAAAACGCTCAATAACCAGCGAAAAACTAGGAAATATTCCTAGATGAATACAACTCCTTCCCATGTTTTTCCCACCTCGCTTGATTAGGATGAAACTCAATAAGGACAAGCAATATGAAGATTGTACCTATGGTGCAACCCATTCAGGCAATGGAAATCGATCAGGCTTATCGCCACTGGCGCATTCATTTAATGATTTCCATGTATGTCGGTTATGGCGTGTTCTATCTCACTCGTAAAAGCTTCAATTTTGCGATGCCGCAAATGCTCAGTGAGTTAGGACTCGATTATTCCGATTTGGGTTTTCTCGGTACGCTGTTCTACCTCACTTACGGGGTGTCTAAATTTGTTTCAGGTTTGATGATTGACCGCTCCCGCTCGCCCTATTTCATGGGGTTGGGATTGATGGCCACCGGCATCATCAACATCGCTTTTGGTTTTAGTTCGTCCTTGTTGGCTTTTACCTTGTTATGGACGGCGAACGCTTTTTTTCAAGGCTGGGGCTGGCCTGCGTGTGCCAAGGTGCTCACCCACTGGTATTCACGTAGCGAGCGGGGATTTTGGTGGTCAATTTGGAATACTTGCCACAACTTAAGTGGCGCATTGATCCCCATCGTGATTGGTTTTATCAGCTTAACCTTTGGCTGGCGTTACGGATTCTTGTTTGCCGGCGGAGTTGCGATTTTCGTTGGGCTTTGGCTCTGTTATCGCATCCAAGAGAAGCCAAGCGAAATGGGGTTGCTTTCAGTCGGTGAATGGCGCGGTGATGCACTTGAACTCGAGCACGAAAAAGAAGGCCAAGGTCTCGCCTTCCGCGTCGCGGTTTATCGCTATGTACTGACTAATCGCTACATTTGGCTGTTGTGTGGATCTTACTTGCTGGTGTACGTGGTCAGAATTGGCATTAACGACTGGGGATCGCTTTATCTGGTTGAGCGGCACGCGTACAACATTCTCAGTGCCAATAGCGCAGTAGCCATGTTTGAAGTGGGCGGATTTTTGGGCTCGTTGCTTGGTGGCTGGGGTTCCGACTATTACTTTCGCGGCAACCGTGCCCCGATGAATTTGATTTTTGCGTTAGGCATTTTTGCCTCCGTTGCGGCCTTATGGCTGACACCTATCGATCATTTATGGTTTTTGGCTGGCTGCTTCTTCTGTATCGGATTTTTTGTCTTCGGCCCGCAAATGATGATTGGTATGGCTGCCGCAGAATGCGCAAGGAAAGATTTGGCAGGCACCGCGACCGGGTTCGTTGGCTTATTTAGCTATCTCGGTGCAGCGTTAGCCAGCTACCCCATGTCACTGGCTATTGAAGCATGGGGCTGGGAAGGCTTCTTCTGCCTAATTACTGCGGCAGCAGCCGTGATCAGTTTACAACTGCTGCCCTTTATAAAAGCTCAGCAACCGGTGACGGAAGATGAGTGATAAACATAACCAATCTTTACCATCCAATAACGTAACTGTGCTCCACTTTATGACCTGATGCAGTACCGACCTGACAAGGACACAAGGGAGCATCAACAAGAGGGAAAACCCAATGATTGTTAATGCAAAACGCACGCTGCTGGCACTGAGTGTTCTTGGTTCAATGATGAGTGCGCCGCTGGTTCATGCGGAAGGCCGTTTGGTGGTGTACTGCAGTGCTACCAATGCGATGTGTGAAGCTGGAACCAAAGCGTTCGCTGAAAAATACAATGTGAACACCTCCTTTGTACGCAATGGCTCTGGCAGTACACTTGCAAAAATTGATGCAGAGAAAAACAACCCACGCGCGGATGTTTGGTACGGCGGCACACTTGACCCACAATCACAAGCGGGTGAAATGGACTTGCTCCAAGCTTACCAATCCCCAGAATTGGCCAACATCATGGAAGGTTTCCGTGATCCTGCCAAACGCAAAGGTAACTACTCTTCTGCGGTATACATGGGCATTTTGGGCTTTGGTGTGAACACCGAACGCTTGGCACAAAAAGGCATTCCGATCCCGCGTTGCTGGGCGGATTTGACCAAACCAGAATACAAAGGTGAAATTCAAATCTCCGACCCACAAAGTTCTGGCACTGCTTATACCGCACTCGCAACCTTCATCCAGCTCTGGGATGAACCCACCGCATTTGAGTATTTCAAAAAGCTCGACAAAAACGTCTCTCAATACACCAAATCTGGGGTAACGCCATCACGTAACTCGGCGCGTGGTGAAGTAGCGATTGGTATCGGCTTCCTGCACGACTACTCGCTGGAACAAGCCAAAGGTGCACCGCTGGAACTCATTTCTCCTTGTGAAGGTACTGGTTACGAAATTGGTGGCGTCAGTATTATTAAAGGTGCACGTAACCTTGATAACGCCAAACTGTTTGTTGACTGGGTATTGTCGAAAGAAGGCCAAGAAGTGGCATGGAAACAAGGTGAGTCCTACCAGATCTTGACCAACACCCAAGCGGAACAGTCGCCTAATGCTCTTGATCCGAAAGCACTCAAGCTGATCAATTACGATATGGAAACCTACGGTTCTTCTGATGAGCGTAAGCGTTTGATCACAAAATGGGTTAACGAGATCAAAATGGGTAACTAACCCGAAATCGTAGTCGCACCGCCACTCGGTGGCGGTATTTCTCCCCTGACACTTAACCTGCTCACTGCTTGCGGGCAGGTTAAGTGCGACTCAATAATAAGGTTTGACCATGCATGAGCCTTCTCAAGCGCTGAAACTGACACTCCACCAGCCAGTCAAAACCGATCCGGTTTTTTACTGGCTGGCTGCGGTGCTGTTTAGCTTTATTCTTCTGCCATCCTTTGCTCTGGATTATGGGCTATTTGAATCCACTCCAGATGAATTTTATGCCGCTATGGGTTGGAGTGAGCCAAACATTTCCTGGTTCTGGTTTAGTTTGCCTTTATTGCTGGCTTTTCGGCCTCGGCAAGCTCAGGGACGTCAGTCCACAAACCGCCACTATCTCGACATTGCGTATTCTGACTTCTGTATGCTGGCTATTTTGTTCAGCGCATGGCTAAGCGGCAAAGGATTGGGTTATTCCAGCATCATTCTGTTCACTGCCCTTGGTGCTATTATGACGCTGGCCTTCGCCCGCTTGGAATACCTCGGTGGCGACCATTTTGTCATTGGCTCGCTGATCAGCATCATTCTGCTGATTGTGATTTTTATTGTTTATCCGAGCATCGCCATTTTCCTGCCGATGTTTAAAGATGACATGGGCAACTGGACGGCATGGCAGTTCATGACGATCCTTTCTCAATCTCATACCCTCACCGTCATTTACAACTCGATTGCACTCGGCATTGCGGTAGGTGTTGGTGCAACCTTCTTCGGACTGATTTTTGCCATTTACACCACACGTATTGCTAAACGTTCCGCCTTTATCGCGCGCGTGTTTTCTATTTTACCGATCGTGACACCGCCCTTTATTGTCGGGTTGGGCGTGACTTTAATGCTGGGGCGTTCGGGTTATATCACTGAGTTGATGGTCGATGGGTTTGGTTTACAGAAAACTAACTGGCTGTATGGCTTCACGGGCATTTGGCTCGCACAGGTGCTGGCGTTTGCGCCGATGTCATTCATGATTTTGGATGGCGCACTCAAGTCACTGCATCCTTCGTTGGAAGAGGCTTCCTACACCCTCAAAGCCAACCGCTATCAAACCTTCTTCGGCATTATCATGCCGCTACTTAAACCTGCGTTAGCCAACTCATTTTTGATCATATTCGTGCAATCATTGGCAGACTTCAGTAATCCCTTGGTACTAGGCGGCAGCTTTGATGTGCTCGCGACGCAGATCTATTTCTATATTGCAGGGGCACAACTGGATTACGCTTCAGCCAGTACACTCGGCTCGGTTCTGCTGCTGTTCTCACTCGCGATTTTTGTTGTGCAGTATCTGTGGATCGGCCAGCGTTCCTACGTCACCATTTCTGGTAAAGCCTACCGCGGCGATGTGCAAGAGATGCCCACCTCACTGAAATTGGGCGTCACTGTGACTTTGTATGCGTGGATGATCTTTAACGTTCTGCTCTACGGCAGCATCTTCTTCGGCAGCTTTACGGTGAACTGGGGCGTCGATTACACCCTGACCGTCAAAAACTACCTCAATCTGTTTGGGAATGGTATGTCTGATGGCGCTTGGCCGTCACTGATCACCACCATGATTTATGCAGGAGTGGCCGCTCCGATTACAGCCCTGTTCGGCTTATTGATTGCTTATGTGGTGGTGAGACAGCAGTTCTACGGCAAAAAAGTGATCGAGTTTTCCACCATGCTCTGCTTTGCCGTACCCGGTACAGTGGCAGGCGTTTCCTACATCTTGGCGTTTAACGATGCGCCGATTTATTTAACTGGCACCGCGGCAATTGTGGTGATCTCGATGGTGATGCGAAACGTGCCTGTGGGTATCCGCTCTGGAATCGCCGGCCTTGGTCAGCTCGATAAATCACTGGACGAAGCATCACTGAGCTTACGTGCCAGCTCATTACAAACCATTCGCTACATTATTTTGCCACTGCTGCGCCCCGCGATTCTTTCTACGCTGGTGTACAGCTTTGTGCGGGCGATGACCACAGTCAGTGCGATCATCTTTCTGGTTACACCGGAAACCCGCGTTGCAACATCCTACATTCTGAACCGAGTCGAAGATGGTGAGTACGGCATCGCTATCGCCTACGGTTCCGTGCTGATTGTCGTGATGTTAGCCATCATTTTGTTGTTCGATTTACTGGTCGGTGAAGCTCGCGTTTCTCGTTCCAAAGCCACCAATCAAGATTCTTAGGAGACATCACCGTGGAAAAACAAAACTTTGTTGTACTCAAAAACATCTGCAAACGCTTTGGTAGTAATACCGTGATTGGCAACTTGGATCTTGAGATCAAAAAAGGCAGCTTGGTTACGTTACTTGGCCCTTCCGGTTGTGGGAAAACCACCGTTTTACGTTTGGTGGCTGGCTTAGAAAAACCGACCAGCGGGCAGATTTTTATTGATGGTGAAGACGTCACCGAACGTTCCATCCAACAACGCGATATCTGTATGGTGTTTCAGTCTTATGCACTGTTCCCGCACATGTCTCTGTACGAAAACGTGGCTTATGGCTTGAAAATGCTCAAATTGCCGAGTGAAGAAGTGCGTCAGCGCGTTGATGAGGCACTCAAAATTGTTGATCTCGAAGGGATGGGTGAACGCTATGTTGACCAGATTTCCGGCGGCCAGCAGCAACGTGTTGCCCTTGCCCGGGCTTTGGTGCTCAAACCTAAGGTGCTGCTGTTTGATGAACCGTTGAGTAACTTAGATGCCAACTTGCGCCGCAGCATGCGTGAAACGATTCGCGAACTGCAACAGCGTTTTGATATTACCTCGCTCTACGTGACGCACGATCAGGCAGAAGCCTTTGCGGTATCAGATACCGTTATCGTGATGAAACAGGGCGACATCATGCAAATCGGCACGCCACAAGAGTTGTATAAAGCGCCTAAGTCGATGTTTATGGCAAACTTTATGGGTGAAGCCAACATGTTCCAAGGCCATTTTGACGGGCAGCAGATCCACATTAATGGCTATGCGATTGATGCCGATCTTGAAGTGACGCGGGATAAGCCTACCGGCGAATATCAAATTGGCGTGCGGCCAGAAGCCATTACCTTACATACGCAAGGCAGTGAAAGCCAAGCCTGCCAAATCCTCAAATCTGCGTATATGGGTTCAATGTATGAAGTGACCGTAAAATGGCACGATCAAGAACTGCTGTTACAGCTCAATTCCGCGCAGTTTAATCACGCATTAACTCAGCACGCGTATGTAGTCTTTAACCCTCGTGGCCTATTTTTGCTGCCCTATGCAAAATAGTGATAACACCTTGAGTAAAGCCGTCTCTCTCGACATTTAAACTCAAGTACAACAAGAATAACGCCACCCTAAGGTGGCGTTACTTTTAGGCGTCTTGAATGGGTAAGACCTGTTTTACATACTCACCCGGTGCACTGTACAACACCGGATAGTCGGCATTGCCTAATGGATAAGGTTCAACTTTGCTGCCATCTGCAAAGCCGTTTAACCACTCATTCCAATGCACCCACCATGAACCTTCTCGGTGCAGGGCCGTTTCCAGCCAATCTTCCGCAGAATCATCCAAGGTGTCGTTAACCCAGTAACCATACTTACGTTTGTCAGGATGGTTAACGATTCCCGCAATATGCCCAGATTCACCCAGCACAAAGGTTTTGTTACCACCTGTACGCAATGCGCCGCGGTAAGTGCCTTGCCACAGAGCGATGTGATCTTCTTTGGTAGAAATGAAATAACTCGGCACTTTGATTTTATCTAAATCAATCCAGACACCACCGACTTTTACGCCCTTGTCCTGAACCAACTTGTTCTCAAGATAGAGCTCTCGTAACAAGAAGTTATGGCAAGCACCTGCCACGTTAGTGCTATCGCTGTTCCAGTACAGAAGGTCAAAATCAACCGGACTCTGCCCTTTCAGGTAGTTGTCCACGTAGTAATTCCAGTACAGGCTATTTTCACGGAGCAAACTGAATGTCACGCTGAGTGAGCGGCCATCCATATAGCCTTTGGCATTATTTTGCAGCTCAATGGCTCGAATGATGGTGTCGTTGATGTAGGCTCCCACTTCTCCCGGTTGAGAGAAATCGAGCAAAGTGGTGAAAAAGCTCGCGGTTTTGATGCGTTTTTTCATGCGTTTAGCCGCGTAGTAAGCAATGGTTGTCGCTAATACTGTTCCGCCAATGCAATAACCTGCCGCGTTGATCTGCTCTTGTCCAGTGATCGATTCAATCGCATTCACCGCTTTAACGACGCCCTCTAGCACATAATCTTCAAAATTGAGTTGGGCTTGCGCCGCACCCGGATTGCGCCATGAGATCATAAACACAGAGTGCCCTTGCTCGACTAGCCAGCGCACCATGGAGTTTTTCTCACGCAAATCAAGGATGTAGTATTTGTTGATAAAAGGCGGAACGATCAACAGTGGCGTTACTGCCACTTGCTCAGTCAGAGGTTTGTATTGAATGAGCTCAAACACCTCATTTCTGAACACCACTTCACCCGGCGTGTTGGCCACATCTTCGCCAAGACGGAAAGCATTGTTGTTGGTCATGCGGATTTTGAGAATATCCGCACTGGAAGCCACGTCCTCTTTCAGTTGCTCAAGACCCGCAATCAAGTTTTCACCGTTTTTCTCTAAGGTTAGACGCAGCAACTCTGGGTTCGTCGCAATGAAATTGCTTGGAGAAAGCGCATTGATCATCTGACGTGAGAAGAACAAAATCCGCTCTTTGGATTTCTCATCGAGGCCTTCAATAGCGTTGATGGTATCGAGGTACGTTTTGCTAAACAACAGATAGGATTGTTTGATGAAATTGAAGAAAGGATCTTGCTGCCACGCTTCATGGCTAAAACGCTTGTCTCCTTTTTCGGCTTCCATGATGGATTGAACTTTGGACTCTAGCACCACTTTTTGCCAAATCTGAAGTTGTTGCTCCCACCATTGAGTTTGCAATTTTAACAAGGCAGCCGGTTGGTTGACCGCTTGCTCAAAAAACTTAAGTGAGTCTTCCAGATTCACTTCTTGCATCGCTTTGTTGAGTGGGGAATTTACGGTCGCTTTGCTCTGTTCAACCTCTTTCCACCAACGTTGATTCACTTGTTGTAATTGGACAAGGTAGTCCGTAAAGGCATGTTGGAACATACACTTACTCCTTAAAACAGAAAAAAGCGCCGCCCGAAGGCGGCGCGAAATACAGTGTTACGCAGGGGTCACTGTCTTAAGGTTTTCAGAGGCAAGTTTTTCTACATCATCTTTAAACTCTTTCGCGATGTTTTGCAGTTTTTTGCTGTCATCCATCATTTGCTGAGAGAGCTTGTTCAGTACGCCCAACTGTTGAGAGTTGAACGAAGTTAAGGAAGTCACATCTTTGATCTCACTGGCCGCTTTCATTTGCGCCAAACCCAGATCGCTGTATGTGCGGATAGCATTCAGTTGCAGCTCAGTCAGCACTTCAACATTCTTGGTCACCAGTTTGTTGAACTTGATATACGGTTCGAAGTTTTTCTCTGTCTGATCGCTGAATGTTTTAAAAAATTCCGTGTACATACGTTATCTCCTAGTGAATGATTTTTAAATTAAACGGTTTTAATCACGATCGCGGTGCCCATGCCACCACCAACGCACAATGAAGCAACACCATATTTTTGATGGCGACGCTGTAATTCATGAAGTAAAGAAACCAAGATACGATTACCCGATGCGCCTAATGGATGCCCTAAAGCAATCGCTCCACCATTCACATTGGCTTTATCTAAAATAGCTTCTGATTTGATTGAATGCTGATCCGCAAGCCCATGTACTACGCCCAGAGCTTGTGCAGCAAAGGCTTCGTTAAGCTCAAACAAATCAATATTCTCGATGGATAATTCAGCCTTTGCCAACGCTTGTGTCACAGCACTGACTGGGCCTAATCCCATAATTTGAGGGTCTAAGCCTGTTTGTGCGTAACTGATGATCTCTGCCACTGGTGTTAAGCCAAGCTCCTGCACCGCACTTTCACTGGCAATAATCACCGCACTCGCACCATCATTAATGCCTGAGGCGTTACCAGCCGTGACCGTACCTTGAGCATCAAATGCAGCTCTCAACCCTTGCAGTGCCGCCAAAGTAGTATTGGGTTTAGGATATTCATCCGTATCAAAGATCACCGTTTCACGACGTTTTTTGACCGAAATAGGCACGATTTCTCGCTTAAAATGCCCTGCTTCAATAGCTGCCGTCGCTTTCATTTGGCTCGCCAACGCAAATTCATCCTGCGCTTCACGTGAGATGGTGAATTGCTTAGCTACGTTTTCTGCCGTTACCCCCATGTGGTATTGGTTAAAAACATCGGTCAAACCGTCATGGATGAGCAGATCTTTTATTTCAAATGCTCCCATTTTGTGGCCATCACGCAGACTGGCAGGTGTCGCAAATGGAATCTGAGACATCACTTCAACACCAGCGGCCACTACCACAGCGGCATCTCCAGCTTTGATGTGTGAAACCGCATCCATCACGGATTTCATCCCACTGCCGCACACCATATTGATGCTGTAGGCCGGAACCGATTGTGGTATCCCCGCTGCCAACGCAGCTTGACGACCAACCCCCATGCCTTGTCCAGCACTGATGACGTTGCCAACAATTACTTCATCAACGGCTTCCGGTTTGACTTGTGCGGCTACAAGAGCCGCTTGGATGACTTGCCCTGCCAAAGTGCCTGCAGAACAATCTTTGAGTGAACCACCAAAAGCCCCGATAGCCGAGCGCTTAGCGCCCACAATATAAATTTTTTCCATACGTCCTCCGACTTAGCGCATGTATAAGCCGCCGTTCACCGACAAGGTTTCCCCTGTGATATAGGCGGCAGCATCACTGGCTAAATAACTGACGGCGCTGGCTATTTCTTCCGGCTTAGCTAAGCGTTTCATAGGTACTTGATCCACAATCGATTGCAAAACTTCAGCACGCATTTGTTCAACCATCGGCGTCAGCGTGTAACCGGGAGCAATCACGTTAACCGTCACGCCATAACGAGCACCTTCTGCAGCTAATGCTTTAGAAAAACCAATCATCCCCGCTTTGGCTGCTGAGTAATTGGTTTGACCGAATTGGCCTTTTAAACCGTTGACTGAAGAGATATTGATAATGCGACCAAATCCTTTCTCACACATGGCAGCAAACAAAGGTTGGGAAACATTAAATACACTGTTGAGATTCGTCTCTATGACTTCTTTCCACGCTTGAGGCGACATTTTTTTAAATACACTGTCACGCGTAATGCCTGCGTTATTGACGATGACATCAATGGTGCCTTCTTCTTGAAGCAATTTCGCTAAACGCTCTGCACACTCTTCGGTGTTGGTAACATCCAACTCCAAAAGCCGAACTTGATCCTCGGTAAATTGCTTTTCATTAAACCAATCTAACGCACACTGATGATTACCCGTGTAATAAGTGGCAATCACCCGATAACCTTCACTGACCAACTGGGTTGAAATAGCAGAACCTATCCCGCCTTTCGATCCTGTGATCAAAGCGATTTTTCTCATTAAAGACTCCATTCTCAACAGCAAATTTATATATCTTTACTACGAGTGTGACTCACCATCACAGTAGTAAATCGTTTGGTTAACGTTTGGAAGAATATTTTCACCAACAAGTTATTTTTCATGATCGGATATTTATCAAACAATCAATTAGCGAGACCATGACTATTTCCTTGTCATCACTAAAGCTAATCCCTGTTTATGACAATTCCAATTCAGTTGGATGTATTTTCTGAATAGATTGATCCAGCTCTACCTTCTCATGAAATGAAAACAAATTGTTAAATAAATAAATGATGATGAAATTTAAGAGATTTTTATTAAAATCGGCAAACTTAAAAATCAGTTAACTGTCATAAATCAATAGGTTAATGTTATTTAAACTGTTACATGCAAAGCAGAAAGCCTGCCACAGTGCCAGTAAGATGCTTTTGATAAAAGTTAAAATAATCAACATGCCGAAAAATAAGTGACAATTAAGCCATTAATAAACTTAATTATGTGAATAAGTTAGCATGAGAGCCTATATTAACAATCACTGCTATCGATAATAAAAATAAGACTGTTGATAATAGTGTCTTGGGGGAATATAGGACTAAATTAGTTAATTAATTATTTTATAGATAATAAAAAAGCCAGTATAAACTGGCCTTTTTATTGCTTGAATAAAGATTATGGTGCGGCATCTAGCTCTACGGGAAGATAATGCTTCGGCTCTAACCCTAACCATTCCGGTAATACTGTACCAATGGAAATTGAAGACCAGGTTCCTGAAATAACACCAATAAACATTGCAATCGCAAAGCCTTGTAATGGTGCACCGCCCATCAACCATAGAGCTGAAATTGTCATCAAGGTTGTTCCTGATGTCACCATAGTACGTGAGAAGGTAGCAATGATAGCTTGGTCATTGATCTCTGCCGTGGGGGTTTGCTGTTTTGCTAACAACAGCTCACGAATGCGATCAGCGATGATGATCGAGTCATTCAATGAGTAACCGAGTACAGCCAAGACCGCAGCAAATACCGTCAAATTAAATTCCATCTGGGTGATGGCAAAGAATCCGAGTACCAGTACCACATCATGCAACAGAGCCAATAAAGCTCCACTTGCCAAACGCCATTCGAAGCGAAAGCTCAAATAGCCCAGAATGGACAATAGACAAATCAGTAATGCCAAGCCGCCCTGATCCACTAATTCTTGCCCAACCTGAGAACCGACCATGCTATTGCTGACGATCTGTACTTGATCTGAGAGTTGATGCAGTTCTGCGGCGATATCAACTGGTGTTGAGTTTTCTGCGGGTAATGGGTAACGAATCACCCAACGCCCATCTTCTCCTGAAGGCGTAACGGAAACCGATTCACCTAATGTCGGTTGTAGCTTTTCAAGTAACTGAACTTTCGTCACAGAAGGATTAATCGTCGCTTCTGTGACCATTCCACCCGTAAAATCAAGCCCCATGTTTAGGCCTTTAACGGCAAAAGCGCCTAACGAGATCACCATCAATAACAGAGAAATGATGCCCGTCACATAACGAATTGGACGAATCCGAGATTTTAAATATTCAACCATGATTAGACCCTCACATCACGACGCGTATCGCGTCCCCAGACCAAATTAATTAACGCTCGTGAAGCAAACACCCCACTGAACATACTGGTGAGTAGGCCTAAGCCCAACGTCAGTGCAAAACCCTGAATAGGGCCATTACCAATCGAGTACAGAATCACCGCTGTGATCATGGTTGTGACGTTGGCATCCAAGATGGTACTGAAAGCACTATCAAACCCCGTGTCAATCGCTTGTGCAAAATTACGCCCTTCGCCGAGTTTGTCTCGGATCCGTTCAAAAATCAGTACGTTAGTATCCACCGCCATACCGACGGTTAATACCAACCCCGCTATCCCTGGCAATGTCAGCACTGCACCGGGTAACAGAGCGATAAGCCCTAATAAGCAGGCCATGTTGATCAACAAAGCGACATTGGCAACCCAACCTAAACGACGGTACCAAAGCGCCATGAAGGTTAATGTCATGGCCATACCCAACGCTAATGCGGCAAAGCCATTAGCAATGTTCTCTTCACCCAAAGAAGCTCCAATCGTGCGCTCCTCAACAATCGTGACAGGTGCCGTTAATGAGCCCGCACGTAATAGCAATGCTAATTGCTGCGCTTCTTCCATCGATCCAGCGCCAGTAATTCGAAATTGGCTACCTAGTTGAGATTGAATGGTCGCCACGCTGATCACTTTCTCGCTGCGAACCGTTTCTCCACGCGCATTGGTTTTATACTCGCGATACACGGTCGCCATGGGTTTACCAATGTGTTTACCGGAAAAATCACTCATGATTTTGCCGCCTGCGTGATCCAGTGAAATATTCACCTCGGACATCCCCATGTTGTCCACACCCGCACGAGCGTTGACAATGTGCTCACCACTCAGCACAGGGCGTTTGGCCAGAATTACTGGTCTGCCATTACCATCGGCCAGAATTAAATCGTCGAAACTGCGAGCATCCGTTGGAGATTTTGCTTCATAGAACGCGAGACTGGCGGTCGCTCCGATCACATTCTTAGCTTGTGATGGATCTTGCACCCCAGGAAGTTCAATACGAATCGCATGTTCACCTTGGCGCTGAACAAGAGCCTCAGTGATACCCAGTTCTTCAATTCGATCCCGCATGATTTTCAGGTTTTGCTGAATGGTGGCGGTTTGAAATTCCGTTTTATTTTGCTGTGAAGGCTGAACCTGCAAATGATCCGAACCCTGACGGATGTCCCAACCACGGTAGTTTTCTTGCAGGTATTTACGTACATGAGTCAAAGCTTGTGGCTGTTCGGCTTTTACCTCAAACCCATCATTACCAAATGCCACAATTGAAACTCCGCGTAAACGCTCTGTGCGCAGTGAATCCTTAACGGCATCGATCATGCTCTCTCGCTGTTCTTGAAAGGCTTTGTCTACATCGACATTCAACAAAAATTGCACGCCACCACGCAAATCCAGCCCTAATTTGATCGGAGAAAAACCCAAATCATCTAGCCATTTAGGTGCTACCGACACATAGGAGTATGTGATGGTATCCCCTTCTTTCACTAGCGAATCCAGTACATTTCTCGCTTGTGATTGCTGGCTTTCATTGGCAAAAACTAAGGTTGTTTTATCACCCTTCTGAGTGATCTCATCAGCGGTAAGATTCTGTTTGTTTAAGATCTGAGCCAGTTCCGGCACATTACGCAAAACGCTGGATGCATCTTTGGTTTGCAGTTGGATCGAGGGTTGCTCGCCATACCAAGTTGGAATTGCACTTAACGTAAGGATGATGATGGTGGTGATTAACACCACGTATTTCCACGCAGAATAGTGGTTAATCAGACGCTTTATCGCCTGTTTTTGTTCTCTTTTTTTCATAGTTTTTCCTCTCAGCCTAAACTGAGTTATTCAACAAGTGACAATGTCACACTAAATTTTGAATATGGAACTATGAATACTGGCTGTTAAGAGCAACATACATGGCATTACTCTCTTTCCAGCCAGCGAGTCTATGAGTAGAAGTGAAAAAGTCGTAGCTTCGATTCGAATAACGGATCGCAATAAACAGAGGTCGACTGACAGAGCCTAATTGAGGTTCATCGGCATCAAAATCGAAAGGAATATCAGAACCAAAACCAGTGAGTACACGTTGAGTTGGTGCACTACGAGAGTGGTTCAAAATGGCATAGGAGCGATGGGTTATATGTGACTGTGAGCTCGGTATCGCAGGGGGCGATGCCGAATCTAACAACCAATCATGATTAATCGTCTGGCCTTGAGAAAGAAGTGAGTCAAGGCTTGGTAGCACCGTGCGTTCATTATCCAGCGCACAAGCCATCACTTGCGAAGGCAGTACCATCGCAAGCAGAGCAAACCAACACTGTATAAGGACACGCCAGAACATGAACAAAGCTCTAACTTACATCAACAAGGCTGCAGTGTAGGCCGATGCCTGCTTTTGCTCAAGAGAAAAAATGTGATCTAACGATAGAAAATTTTCCCCGTATCCACATTTAGGTAAATTTTATTAGCCTGACTCAAGCCCCCACAATAAATAAAATACACTTGTTGTTTTTCAAAAGTCACCGAACGAACCCAGCCACTCAGCTCTGAAAAATCTTTGGGAGAACAAATACCTTCCTTGAGTAAGGTATCAGTTGTTTTAAGGAATATTTCTTGGTAGAGCAAAAAGTCATCCGAACCTTCAATATATCCCTTTAGGGTTTTTGTCCGTTCTTCTTGCGTGATCACTGGCGGTTCAACCACCAATCCATCTAACGGGATCCACTCCGCGACTTCAGGACCTCCATCTTGATAAACGTAATAATCGGAAATACGCCCCCACCCTGCTTTTTTCTCCAGTAAGTGGACTTTATCCCCTCGATATAGCTGTTTGTCGACATCAGGATACACGCTTGAATCCGGCTGATCCCGAATGCCAAGCGTTGTAGCATCGACATAAAAATCCATGATTTCAGGCTTAGCTTCAGCAGCGGGTGTGGGCGCTGTAGGTTCGGTTGCCGGTGCCGTTTCCGCAGCAGCATTAGCCTTTGCCGCTTCTGCATCCATCTGTGGTTTGAGGTAAAACAAATAGTAACCCCCACCAGCACACCCCAGTCCAATCAATAACACGAGTAGCATTAGTATTTTTTTCATTTACCCTCGCTCGTGAGATCCATAAAAGCGCAATGTTCTCAGCAAGAAAATGCGACAGATTTTACTTTTCTTATCAATATAGCGGGACAAATGCACAAAACTTAACCAAAAATCACAGAGTGAAGGATCTTTTTTGAATTAGGAGCACAATTCTGTATGCATTGATGGCTTGAGTAACGCCCACTCATGCTTATTCATCCTGTCAATCACTGAAACTGGTAAACAAGATTTACAATGTAAATGTTGTACATCGCTTATTTATGGGGATATTGAACTCGATCGTTGTGTTGAAGCACTCGAACTATGATCGAGTGCACGAAGTGAAGTTTTGGAAGCGAAATCTCATTAAAATCAATATATAGTATGCACTTAAATACTTATAAACAGAATTATGTACACGTCAGCTCGAAAATACCTTATTCAATTCTCAATTGTTGCGTTTGTGCTCGGTTTTATTCCTTCACTGTATTTTATACATGAAGCCAGTAAACTTGAGACCCAAGCCGTCAGCCGCGTAGAAAAGCAGACACGCTTACAACTTGAATTTAGTCAGCATGATTTATTACAAATGCTGAAAAAAGCACATCAATCCACTGAAGTATTAGCCAGAAGTGACACCTTACTCTCCGCAGCCAAGGAACTGAATACGAGTACGTTCCATCAGTTAAAAACGTTGTGGGATGTCACCTTGCAATCTCAAGACATTTTTTCCTCATTCCAGTTGCTGGACCTTCAAGGACGCGAACAACTTCGGGCCATTTATGATGGGAAGAAGGTGGTTTTTGTCGAATCCGCACAAACTACTGATGCCTTTAGCCAAGCGATTGTTGCTAAATATGCCAACCTTCCAACCAACCAAGTGTGGGCAAGCGGTTTAGCCATCAATCCCGGAGACCCATCGGGAGCTTTACCTGCTTTTCGTTTTGTCACACGAATCGAACAGCAAGGGCAATCTCAAGGTTACCTTACCGTGACCGTGAAATTACAGTCGCTTTATCAACGACTCTCTTTTATCTATGACCAATTTGATTCCCCCGACATCCTAAATTTATCGGGTGAGCTACTACTGAGCGAATCAAAAGCGGATAGCGACTCTCACTTTAGCTTTCCTAACCAACATCCGGGTTTATGGCAAAAAGTGTTAATCAACCGACAAGGATTCGCTCTATCTAACCAAACTTGGTTTAGTTACGCACAAGTTGACCTTAGTTCTGTACTGCCTGACGCGAAACCATTGGTATTGATACTACGCGTCAACAAAAATGAGATAGAAAATACCTATGCCAATGCACAGTGGTCCTTACTAAGCCAAGCGGTAACCGTGCTATCACTGCTCACCATCATTGCTGCAGGATTCGCAGCATGGAATATCAACCATCTAAAAAATAGCCTCGACAGCAAACTGGCACGCGCGGCGATGGATGGCATGTCGGCAGTAGTTGTCACCGACCGTAGTAACCGGATCATCAAAGTCAATCATGAGTTTACTCGGCTTAGTGGCTATACCTTTGAAGAAGTCAAAGGTAAACAACCGTCTATTTTTGCTTCTGGCTTACATCGAACAGAGTTCTACATGCAGATGTGGAAAGCGCTGCAAGACAATGGCGTATGGGAAGGTGAAGTTATTAACAAGCGGAAAGATGGGGATAGCATTACCGAGATTTTGCGCATTCAAAGCATTCGTGATGAAAACGATATTATTCAGTTTTACGTTGCCTCTTTCGTAGATATTTCTCACCGCAAAGCGTTGGAAAATCGACTGCGCGAATTGAGTGAGAAAGATGCTTTAACCGATTTATGGAACCGACGTAAATTCGATCAAACCATCCATTTAGAATGCGCCAAGATCCGCCGTTACCCAAACTTAGCACAAGCTTGTCTAGCGATTGTAGATATCGACCATTTTAAAAAGATTAACGATAAATGGGGACATAGTGAGGGCGACCATGTTCTGCGTACTGTCGCGCAAGGGATACAAGAACAGTTGCGTGAATCTGACTTTGTGGCTCGTATCGGTGGTGAAGAGTTTGCCATTATCTTTCCACATACCTCCGTAGAAGAAGCGGAACGCGTGCTCAATCGTGTTCGTCTATACATTGCTTCCATTCATCAACAAAAAGTCACACTAAGCGGTGGCGTCACCGATCTCTGTTCCATTCCCGATCAAAGTTATAAACGTGCTGACCTTGCATTGTATGAGTCAAAATCATCCGGCCGCAACCAAATTGCTGTACTCACCACAGCGGAAATGCATCACTTTGCCTGATGTAAAATTTTACAAAGTTCGAGAATTACTAAGAGCTATCTCACAGCTTGTGTATGTTCATATAGTAACTTTGCCGTTGTATTACAAAGCGTTTATCTAACCTCTCCATCCTGTACTACGCTTGATATATTTGTTTCAGCTCACATTTTGCACAGGGATTCCCCCCTAAAGCAGTGTGCAAATATCTTCATGGAGATAAATCATGCAGGACTCTTTAGCTGTCATACTGGCTGGAGGAATGGGATCGCGCCTTTCCCCACTTACGGATGACAGAGCCAAACCCGCAGTGCCTTTTGGTGGAAAATATCGGATTATTGATTTCACATTAACCAATTGCTTGCACTCGGGGCTTCGCCGAATTTTAGTTCTCACCCAATACAAATCTCATTCGTTGCACAAGCATTTGCGTAACGGTTGGTCTATTTTCAACCCTGAATTGGGTGAGTTCATTACTGTCGTTCCACCACAAATGCGCAAAGGGGGTAAATGGTACGAAGGTACAGCAGATGCCCTATTCCACAACATGTGGTTGCTGGCGCGCAGTGATGCCAAGTATGTCGTCGTTCTATCGGGTGATCACATCTATCGCATGGACTATGCTGCCATGCTCGAAGAACACATCAGCAAAAATGCCACTTTAACCATTGCCTGTATGCAAGTGCCTCGACATGAAGCCTCCGCGTTTGGCGTGATGGCCATTGATGACGACTCTCGTATTACTTGCTTTGTTGAAAAGCCCGCAGATCCCCCTTGTATCCCCAACAGACCAGATCACAGTTTAGCCTCGATGGGTATTTATATTTTTAATATGGATGTCCTTAAAAAGGCTCTTAGGGAAGACTCGGAGATTGAACAATCTAGCCACGACTTTGGCAAAGATGTGATCCCCAAATTAATCGAAACCGGCAGCGTGTTTGCTTACGCGTTTTGCTCGGGTAAAGGCCGAGTTGCTCGTGATTGCTACTGGCGTGATGTGGGTACCATCGACTCTTTTTATGACGCCAATATGGATTTATTACAACCCGTACCCCCAATGAACTTGTATCAGAAAAACTGGGCGATCCGCACTTATGAGCAGCAATACCCACCAGCAAGAACGGTTTCCTCTGCCACAGGGAATGAAGGGATTTTTATTAACTCAATCATTGCTAACGGCGTTATCAACTCTGGCGGTTCAGTGCAGCATTCGATTATTTCTTCCAATGTACGCATCAATGATTCTGCATTGATTGTGGATAGTATTCTGTTTGATGATGTTGAGGTGGGTGAAGGCTGTAAACTGGTTCACTGCATTATAGATAAACATGTAAAAATCCCACCCAATACTGAGATCGGGTTGAACCCGAATGAAGACAGTAAACGCTTCCACATTTCGGAACGTGGCGTCGTTGTGGTTCCCGAAAGTTATCAGTTTTTCTGTGAGCTGAATTAAATACGGTGATGAGCCTTCTATGCGCTATGTGTGAACTGCGTAAGTAATAATAAGAAACCCCGCTTAGCGGGGTTTCTTGACTTAATGGAGCTGTCCATTAATTCTAAGGACAAGTCACTTCAGTCCAGAACCAATTTGATTGAGTGGGTGATTCCCAAACACCTGGGTTATTCTTTGCAACAAAGCATTTGCCATTGAAAATCACAGTGTCTCCACTTTTCACTTGTGTGGAGCCAGCAACCCATTGAATTATAGAACCTGTTGAACCACCGCCTGTATTACCTCCGGTATTGCCTCCCGTATTACCGCCTGCAGAAAGATCTGCTACTGGTAAATCAGGCTGTTCAAAGGTGAATGCATATTCAACGTTGTTGATCTTCACTGAATAGTTCGCAGGACCTGAGATTGGCAGGTAGTACACCATATCCAATTCATAGGTTGCCCCTGCAGGAAGTGACTTCCAAGCTGGCAGTGAGAACGCTACGCGATGCATCGTACCGTCTAACCCGCCAATGTTATTGGCACGAGTATGGCCTGATGCAATCACTTTCAAGCCGCCACCCGATTGATCCTTCGCGTTATCCGGAGCAGAAACAGGAATATCGAATTGGAATTCCGTTCCTCCAGGGATATCAACACCTGTATTGTTCGTGAAAGTGATCTTCGGATTGATTGGGTAGTTTTGGTCACCCACTTTAAAACCACCCACTTTCACCGCAATATTCACCGCTTCCGTTGGTGTGGCACCTGTAGCCACTTTATTACCATAAGGTGTCGCGGCTTTGAACTTGTCGTAGATGGCTTTGGTCATGGTATTACCCATGTGGTACTCACCTTTACCGGTGGCACACGCTTGCTCAGTCGGATCCACTGAGGTACGTTTGCCGTTGGCATCAAGGTTATAACAGCTGTAGTCACCTGCTAGTTCCCAAAACATGATACCGCCAATCTCTTTGTCGATAACGTAATCCGCTTTCACATCAATTGACTGTTTATCTTCGGTCGACAAGAACACTTTCTTCTCTGCGTTCCACAACCAAGGAGCAACCGCCACGCTGTCATAATTACGCGTGTAAGTACCAATCAGTGGTGTGGTGGTTGGATCGAGTTTGTAAGCCGCGGCGTATGAACCCCAAATGCCTTTTTCTAGGTTCTTCGCATGCCACATTGGGTTAGAACCTGCGCCCATTTCGTCACCTGCAGCGTTAACATCATGCCACATGTTGTCGATACCGGTTGCACCGTGACCACAGTTGTTTTTCTCACCCTCACCCGTTCCTGGTGCACAGAGGTTTTGGTTCGGTAGTGCTGCTCGTCCCCATAGGCCATTGTCACCACCCGTTACTCCTTGCCAACCACGGGTATAGTAAGGCACACCAATGTTGATACGACCTGCAGGCATTGAGCCGCGGAAGTAGTGATATGCCCAGTCCGTATTCAGGTAACCGATACCACCGTATTGCGCTGTACCGTAAACGTTCCACTGCGCCAACTCAGAGTCTTTACCTGTGTCGTATAGGGCTGCGTTGTGGCCAACGTGATCGTTCCACGCACCATGCAAGTCGTAAGACATGATGTTGACGTAGTCGAGATACTTGGTGACATCAAAGGTTTCCATACCTCGCAGCAGGTAACCAGAAGATGGTGCGGCAATCGTCAGCATGTAATGATGACCATCTTGTGCCGAAGCTTGATCGAGTTTTTCACGCAGAACACGCATCAACTCTTGGTAAGAAGCCCACAAATACGCACGACGTGGTTCCATCTGCGCTTTGTCATCTGGGTTTCCAGCGCCCGCCATAGAGGTGGGGTATTCGTAATCGATATCCACACCATCAAACTTATACTTACGGATCATCTCAACTGCAGATGCCGCGAATTTTTCAATACCGGCATGGTTAATAGAGCCGTCTGCATTGGTGGTCATCGAATAGAAACCGCCATCTGCGACACGATTACCATCGTTATCAAAATGCCCACCCGTTTCAGCCCAACCGCCAATCGAAATTAATGTTTTTACGTCGTATTTCTTCTTGTAAGTCGCTAGCGCGCCGAAGTGACCTTTAAAGCCTAGCGTTGGATCAATCTCCACTCCTGGCCACTCTTTACCAACGGCCGCGTTGTTTGGATCGTTCACATCACCAACATTCACTTTTCCATCAGAACCAATGCTGACAAACGCATAGTTAATGTGAGTCAATTGCTCCCAAGGAATATCTTTTACTAAATAGGCCGTTTGATCATCATCTCCTGAACGCCAACTGGTGAAGTAACCAATGACACGACGAGGATGATCGGCCCCCATCTTCTCACGCCCCGCTTCATCATAAACTGTGCAATAAGGTACTTGAACACCTTCGGTTTGATACAAACCATCAGGACGGCAGCTTGCTACAGGAGCAACGCCATTCACCACCAACGTGGCTAATGCAGAATCGGTCACCGCGCCTAGATTGTCTGTTGCACGCGCATAAACAGCCAGTGACCCCGCTTTGGTTGTGGTGTAGTTTAACGTGTACGGTGCTTTAGCGGATGTGCCAACCAAGGTGCCGCCCACATAGAAATCGACCTTATCAACAGAGCCATCTGCATCCGCAGCATTCGCGGTAAGGGTCACGACTGCACCAACATCCACAGTGGCCGCAGAAAGTGTAATGGAGACGGTTGGAGCTTGGTTAGCTGGGCCAGAAGCCTCTTTCACTGTCACAGTTACTGCATTTTTGGCACTCACCGCGCCTTTGTCATCAAAGGCTATTGCACTGAATTCATGTGCACCTTTAGTCGCTGTCCAACTTGCGGAATAAGGCGCTTTGGCAGCTTGACCAACCAATACGCCATCCACTGAGAACTCAACACGAGCGACAGAACCGTCTGCATCCGCAGCATTCGCCGCCAAACTCACTACCTCACCCTCGGTGATCTGTGCAGTGGCAAGTGGAGAGGTTAAGTTTACCGTTGGAGCTTGATTAGCACCGCCGGATGTCGAACAAGAGTCCACCCGTTTCCACTGAGCGTAGTTGCCAGAAAACTTTTCTGGGTCGTTATTTTGTGTCCAGTAGTTGGCTTGATAAGCATTGCCCTTGTACTGAACCTTCGCGCCACCGTTATACACAGCAGATGATTGCCATTCTGGTAGTGCTGAACAATCTACTGCGGCGTAGCTATTAAACGCCATCAAACACGAGGCGGTTAAGGTACTAAGAGTAAAAATTCTCTTCACGCCCGTTCCATCGTTAATACGCATTTTTATGTTTCCCTTAAGTTATTGTTTCACTAATTAAATAAAACCACGTCGACATGGGTTCACTTAAATTCTTGCGTAAAACAACTTTAGAATAGCGGAATAATTTGGCACTCAGAAAAGTGTGAATTTTAATAATGACTCGCAAATGACTGTCTATTTTATGCAATGAGCAAGGGGTTATTTTGCATCAATAACCAATTATTCATTAATTTTTAGCCATAAAAAAAAGCCCCGTTTTTCAGAACAAAATACGGGGTTCAACAAATTTTTTGTGACAAATTTTCCTAAGAGGGAGCGTTAGCCTACAACTATGCTTAATGTTGCAAAAGAGTAAAAATCACATCTCCAGACTTCCTCTTTTCTCAATTTTTTGATTTTTATACTCATTCAGACACATAAAAAACAAAAAATTCTCGTAATTGACCTATTTAACACAGTAACTACGTATGAAAGTCGGTATCGTATTTCTTAATCGCTTTCACTCACAAACTACATGGCGAAATTAACGCCAAATGTAAAAGTAAACTCTCCGCACAGATAAGGTGAACACTATGTACTTTAGTTATGTAAATCCAACTAAAATTCACTTTGGACAAGGCCAAATCGCCAGCATTCGCAAAGAAATCCCTAAAGATCACAAAGTATTAGTTATTTACGGTGGCGGTTCTATTAAACGTAATGGCGTTTATGACCAAGTAGTTGAGGCACTAAGTGAACATCAATGGGTTGAGTTTTCCGGTGTTGAGCCTAATCCAACCAAGGAAACACTGGATAAAGCGGTGCACATAGTGAAAAACCAGCACGTGGATTTCATTCTTGCTGTCGGCGGTGGCTCGGTCATCGATGGCTCGAAGTACGTGGCAGCAGCGGCATTTTATGAAGGAGATGGTTGGGATATTTTGACCGGGCAACACACCGTAAAACAAGCTACCCCTATCGGTGCAATTTTGACTTTGCCAGCAACGGGCTCTGAATCCAATACTGGAGCGGTGATCACCAAAGCGGAAACTCAAGATAAATTGGCGTTTCTCTCTCCCGCCGTTCAGCCACGCTTTGCGGTGCTTGACCCTGATGTGATGAAAACCTTGCCCGAACGCCAATTAGTCAACGGTTTAGTGGATGCTTGGGTTCATGTTTGTGAACAGTATTTGACACTCCCCACTCAAGCTATGGTGCAAGAAGGCTATGCCGAAGTGCTGCTACGCAACCTGTTAGCCTTAGGCGCAGACTTTGTAAATCGAGACAATGACGCATGGCGAGCCAATTTAATGTGGACAGCCAACCAAGCGTTAAATGGCTTAATTGGCACTGGAGTACCACAGGACTGGGCAACGCACATGATCGGTCATGAACTGACTGCGTTATGGCATGTAGACCACGCTCGTTCGTTAGCGATAGTGCAACCTTGGCTGCTACGCAATCAACTGGAGCACAAAAAAGCCAAACTCGAACAAATGGGCAAAAATGTCTTTGGTCTACCGCAATCCGATGATTTAGCGGAAAAAACTATTGCGGCCATTGAAGCTTTTTACCACCAACTCAATGTGGCAACCCAATTTGGGGAACACGGCATGGAAAAATCCGCCGCAGTTGACGCTGTCATTCAGCAATTGACCACCCACGGAATGCTGAAGCTAGGTGAACAAGGTACCATTACCTTACAAGAATCACGCAAAATACTCGAAAGCGCTTTGTATTAAATCTGAGGCAAGCAGAGCTATTCTGTCGTCAACAAATCCTGTTACACTCTCGCGGCACGCTAATCCATTATAGATTGCGTGCCTACTGAGGTGGTTTGGGATACGTTGTTGCGGATAAGTTTATGTGGCTGTTGATTATTGCTTTCTGTATCGTTCAATTAATTACGATTGATCGCGGCTCGCGTTGGCTATTTTATCTCTCTAAGCCTACCCCCATTTTGCTCATGGCGCTGACAATCATTGTAACTCCACATCCTTTATCGGATTTCGCGTGGTGGATTGTCGCAGGTCTCCTACTTTCCGCACTGGGAGATGTGTTGTTGATGCTTCCCAAAGACAAATTTGTCTCTGGCTTAGTGGTTTTTTTACTCGCACACATTGCATACACCCTAGGTTTTAGCTCCACGATCACGCACATCACTTGGTGGCCGCTCGCCATTTGGTCAGCACTGGGCGTAATCGCTTTTTTACTGCTACTGCCCAACCTTGGCAAAATGACGTTTCCAGTCGCAGGCTACATTGCCGTTATCGTATTCATGGCGTATACCGCCACCGAATATTGGCTGGGTTATAACAACTACGCCTCACGCCTTGCTCTCATGGGTGCGGCGATGTTTATGCTTTCCGATTTGGTACTAGCCATTGACCGATTTCGCTCTTCATCACAGTTCTCACGACATGTGGTGATGTTTAGTTACTACAGCGCGCAGGCTTTACTCACCTTGTCCGTGATCCCCTAACCTCGGGCTTTAAACGCATCTTTCTCTAAACCATGCTTTTTCATTCTCAGATAGAGCTTTTTACGCGGCACTTGTAGATAATTCGCAGCATCAGCTACTCGGCCAGAAAACAGAAACAGCGCATCTTCGATCACTTGCTTTTCGTAATCGTCCACCAACTCATCCAATGGCGATAACATTTCTTCCTGATTGTAGAGACGCTCTTTGCCCGCCAGTTTTACAATACCGATCGCGTACAGTTCCGCCACATTACGAAGCTCACGCACATTCCCCGGCCATTGGTGGGCGCGCAGCAAGGCAAGATAATGCGGCTCAACATTGGGCATGGGTTTGCCGAGCTTATAACAGCTCTGTTTTAGGAAGTAGTGGAACAGCGCCGCAATGTCATCCGGTCTTTGGCGCAGTAACGGCACATCGATCTGCCCTTGATTAAGCAAATAGTAAAGCTCTGGCAAAAGCTGGTTTTGTGCAATCAGTTGTTCCGGTTGTTGGTCAATCACCGCAATCACTCGCGTTCTTGGACGGTTTAATCGCTCTTGGTTGAGTAAACTCTGTACCAAATTGCGCTGCACTTCCTCGCTGAGCAGCTCAATATGGTCAATCAACAAGGTTCCACCCGCACTCTCTTGCACTTTAGGTTCAACGGTACTCCACTCAGTTTTGGCCGAAGCGACTAACTCAACCCAGGGCTGGTGGCCGTTATTGGTGGTCAGTTGATGGATAAGGTAGGCGATAGTGTGCCGCCCACAGCCCGACTCTCCCACTATCACCACATGGCGATTCAGCAGCGCATATTGCGCCACATGAGAGCGAATTTGCTCCATTTGGGCAGATTTTCCGACTAATTCACGTTTGACTGAACGGGATAACAGCAGCTTTTGCTCGATGAACGAGCGACGCAGCTCAAGATGTTGCTTGATCAGCGTGAGCAATCGCGGAGGATTGATCGGTTTTTCGAGAAAATCACACGCGCCCATTTTGACTGCTTCCACCGCCATCGGGATATCACCGTGTCCCGTGATCACGATGACCGGAATTTTGTCGTCTATGACTTTGATCTGCTTGAGCAATTCCATGCCATGCAGTTGGGGCATGTACATATCCAGCAGCACGACGCCATTCCAATCGGGTTGGATGTGGCTCATGGCTTGAGTGGGATCGATCACCGCTTTGGCGGTCAACCCCGCTATCGACATCAAATGTAGATAGGAATCCAACACATCCTGATCGTCATCAATCAGCAGTACGGTACTTTTCATCTTGCTGTAGCTCCAAAATTACCATTGCACCTTTTTCCAAATTAGAGGCCAGTGCAATCCGGCCTTGCATCTTTTCCACTAATGACTGGCAAATGCTCAGCCCAAGTCCCAAGCCCACCTCTTTGGTGGTCGTAAATGGGATAAATAATTTATCAACGACCTCGTGTTCGAAACCCTGCCCACTATCAATCACCGCAATCCGCTGCATCCCTTGCTCTGTGCCTAACGCAATCAGCTTGACCCAAGGTTGCGCGCAGGTTGTTGAAGCATCACAGCCATTCACAATCAGATTGATTAAGATCTGCTCTAAACTCAAAGCATCCGCCATCACCATGAGATCATCAGGTAAGGTATTGATAAGTTTGATCTGCTGCCGTTTCGCTTTGGTTTGCACCAATACCCATGCTTGTTCTACAACGCTGTTGAGCCGCACTGGCTGCAACGATTCATCGCTGCTGTTTTTGCGGGCGAAATGGCGCAGACTGTTCACAATCTTACCCATTCGCTCAGTGAGATTTTCGATATGGTCGAGCGATACTGCCAGTTGAGCTTGTGGTGCCTCATCTAATGCCAATCGAGCTGAAAACAGATAAGTCGACATCGCGCTTAGCGGCTGATTAAGTTCATGAGCCAAACTCGTCATCGTCTGACCGACCACCGCCATTTTTGCCGCTTGGATCAGCTCGCCTTGTGTTTTCTTCAAGTGCGCTTCAGCGCGCTGGCGCTCTTCGATCTCCGCTTGTAACTCACGGTTTTTCTCGCGCAATGATTGGGTTTTCTCTTTGACTCGCTGCTCTAACAAGCGATTGGCGTGTTCTTGGTCGGTCACATCGGTGATGGTGACAATGATCTTGTCCTGTAGCCCTTGGCTGTAGCGGCGTAAATAGAGGCGCAAGTAATGAGGTTTTTCTGGATTACCGAGCGATAAGGTTAAACTCTCCGCCCCTTTCTGAATTAAATTCCCTTTCGTATCAAATAATTGACCGACTTTAGGTTGTACGTGTTCAGCAAAACAGCTCCACAGCGTCAACGGTTGCGCAAGAGATTCTAAACGCAGCGTGGCCATCGCACTCGGGTTAGCGGATTCAATTTGCCCATACCGATCACAGGTAATCAGACTCGCTTGCGTGTTATTGATGAGGCTCAACGCGTTAGTGCGTTCCATCTCTTCCACTTTTTTGCCATACAAGATGAGCTGCTCACTCAATGCCCCGATCTCGTCTTTACCATCCACGGTGATCGGGTGAGAAAGATCGTTATGAATAATCGCATCCAAACTTTCACTTAAGCGGTGTAAGCGTCCGACAATCCGTTTATGCACAAAGTAATACATCAGCAACAAGCTCAAACCGATGGAGAGCCCAAAGCAGATCAGCAGAACTCGGTTGCCTTCTTGCACCAGTTGAGCCGTTTGTCCCTTCACTTGCACAAACAGAGCATCGGCATTCGCCACCAGATCCGCAATTGCGTTATGTTGTTGATCCAACTGAGTCTGTAGCTGCTCACTCATGCTTTGTAGTTGCTGAGTGAGCTCTACCATGTCACGTAAGCTGTGGTGAAACTCACCTTCAAGTTGCAACACTTCACGCCACTCTTCTAAGAGTTGCTGATAAGCAATCGAAGAAGGTTGAGAGAAAAGCGGCTGACTGAGTCGAGTGAGTTCATCAAGCCGATATTGCAATACACGCATGCCGTTATCGACTTGTGTTAGATGTCTCGCAGTCAATAGTTCGTTCACAAACAAGAAAGCTTGTGTCTCACCATCCAAAATGGCTTGGATAAGGTTGATGGTTTGAAACATGATCTGAGCTTGTGGCTGTGGCGCACCGCCGCGTTCAAGCTGCCATTGCAGCTCTTGACGCATAGGCGACAGCTCCATCCCAATATCTTGGTGGAGCCAATCAAGCTGTTCAGCAAACAGAGCTAGACGACGATTCACATCAATACGAGCTGATACCAGTTCGTTGATCCGCTGCGTAATTTGTTGCAACTCAGCATAACCTTGCTGTAATGCGGCTTGCTCCTCGGTTTGCTGCAAACTCGACAAGGCTGAATTGATCGCCGTTAGATCATCTTGCAAGCGTTGATGTTGCTGATTAAGGAGCACTTTACTGGTCGCGCTGACAATCAATTGGATGCGGCGGCGAATCTCCGCACTGCGCGTTTCCAATACATAACTGGTGTTGTATTTCGGTACGCTCTGGTTAAGCAATTCCTCAACTTGGTAATCCAATCGGCTCCACGTACCCCACGCGACCAAACTCACAATCGTCAGTAGCGAGGTGCTAAAGGCGAAGGCAAGCAGCAACCGAGCGCCTATCGTATGTCGAGTGCGAAAGCTCATTGTGCTTCCTCAGCCAACAAGATTTTCAATTGTTGATTGGCCTGATCTAACTGCTTCTCCAGGCGGACTTTCCATTCATGCGCTTTTTCCGCCAGCAACATGCTCTGTTCGGCTTGCTTCTCTTCAGATTCTGTTGCCGGAGATAACTGCTCGGCTAAAGCGTTCACTTCTTCCTCGGATATCGGCATGGCAAACACCGACGCTTCAATCTGCTCTATCTTCGCCAAGATAGACGGACGGCGAGCAAACTGTGCTTTAGCATCAAGTAACGCCAGCAAAGTATCTTTTAATTGGGGCAATTGCTTGGTGATAGAAAGATCAAACAGGGTATTGATGCACTCTTCTCGGAGGATAATCTTGTTCATAGATAATTGAGTGAAACGCTCATTAAACAAAGATTTATCTTGAGTGCTGTGCTTGGCGAAATCGTTACTCTCCATATTGGTCTGTACCGAAGTCGACATCAAAAGCTCAATAAACGCTTTCGCGTATTCGTCGTTATGATTCTGTCTGACTTGCGCCACATACGTCGGCATTAAGGTGAAACTCTCATCGTACGCAAACTGTACGTAGTCGAGTTTACGGCCAAGAATCAAGGCATAGCTGTCTATGGTTGGGCCAACACCAAACTGACCATTGGCAATATAGTCACTAACGCCGAAACTTCTGGCCGACGCAGTCGCAAGATTTGCGCCCACACGCAGCAAAATGCCCCACCCTTCTTGCCAGCCATATTTGCCCAGAATGCTCTCCACCATCATTTGTGTGGTACCAGAGCGTGCAGGCGTACTCATGGTGACATGACCAAAATAGATAGGCTTCGCTAAATCAACAAACTCTTTAGGCTGCGGTAGTTGGTGCGTTTTCAGATAATCTTGGTTCCAGACCAAACCCGCACCGGAGTAACCAATAGTGGCGACTTGTTCAGAGCTAGGCAAAGCATAAGGCTTCAACCAATCTGGCGTTTGCATTCGCTCCGGTAAAGTGACGAGCTTTCCGCTTTGCGCCAAATGCTGCATAAGATAAGGCGATGAGCTAAGCACCAGATCAATGTTCTGGATGTAACTCTTATTCAGCAGTTGAACGCTGGACTGAGCGCGTCGGTGAATAATTTGCACTTCCACGCCCTCGTAACGACGGCTGAACTCTTCAACCAAAGGCAATAAAGGCTCACGCGAAAAGGTAGTGAGGATCACCAACTCTCTCTCTGCGGCCTGAGTCACACTCGGCAACACACCAAAACTCAGCAAGAGGCTGGGTAAAATAAAAGCAAAAATCCATCGCTGCATTGGGTAAACCCCTAGGTTTTGTGCGTTCACTCAAATCTCTATCAATTGTTCAAAAAAAGTCATCTGCGTGTTTGGGTCAACTCTGACCTCTCTTGCCATTAATATTATCAGCAATTGCTTATCAACTGAGGTCAAAATTCCCAGTTTTGACACGTCTAGAGTGTGCAGTTGAGTCATTTCTGTCCCAAAAAAGCGACTTTGAGCCCAAATTTGCTTTGCCTGATGATGCTTCACGACAAACAGCCCGTTTGATCTTGTGAACTAGGGAGAGCAGTTATGCTTAATTTCTTTAAAACCCGCCCAGATCTGCCTTTAATGAGCAGCTCAAAAGCGGAAATGTTAAAACGCTACAAAAGTTATCAGTGGCAAGTCTTTATTGGCCTGATTTTCGGTTACGCCATGTTCTACGTGGTACGTATGGCGCTCGGCGTAGTGAAAAAGCCGATGCTGGATGCGGGTATCGTAACCCTCGAAGAACTCGGTATCATGGGTTCGGCATTCTTCTTTACTTACGCATTTGGTAAGTTCCTGAACGGCTTCCTGTCTGACTATGCCAACATTGGCCGCTTTATGTCGTTCTCACTGCTGCTGTCGGGTATCGCCTCTATCTTCATGGGGATGAACACCGTCGCTTTCTTCTTCGTTCTGTTATGGGGCTTGAACGGTTGGTTCCAATCAGTAGGTTCTGCGCCATCTTGCGTATCTATCTACCAATGGTTCTCTCCAAAGCAACGTGGTAGCCGTTACTCAATCTGGGGTGGCTCACGTAACATCGGTGAAGGTATCACTTGGATCCTAACGGCAACCTTGGTGAGCTACTTCGGCTGGCGTGCAGGTTTCATCGGTGCTGGTATCGCAGGTATCGTTGCTTCTCTCATCATGTTTAAACTTTTGAAAGACCGTCCACAAACTTACGGTATGCCAGATCCAGGCACAGCGTTTGACGAGGGTACTGAAATCAAAAAATCGAACGACCCAAAAGAAACTCGTCGTGCGCAAATGTTCATCCTGAAGCAACCTGTTGTATGGCTAATCGCTCTAGCTTGTGCGGCGATGTACATCTCTCGCTACGCGATGTCTTCATGGGCAGTTCTGTTCCTGCAAGAACAAAAAGGCTACTCACTGATTGACGCTGGTTTTGCGATGTCTATGTACCCAACTGCGGGTCTGGCTGGTGCGATTCTGTCGGGTATCTTGTCTGACAAAGTGTTCAAAGGTAACCGTAACATCCCTAACCTGCTGTACGGATTGACCAACATCGCTGGTATGTGTCTGATGTTCTTCGGCCCAGATAACCGTATCGTTGATGCTGTAGCACTGAGCATGATCGGCTTCTCAATCGGTGGTCTAGTAGTATTCCTAGCAGGTCTGATCGCTTGTGACCTGATGCCGAAAAACGCAGTAGGTGCAGTTAAAGGTCTGATCGGTCTATGTTCTTACATCGCCGCTTCTGCTCAAGAACTTATCTCTGCATCACTGATCACAGTAACTGAAGTAGAAGGCGTAAAACACTACGACTTCGGTAACGCTCAGTACTTCTGGCTGGCAGCGGGTGTGGTTTCAGTACTGCTCGCACTGACAGTGTGGAATGCGAAGAAAGTCGTCGATATCGACGAAGCTGAAGGCAAGCCTCTGAAAACTCAAGAAGCCTCTTAATCTACGCCAAGCAGGAGCCTAGCTCCTGCTTACTTTCTCCTTTTTTATTTTCTTGTTGAGCGTCGTTATAGGAATTGCAATATGTGTAAAACCAAAATTGTGGCCACTTTAGGCCCAGCTAGCCAAACTCGTGAAACCCTTACTCAACTCATCCAAGCTGGCGTGAACGTTGTTCGCCTTAACTTTTCTCACGGCAGCGCTGAAGAACACATTGCTCGCGCCGAAATGGTTCGTGAAATCGCTCAAGAGCTGAATGTGAGCGTTGGCGTACTGGTTGACCTGCAAGGTCCTAAAATTCGTATCGCTTGCTTTGAAGAAGGCGCGATTCAACTCGCCGCAGGCGACACCTTTATTCTTGATGGCAATTTAGATCGTCAAGCCGGTACTCAAGAGCGCGTGGGTTTAGATTACCCAGAACTGATTGATGATCTGAAAGTGGGCAATATCCTGCTCCTTGATGATGGCCGTATCCAACTTGAAGTGACCGCGGTAGATGCCCAAACTCGCATCGTTCACACTGTAGCACTCAACAGCGGCAAACTTTCAAACCGTAAAGGCATTAACCTGCTGGGCGGTGGTCTTTCAGCGCCTGCACTGACTGAAAAAGACAAAATCGACATCATTACTGCGGCTGAGCTGCAAGCAGACTTCTTAGCCGTTTCTTTCCCACGTAATGCAGAAGACATTGAATACGCACGTCAATTAGCCGTACAAGCGGGTTGCCATGCACACATTGTTGCCAAAGTTGAGCGTGCTGAAGTGGTTGCCAATGAAGCGGCAATGGACAGCGTGATCCGCGCGTCAGATGTGATCATGGTTGCTCGTGGTGACTTAGGCGTAGAAATTGGTGATGCTCGCCTACCAAGCGTACAAAAAGCGCTGATCGCTCGTTCTAAGCACTTAGGTAAGCCAGTGATCACTGCCACTCAAATGATGGAGTCCATGATCGAAAACCCACTGCCAACGCGTGCAGAAGTGTTAGACGTGGCAAACGCTGTTATTGATGGTACTGACGCGATCATGCTTTCAGCAGAGTCAGCAGCGGGACGTTACCCAGTTGAAGCCGTGCAAGCTATGGTGCGTATCGCACAAGGTGTTGAGCATGAAACTCACTGCGCACAAGATTGCTGGGATGCACTACAACATCTTTGCAGCGATGCGGGCAAAAGCTTCGCTCTGTCTTCAATGATTTCAGCATCCAAAGTGAATAAAGATCTTGGTGTTGCGATTGTGACTGAGCAAGGCGAAACGCCACTGTTGATGTCACGCTGCCAAAGCCAAGCCACCATTTGGGCGGTTTCTGATAAGCCTGCTCTACTGCGTAAGCTATCCATTCTGCGTGGTGTAACACCGACTTATTTCCAGCATTTAGACAAGCAAGGTGATATTGCTACTCAGCTGATTCACTTGCTGCGTAAACCTGCACAAGATAAGCAAATTTCATCCATCCTAGTGACTCAACTTGAGTCAGTAGAAGGTGTTGGTCACATTAACGTGTGCCGACTACTGAATTTGGCGCAACAGGAAGAACTGGTCGCCTAACCCAATTAGTGACGCGGGAAGTAGGGTTCAGCGTCACTAATATCCCCCAAAACTTTGTAATCATACTCTCCCAAATGCTCCACATAGGGATTTGACCTGCGCTTGTCGCAGGTCTTTTTTTATCCATTTTTCAAATTAGCTAAGCGCTTGATACAAAGCGTGTTTTGCTTGTTCTACGGCTTCAACTAATGGAGTTAATTGATAAACTTCAGCAGGGGAAGCGGCTTGCTCAATCCGTTGGCAAAGTTGATATAACGCCGTTAACCACAACGCTCCTGCAGAGCCTTTCAATTTATGGGCTTGGCTTTTGATCACCGCATCGTTGTTTTTCTGCTCTTCACAAATAGCGAAGAACTCTGCACATCCTTGTTCAAAATAGCCGACGATTTCGCGCATTTTGTCGACACCAAGGATCTGTAAATCCTGCTCAAACTTGCTCATATCCAGCACTGCAACGGCTTCCTTCTCCGCTTGTTCCGTGACTATGGAAGCAGGAGTCTCTGATTGAGGTTTCATTGTTGCACCATCGCTGACAGCATCCGTTACATGCCCCGCCAACTGTTGACGCAGCATGGCGGCTAATTGTTCTTTGACCAGAGGTTTAGGCAGATAGCCATCAAAACCGGCAGCTAAGTACCCGGCTACTTCTTCATTAAACACATGAGCAGAAACCGCGATAAAAGGAATTACTGCGTTATGCGCACTATCTTCCATTTGCCGCAAGTCGCGCAGCAAATCAACCCCATTTCCATCCGGCAAATGAATATCAAGTAATGCAATATCAAAGCGTTGCTGTTGGAAGCACAGCTTCGCTTCCTGCACGCTTTTCGCTATGGTGACACGGTGACCTAAGCTGTTTAAAAAGCCTTGTGCCACCAAACAGTTGACTTCGTTATCTTCCACCACCAACACATCAGCCACAGGTACTTCATCCAAGGTACGGGCTGGTGTGTCTACGGGTTGACCCGGCTCTAAAGGCAGTGTGAAGCTAAAGCAACTGCCTTGTCCCAATTGGGATGATAACTGTAACTCTCCCCCCATCGCTTGCACTAGCTTGCGGCTGATCGCTAAACCTAGCCCAGTCCCTTGTTTACGACGCCCTGCTTCCGCTTGCGTGAAGGCATCAAACAGTGACACTTGATCTTGCTCCGCGATACCAATTCCCGAATCTTCCACCGCAAAGCGGATACCTTGCCCTTCCGGGTCTTGGCTAATTCGGATACATACATGTCCTTGTTCGGTAAATTTGATCCCGTTGCCGACCAAATTATTCAGCACTTGTCCGATGCGTATTTCATCGCCCTGCCAGTATCGTGTTACATCATCTTCAAATTGATAAGACAGCGTAATGCCCTTCTCTAAAGCACGGCTTTGCATCAGCTCATGGGTTTCACGCACTAAACGGTATAAGTCAAAATGGGCTTGATGAATCTCCAAATGCCCCGCTTCGATCTTGGAATAATCCAACACATCGTTAAGGATCGCGAGCAGTGATCGCCCACTGCGGTTAATCACTTGCACGTAGTGTTGCTGGGTTGAAGTAAGAGAGGTTTCCTGCAACAGACGCGCCGTGCCCAACACCCCATTCATCGGGGTACGAATTTCATGGCTCATGGTAGCCAAGAACGCTGATTTGGCACGGCTTGCCTGCTCAGCTTGGTAACGTGCTTTGGCGTGATTAAGCACTTCTTGGTTGAGTTTATGGTTCATTTCACTCAATTGATGGGTACGCTGCTCCACCAACTCTTCCAAGTGCTCTTTGTGTTGTTGCAGTTCGCGCTTCGCCAGCACCTCACTTTCTGCCACCACCTTAAGTGCTTTGGCGGTATCACGCGCATGGGCAATCGCCAGCCCCATTTGTGCCAACTCATCTTTACCTTGTGTTTCAACCTCGACCTCAAGTTGACCTTTGGCAACAGAAAGCAGTGCCGCGGTATGTTTATCCAACCTTTGAATCACTGAACGGTACACCACTTGCCACACTATCCACACCACGATCACCAAACCGAGCAACCCCAAAATGGTCAAGATCAGTTGCGCGTAATACAAAGTATTGGAAAGTTTCCCCACCGCTTCTGTCGTCACTTGGTTTGACGCATCCACTAACTGGTTAACCGTTTTATTGAGACTGGTAAATTGGGTCAAGCTGTCTTGCAGCAGTTGTTGTGCTGCTTGTTCGTTATCGTAGCGTTGTTTGAGTAAATCGAACACGATGCGCCGTTTTTCTAGCTCGCGCAATAAACTGACCATCTGTTTCGAACGGGTTGGATCTTCTACCGCTTGCACACGGCGCTGCATAATGCTCAGGTTCTGTGCAAATTCCGCATCCAAAGCCAAGATCCGCTCCAAATCAGTCACGGTTTGCGTTTCTTCAATTTCATTGAGCACTTTAAAGGCCAGCAGATGCAGCTCATGTAAACGCTCCGCCAGATCTAAATCCACCTCAACCAAATTATCTAAGGCTTGATACACCTTTGCTTGCTGCTGCTTTTGCAATAGATCATAGATGTGAGTGACATTCGCCACCGCAATCGTACTGGTATTGAGCACCTGAGTACGCGTTAACTGCTCTAGCTCTTGCGCCAATTTACGCATCTCTTTCACACTCAGCCCCAGTTGCCCTTCCAATGAGAGGCGCTGTTCGACTCGACGCCCTAGCTGCGCGAGCGAATCAATCACGTTTTGCACATCCTGTTCTAAGCGATCAAGTAAGACGCTATCAAAGGCTTCCTCTCCCAATTGCTGAATATGGGTGAGCAAGGTTTCCAATTGAGTAAACACTTTTTGCCCAGTTTCTTGGTGTTCTTGCTCATTTTTGGCACTGGAGAGGGTTTGGGCAGACGCAATGATCTGGTGGCTAAGCTCCGCCACTTGACGAGCTTCAATCATGGATGGAATGGCATTGTTCACCATATCCCGTTCTGTTTTCGCGACCAGAGAAAAGCCTAAAACACCGATCAATGCGGAGAGAAGCACCAGCAACGCCATCGCGCTGAAAGAGAATAAGAGCTTGCGACCAATACTGGCTTTAGCGAGACGCATGGGGAAAACCTTCTTGTTGACTTCTTCTGCGTGACGGATTGGGCTATATTGTGCAGTGTTTACTCTGGTTCGCCAACGAATAACCTCATGTTAAATCTGCGCTTGTACTCATTTTCTCTGATTTCTGCACTTTTGCTGCTCTGCCCACTGCCAGTGGCCGCAGCAGAAAAACTATGCGCGCTTTACCCCCACCTCAAAGATTCTTACTGGTTGTCAGTGAATTACGGCATGGTGGAAGAGGCGCGTAAACTCAACCTTGATTTACGCGTGATGGAAGCTGGGGGGTACCCTAACCACGATAAGCAGCAGCAACAAATTGCCCTATGCGTACGTTGGGGGGCGGACGCGATTCTACTCGGAACCGTCTCTCCTGAACTCTACCAACACGATTTAGCACGCTATACACGCTCCGTGCCTGTATTTGCTACCGTGAATCAACTTTTGTTGGATGAAAAACAACAAGAGCATCTGAAAGGCGAAGTCGGTGTCGATTGGTATTGGATGGGGTTTTACGCCGGAGAATATTTAGCCCGCAAACACCCGAAAGGCAGCGGTGAAGTGAATATTGTGGCACTGCCTGGCCCTGCATCTAGCGGTGGTACTCAACCGGTTATGCAAGGGCTACAGGATGCAATACGCAACAGTGATGTACTTATTATCCAAACCTTGTGGGCGGACAACGATAAAGAGTTACAGCGCAATCTCATTCAACAAGCGTTAGAGCAACACAAGATACGTTATCTGGTTGGCAGTGCCGTTGCGATCGAGGCCGCCATCAGTGAATTACGAACACTGAACCAAAGCGAGCAAATTGGGCTGATTGCAACCTATTTGAGTCACGGCGTGTATCGCGGCTTACTGCGTGGGCGCGTAGAGTTTGCCCCAACCGATCAAATGGTCGAGCAAGGTCGGCTTTCCGTACGCCAAGCCGCGGCATTTTTGCACGCTAAGCCGTACGTCAAACAGCAAGCCCCAAAAATTGAAGCGTTAACGCCAAATCGCTTAGAGAAAAAAATCATTGCAGATTCGTTATCTCCATCCGAATACAGGCCTGTATTTCAGGTAAAAGCAGTTGAATAAACGCAGATTTTTGGTTATCAAGCATCTAATCAAAAAACATTAGGAAATGTACCAATGAAAAAAACTACCCGCACCATGGCAGCGCATAAACACGTTGCTCTTGTGGCTCACGATAACTGCAAAGGTGAACTGCTGCGTTGGGTACAAGAAAACAAGGAAAAATTACAGCGCCATTTTCTGTATGCGACTGGCACAACAGGCCACATGCTGAGCAAAGAAACTGGCCTTGCCATCAAAAGCATGATCAGTGGTCCGATGGGTGGTGACCAGCAGCTTGGTGCGTTGATTTCTGAAGGTAAAATTGATGTGCTGATTTTCTTTTGGGATCCGCTCAATGCGGTTCCGCATGACCCGGATGTGAAAGCGTTACTGCGTATAGCCAGTGTGTGGAATATTCCAGTAGCCACCAACCGCGCCAGTGCCAAATTCCTATTTACCTCTGCGTTAATGGAACAAGAAGTCGATATTGAGATCCCAGATTACCAAGCGTACTTAGCAGAACGCACTTAGACCAGTTGAGGAAATCCGTGATGGCTATCGCTCATATTTTAAGGAAGGATAGCCATTTAAGCGTGCGGGAATTTATATATCGCCGTTTAGCAATTGCTGCGAAGTCGTTAACTGACATCCGGCAGTTTGCATTTCATACCATGCCGCGGCGCAATCCCCGACATTCAGCTCCACACCACGACATGCATCTTGGATCACCCAAGTATTAAAGCACAAAGAGATGGAGTCCAACGCAGTGAATTTCACACAATAATCCGTGGCTAAGCCAGCAATGTAGACATCCGAAATACCGTGACTACTCAAATACTCGGCGAGCCCCGTCGCATGAAAACGTTGATTATCAAAAAAACCGCTGTAGCTATCAACGTCAGGATGCGTACCTTTGAGTACAGTATGAGTAATCTGCTGCACCTCTAGCCCATCAATAAACTCTGCGCCTTGCGTATTTTGGATACAATGCTCAGGCCACATCACCTGAGGAATGCCATTGAGATCGATTACTTCACCGGGGGCTTTCCCCTGAACAGAAGCAAAACTGGCATGTTGGGCTGGGTGCCAGTCTTTGGTTGCAATCACATGCTCAAACAGAGGAATCAGTTGATTAATCACCGGAACTACAGCATCCCCATCAGGCACAGGCAAGGCACCTCTGGGTGAAAAGTCATTCTGAATATCAACTAATAGAAGTGCTTTGGCCATTCATTCTCGCCTATTAATCATAAAGTTCTAGATTTACCGGACATAGAATAACATCCCTTTCACACTCTGGCATTATACTGCCGTGCCATCACCACATCAGAATGACAAACTGGCGTAAATTCCTGTTTCGTCACCATCAAAATAAGGCACAAGCACTAAATTGGTGGCTGAGATCCCCCCAACAGTAATCGCGTATTGAATACCCGTGGCTAATGCCATGCCGGCGGCAACATCTCGCCAGTAATGTTTATTCGCATCAACTCGTGAATAGCCAACTAATGCTGCCGCAGCGTAAGCTGGGATGCCGTAAGTTGAACCATACCGAAATTGCAAATAAGCTGCCCCTTGGCTAGCCGCTGATGTATGTCCAGAAGGAAAACTTTGGCTTCCACCATTTGGACGTTGGGCATCAATAGAGACTTTAATAAGTTCAGTTGTCGCGGCCGTCCAGAATGCACCTTCCGCCAATTGCATCATGCCTTCACCATCCATATGTATGGCAGTAATCAATCCAGCGGTAAGAGGAATCCCATATTGTGCAATATCGCCATATACCTCTAATTTACTTTTTTCAGCCGAATAGGCGATTGGAGAGGTACACATAAGTATTGAAGTAACCAATAACAGACGAGGCGTCATAATAAAATCCCTATTATTTGTTTTTTAAATGATGTTCTTTTTATTCATTAACCATTAATTTACGGTGAATGTTAAATACAAATTCCCCACAACCAGTCGTACTTATTATTACTATCGACCATGAGAACTTGGCGATAAAAAAAGTAACAATTTGTAATGTTCGACCAATACACATAAAAAGCATTCGTTATGGATGCAGAATTCATGCCTAATCAAAAAATCAATTAAATCCCATGTCTAAAAAATCGACGCATCTAATAACAATATTAAAACTATTCTCATTGACTATCGATTCTGACCTCCTAACGCTAGCGTTGCAATCAAGTCTTAAAGAATACTTAAGAACACAAATTTTAATGAAAAAAAACCTTATTAGTTGGCAGCTGATGATAAATCTTTATAATCCGTAGCCATTCAAAAACAAACACAACATGACAAACACTATGAAGCATTCACGTACTGGTATAGCGCGTGTTTTTTACGCGACTGGGTACTCAATGAAAGGATTCGCCGCTGCATGGAAAAATGAAGCTGCATTCCGTCAAGAAGTTGCCTTAACGTTACCTTTAACCATTCTCACCTTTTTCTTACCGGTTACGAAAGTTGAGCAAGTATTACTTGTTGGCTGCCTTGTTCTTATTTTAATCGCTGAGCTTTTAAATTCTGCCGTTGAAGCTGTCGTAGACAGGATCGGTGCCGAACATCATGAACTCAGTGGACGAGCCAAAGATATTGGCTCTGCAGCGGTTTTTGTTTCGCTCTGTTTTGCTGCCTTTACATGGGCGTGGATATTGTTGTAAGTATCAATTGCGATAGAAAAAAATAAAAAGGTTTGCGTCAGCAAACCTTTTTTATTGAACTAAGATTATTGAGTTCAATTATGAACACATTCTAACCATTCCCTTAAGTATTCATTAAGATTAAATCGATAAGATGTAGTCAATGCATAACGTAAAGGAGAGCATTATGTCACTACTTAAAACATCTCGTCTGTTCGCTATCACTTCCCTTGGATTAATTTCGGCTGCCGCATTTGCTGACCCGACTTGCACTAAAGAACCAGAAAGTAGCTGGATCTCTTTTGAACAAGCTCAAAAGCAAGTCGAAGATATGGGCTATAAAATCAAGGTTTTTAAAGTCACTAAGACCAGTTGCTATGAGTTATATGGTCATGACAAAGATGGCAACCGAGTAGAAATTTATTTCAACCCGACCAATATGGAAAAGGTGAAAGAGGAAAAAGATGGCTAAACCATACACTTGGGATCTTTTTGTTCGGGCGACGCACTGGTTAGTTGCCGCCCTTTTCTTGGCTAATTTTTTTGCGATTGAAGAGGGTAGTGATCCCCATGAGTGGGTTGGGTATGTGGTTATGGGTGCCGTTATTCTGCGTTTAGGCTGGGGGCTAATCACTCACTCCCCTGCTCGGCTAACGGCTTTTACGCCATCCATTCCCAAAGCCATTGAGCACATTAAAGAAGTGGTGCGAACCAAACAAGATAACCACACTGGGCACAATCCTGCTGGTGCGATTATGATTTGGGCAATGTGGATTTTACTGCTCGCCACCGGTTTATCGGGTTGGATGAATGAGTGGGATCTGTTTTGGGGTGAAGACTGGATTAAAGAGGTGCATGAAACCTTAGCTAACCTCACTATGGCTGCTGTTGCCGTCCATGTTTCAGCGGTGATTATTATGTCTAAATTTACTGGGCATCCTTATGTGCATGGAATGCTGAAAGGGCATAAAACATCTTCACAAAATAGTGAACCGTCGTGATTGCAAAAGGCGAGCTCAGCTCGCCTTTTTTCTGCGTTTCACATTAATCCAGATTCTATTTCTGCTTAACAACCGGATAGTCATCATTCAGCAGCTCTTGAACAAAACTGGATCCGTTGCCATTGTAAGTCACCCACACTTTCTCTTTGCCGCGAGTGAGTGCCACATAAAATAAACGTCGCTCTTCTGCATAAGCAAAATCGTCTTCGCCTTGGCTCAATGCACTGTCGAGATGCAGTGCTTTCACTCTAGCAGGAAACTGCCCTTCATCGACTGCCAAAATAATCACAAAATCAGCCTCTTTACCTTTACTCGCATGGCAAGTCATAAAATCAATTTTTAAGGAGAGATAGCGATTTTGCCAATCTTTCAAAAGTTCTGGTTTATGGTAGTGGTTACGGCCAAGTAAAAGCACTGTTTTTAGTTTATTCGTTGAACGATTGAGCTCATCGAGAATTTTTTCCACCGCGTTATTGGGTGCCAACACGACTGATTTTTGCTTTTGCGTTTTGAAACTATTCAGCGTTTTCGGTAACTGATTCGGGTTTTGCTGAATAAAACGGTTAGCTACCGCCCCAATCTGATCATTAAAACGGTAAGTCGTATCCAGATAATGCACTGTCGATTGAGCAAAACGGGTTGCAAAACCAGTGGTTAAATCCACATCCGAACCCGCAAATTGATAAATCGATTGCCAGTCATCGCCCACCGCAAACAAGTTGCACTGGCCTTGGTTCTGCTCACACAGCGCTTGTAACAAGCGTAAACGCTGCGGCGAGATGTCTTGATACTCATCTACCATGATAAATTTCCACGGCGATCGGAATTTGCCTTTTTCGACATACTCGGTCGCTCTGGTGATCATGATGTTGAAATCAATCTGGTTTTGATTTTTAAGCATCTGCTGCCACGCTTGATAGCACGGCCAGCATAAGGAAAGCTCGCTGTTTAAGCGCGGGAAATCCTCATGATCGACTAAGCGCTCCTGCAGCTCTTTCTTGCTCAAACCCAGTTGTGCCAACTGATCGAGCTGCTTCTCTAACCAAGCAATCAATTTCGGGTTTTCAACATGACTGCCAAGTTCATCATCCCCCGCCAGATACGCAATTGGCCATTTGGCGAGATGTTTTTGCCAACGTTTAAAGTTGGTCGGCGTCATCCAATGGCGCTTTAGCCAATCAATACACCAAGCTTGCTTTAGTTTATTGTCGTTCGCCAGTGGAGACATAATAACCGTTTTACCTTCCACTCGGTTGAGGATCCGCAATCCTAGCTGATGGAAAGTATTAACGTGTAGCCGATCGGCTTCCAAGCCAATTTTATTTTTTAAACGCTCAGCCATCTCTTGTGCCGCATCGCGTGCAAAAGCCACCATCAAAATTTGCTCGGGCTTCGCCAAGTGACTTTGCAACAAATAAGAAACTCGCGCAGTTAATACACTTGTTTTGCCTGAACCTGCCCCTGCCAGTACAAGATTATGATCATCATTGAGTAAGACAGCATATTGTTGCGATACATTGAGCGGCGAAGACTCACACTGTGAAAATAGGACCGTCCAATTTGCACGCTCTATCTCCAACCAAGCTTGGTTACGTTCATAAAGCGTGGCTGAGGTATCGAGCAACCAAGGCAATAAAGTATCGAATACTGTAGGAAGGTGCTTTTGTGCTTCATGCAGCGTCATATCCATCCGCTTTAAGTCAGCGTATACCTGCTCGACCCAAGCTTCGATAGACGAGTGTGACAAGAAAGAAGGCAGACGTTTTAAGCGCGACAACTCTTGCTGCCAGCGAGGAAAATACAGGCTCAACTGTTCACACTGTTGATTGTGCCAAGCCTGATAATGCGCGACAAGTTGATGCGCAAAATGCCGACACTCTGGCCAAGGTAGCCCTTGTACTAACCAGCTACGTTGTACGCCATTTTCAGGGTGCGCAAAAAACTGCAATGTTCCCCAGACTAAGCCTCTGCGGATCTGCACTTCTCCATTCCATACATGGAATGGAATACGTTCTTCGCTACTAAGCGAAGTCAGAACCAGCCACTCGTTATCAAGTTCGACTTGGTAATATTCATTGGCAATAAAGAACTGTGCAGTCTTATTTGCGTTCAGCTGCATTGGTAAAAGCCCACTAACAAAGTTGTCGGCAATAATAACCTAATCCCCCTCCCTGATGAAAAGATAATGTCAATATTCTTAGTGATTAATCAATACTCAACAATCACTTGGCAGCCCAGTTATTCAGCCAATCCCACTTTATCGCTTCATAGCAGAAACACGATTTTTCTTTATCTTGATCAGAATCTTATTACTTCAATCTGCTAAACTCCCCACTTTCTATACTCACTGACGTGCTGCGCTGTGCCAAAAATCAACCAACTGCGCCTGTATTGGGCAAATAAAACTGTTAACTACAGTGTTTTGATCTTACTGACTTTACTTGGTGTAGTGATCCCCGCTTGGCACTATCAGCTCAATACTTGGATTACCCCTCTCATTTTAGGCGTGATTGCGGCGGCACTCGCCGAACGTGATGACCGTTTTAGTGGGCGTTTGAAATCGATCACCCTGACATTGATCTGTTTCGCGATCGCTGCTTTTTCAATTGAAATTCTATTTCGCACCCCTTGGTTGTTCGCCATTGGCCTTTTCAGTTCAACCTTTGGCTTTATCATGCTCGGCGCGCTAGGCTCACGTTACGCGAGCATCGCGTTTGCTTCACTGTTGATCGCTATTTACACCATGCTCGGGGCGCACCAAAGCACCAATATCTGGTTCCAGCCTTTGCTGCTACTCAGTGGCAGCGCGTGGTACTACTTAATGTCGATGCTTTGGCATGCATTCTGGCCAATGCAACCGGTACAGCAGAATCTCGCTAATATATTTCTGCAATTGGCTAATTACTTGGAAGCCAAATCTACACTGTTTCATCCCGTGTCGAATATGGTACCGCAGCCTTATCGCATCACAGAAGCGAACCTGAACGCCGCGACAGTAAACGCACTGAACCAATGTAAAGCCATCTTTCTTACGCGCTCGAAACGCGGGCATGTCGACAGTGCCAGTGACCGGTTTTTGAACATCTATTTTCTCGCACAAGATATTCACGAACGCGTCAGCTCAAGCCACTACCGTTACCAAGAACTGGCTGAGCATTTTGGCCGCTCAGACATCCTCTTTCGCTTTAAATATCTATTGGAAACGCAAGCCAAAGCCTGTCGCGATATTGCGCAGTCCATCCGTTTAGGTCACAGCTACCAGCATGATTCTGCGTCCATCGTTGCACTGGATGAACTGCAACTGTCTCTCAGTTATTTACGCCAACAAGATCGCCGAGATTGGAAGAGTTTGCTCGGCCAATTAGGGTATCTGTTTAATAACCTTGCCACCGTAGAAAAGCAGCTCAATAACGTAAGTAATCCTGATGTCGCAAAGCCTGAAGAGGGGATGTTAGATGATACCGAAGCACACACCTTAGGCAGCATGTGGGAACGTTTACGCGCAAACCTGAATAAAGATTCTCTGCTTTTTCGTCACGCATTACGCATGTCTATCGCACTGACCGCAGGTTACGGCATCATTCAAGGATTAGGTATTGAACGCGGTTACTGGATCTTGCTTACGACCCTATTTGTTTGTCAGCCTAACTATGCCGCGACCAAACAGAAACTCACCGCTCGAATCATAGGAACGTTAGCCGGATTGTTTGTCGGTGTACCATTACTGACATTCTTCCCCTCACAAGAAAGCCAACTGGTGTTTATTGTACTTTCTGGGGTGATGTTCTTTGCCTTTCGCTTGAACAATTACGGCTATGCCACAGGTTTTATTACCTTACTGGTGCTGTTTTGTTTTAACCAACTCGGGGAAGGCTATGCTGTTGTACTACCAAGGTTAGCCGATACCTTGATTGGTTGTGCTTTAGCTGTTGCGGCCGTCGCGTGGATTTTGCCAGACTGGCAATCGAAACGCTTACACAAGGTCATGGCTGAAGCTGTGGATGCCAACAAGCAGTATCTCGCACAAATCATCGGTCAGTATCGAATTGGGAAAAAAGACAGCTTGAGCTATCGCATTGCTCGCCGTCATGCCCATAACCAAGATGCGGCACTTTCTGCCGCTGTCACCAATATGCTGGCAGAGCCCGGCCGTTATCGAGCGGCAGCAGATGAGAGCTTCCGTTTCTTAACCCTTAATCATGCCTTGCTCAGTTACATCTCTGCGCTCGGAGCTCATCGAACTCGGCTTGATGATGAAACGGTGCATCAGTTGGTGCTCGATTCACATCGCGTGATTCATCAGCATCTCGACTTGCTTCACCAACAGTTATTCGACCACTGTGAAGAGTGTGATACTAGCAACATTGATAGCTCTGGGTTGGAAAAACGTCTGGCGGAATGGCGTGAAGATGATGATGGTTCAGCACGGATGGTACTGCAACAATTGCACTTGATATATCGCATGTTGCCAGAGCTGCACTCCCTCGCGAGCAAGTTTGCAGTGCGAGTGAGTTCGAATACTGACAAATAATACTTAAGCCAGTCCGATGACGACTGGCTTTTTATCCTCTCATGCTGCGCGACATCAGGCTCATCTTGATTATCCCCCGAACTTTATTGAGCCTTTTCTAAACTATATCACCGCATTTTTTGAAAACACTGACACTTTTCGGACAAAAAACCACCAGCCCAGCGTTAATTTTTGCGTATTACAACACGGCGACATAGAGCGGATCAGGATGATGAGCACCGATTGTCGAAAACGTCTAAACAACGACCTATTTTCATTAATACCGGAACACGCCATGAGTCATCAACAATTTGAACGTTGGAAATCACAATTACAGCAGTTAAGCCCACAGCAACTTCGTGCACTACAAGGCGAAATTGATCGCTCACTCCATCAAAGTGAACCCTCAATTTTGACCGAAGAAGAGCGCGATGCGATTGCACACCTGTTTTCTTAACTTGAGTAACCCAAGCGGTACGGCTAAACTTTAAGCACAAAGGTGAGGTAAACACTATGCCCGTATCAGCAGTCCCTAATGGCTCTTCAATGCTCATGCAATCTTCCAAAATGATGGAGGACGCCGCGCGTGACATTCAACAATCTAGCCTCCCTGTTGAATCATCAAACTCTAAAATCACGGATCCAAGTCAGCAGCCTGCTCCTCCGGCAATCAAAAAACAGTATGCCGATCATATTGATGCCTTAAATGCTCTCAATCAGGCATCACACTACAGTCGCATCGGTACCAACATCATTCAGCGCGATCAAGACATGCTCGGCACCATGTTGGATGTGCGCGTTTAAAGCAAACTGTAAGCTTTTTTATCCTTGCGTTGAAATTCACCTCTTTCGCTTTACAATGCCCAGCAAACTCAATACCAAGAACTGTTATGCCTAAGTTTGCTCTGCTGCCCCCTTATTCGCCGGATATGGCGACTCTTGATAACGATATGCTGACTGAGCAACTCGCTCCGCGCTTTCACAGGCCAAATTTACGCCTAACGCCAAGCCCCGCACTCAATGAACAACAAGTCATGAAGCGCTGGCAAAAACTGGATGCCCCCCAAGCTCAAGCGTTACTGCTCGATGAACATACCGAACAGACCATGCTGGCTTACCAGAAAAACATCGAGTATTTCATCGGCACCGTGAAGTTACCTGTCGGAATTGCCGGGCCGCTGCGCGTCAACGGTTCGCATGCCCAAGGGGATTATCTGGTTCCGCTTGCCACCACGGAAGCGGCGTTGGTTGCTTCATACCACCGCGGTAGCCAGCTGATCACCGCAGCAGGGGGAGCAAGTGCGCTATTGATCAATGAAGGGGTGACTCGAACACCTGTCTTTGCCTTTCTCTCTTTAGCGCAAGCCGGACAATTTGTCGGTTGGGTCACCAGCCAGTTTGAACAGATGAAAGAGATTGCTCAATCCACCACCGCTCACGGTAAGCTCAAAGATATTCAAGTCAATATTGAGGGCAATCACGTCTATCTGGTGTTTGAATACACCACAGGCGATGCGAGTGGGCAGAACATGGTGACCATCGCTACGCATGCGGTATTCGAGTTTATTTTGCGCCACTCTCCGGTCACACCGACTCAAGCCTTTTTGGACGGTAACCTCTCCGGCGATAAAAAAGCCAACAGCTACACGCTACGCAGTGTGCGTGGCAAAAAAGTAACCGCAGAAGTTCACCTATCCACTGAGTTAGTCAAAAAATATCTGCACACCACACCAGAAAAAATGGTGCAGTTTGGACAAATGACCACAGTGGGTGGCGCGCTTAGTGGCGCAATCGGAGTCAACGCGCATTACGCGAATGCCCTGGCGGCACTCTACATTGCGTGCGGACAAGATGCCGCATGTGTCGCGGAATCCGCGATTGGGATGACACGCATGGAAATACACCCGAAAGGCGGTCTGTATGCCAGCGTAACGTTACCCAATTTGATGGTAGGAACGGTTGGGGGCGGCACTAGTCTACCCAGCCAACAAGCTTGTTTATCCTTAATGGGATTAGCGGGACAAGGCCACGCAAGAGCCTTAGCGGAAGTGGCGGCCGCACTCTGTCTTGCCGGTGAGTTATCGATTGTCGGGGCGTTTTGTGCAGGGCATTTTTCGCGTGCACACCATAAGCTCGCGCGCTGAACACTCAGCGCGCAAAACCCATTTCCTGTGCGAAGCAATACCAGAATCAGTAAGGCTAAGGAACAAAAAGATTAGTGGGTCAGGATCACGTCGCGTTGTGACACACTGACCCCTTTAATTTGCGCGAACACTGACATGCCCACCTTTAGCGCCAACTCCGCGTGAGCCCATTCAGTAACCACCGCCCACAAATAGCATTTCGGTGCCAATTCCAATTTCAGCGAAACACTTTTTTTGCTCGGTTGTTGGTGTTCAATCGCCACAATGCGTGCTGGCAAAATATTTCGAATGGAACTCGCGGTCGGTTTGTCTAGCGCTATCGACACATCATTGGCACGCACTTGCATGCGCACACTGCTGCCGATTTCAGCATCCACTTGCTGTACCCAAAGTAGAACCTCATCCGCCAAGCGAACTTGAGTCAAACCGTATTCTTGGTGATGTTTGCTCACCGTTGCGGAAAACAGCGTGCTTTGCTCACTGAATGATTGCCAAGGTCGCATCGCTTTGGATGACCAGACTTGCTCAATCGGCCCCGAACTCAAAACTTTGCCCTGATCCAATACCACCAGATGATCGGCCAAGCGCAAAATTTCCTGCATGCTGTGTGAGACATAAAGGATCGGCAGTTGAAAATGCTGCGCGAGGTTTTCCAGAAACGGCATCACTTCTTTCTTACGTGGCATATCGAGCGATGCCAGCGGTTCATCCATCAACAATAAATCGGGTTTAGACAGCAGTGCACGCCCAATCGCCACACGCTGCTTTTCTCCACCAGAGAGATCGCGTGGATGGCGATCTAATAACGGCTCTAATGCCAATAAGCGAGTGACGCTGGCAAAATAATCAGGATCAGCTTGAGTCACCCCGTAATTGAGGTTGCCACGCACCGTATAGTGCGGAAAAAGCCGTGCATCTTGGAACACATAACCGATCTTGCGTTGTTCAATCGGCAGGTTAATACGCTGTGATGAACTAAACAGAGTTCGTCCGGCAAGGTGAATTTCACCGTGCTCAGGCGTGGTTAATCCACTAATCAGGTTGATTAACGAGGTTTTCCCCGCTCCAGAACGGCCAAAAATCGCGCAAATCCCTGATGCAGGCAGTCGTAAATCCACATAGAGGTGAGTATCCCCTAATTGCTTTTGGATTTGTAAAATCACCTCGCTCATTACTGCACTCCTAAGCGATGCTTCATGCGCCGGCTTAACCATTCAGAAGTAAACAGTGAACCCAATGCAATAACGATGGAGATCACACACAGCCGCGCGGCTTCCATTTCCGAACCCGGTGTTTCTAAAAAGGTGAACATGGCCAGCGGGATGGTTTGCGTTTCCCCTGGGATGTTAGAAACAAAACTGATGGTGGCACCAAACTCGCCAAGGCTACGCGCAAAAGCCAACATCACCCCAGTCAAAATTCCCGGCAAAGTTAACGGCAAAGTGATGGTGAAAAAGACTCGCAGTGGTGAGGCACCTAAAGTGCGGGCTGCTTGTTCGAGTTTTTGATCGACGCTTTCCAGACTGAGACGAATCGAGCGCACCATTAAAGGCAGCGCAATCACCATACAAGCCAACATCGCGCCACGCCAACTGAAGCTGAAACTCAGCCCAAACACTTGATAAAGCCATTGGCCGATAAAGCCTTGCCGACCCATGCTGATCAGCAGCAAATAGCCAATTACCACTGGCGGCAAAACTAGTGGCAGATGCACTAAGCTATCAATCAGCCCTTTACCCACAAAAGAAGTACGTGCCAATACCCACGCCAGCACGATGCCGATCGGCAGCAACCATAACGTGGCGTAACCCGCCACTTTCAAACTCAGCACCAGCGCTGCCCATTCGTAATCGGTCAACACAACTCATTACTCGCTAGCAGATTCAAAACCAAAGCCTTGCAAGATTTGTTGTGCTTGGGCTGAGCGGAAATACGCCACCAGCTCAGCACTTGCGGCTTTATTGTTAAGTTGTGCCAGTGGATAACGAATCGCTTGATGTGACTGCGCCGAGAAAGTCGTCACGATCGTGACTTTGTCACTGAGCATAGCATCGGTTTTATAGACGATCCCAAGCGGCGATTCACCACGTTCCACCAACGCCAGAGCTAAACGCACGTTATTGGTTTGCGCAAGGCGTGATTCAAGTTGCGACCATACTCCGGCATATTGCAAAGCTTGCTTGGCATAAATACCCGCAGGTACGGCATCGACTTGTGCCACCGCCAATCGTGAGTCTGCTAATGCTGCTTGCCATGCCGATATATTTTGCACATCAAATACTTCAATAGGCTGCGCAGAAGGACGAATCAAGACCAAACTGTTTGCCGCAAGCGTTGTGACGTTTTGCGGTTTGACCAAGGACTTCTCAACCAAGTAATTCGCCCACTCTTCATTGGCGGAAATAAACAGATCGGCTGGAGCGCCCGCTTCAATTTGGCGAGCCAGAGAAGAAGATCCACCGTACACCGTCACTAATTTAACATCATGCTGCTGTTGATAGGCTTCGACCAAGGCATTGACCGCATTGGTCATCGACGATGCCGCATAGATGTGCAGCGTCTCTTTTGCATTCACAACCTGCACGTTAAAAGCGATACACAGCAGCAACAAAATTCGTTTGAACATGTGAATTTTCCTTATAAGTCTGGCCACAAGAGTTTGAGGTCTAGGTGCTCTTCAATCGCATCGGCGATACGGTCAATCGCCCGCTCTTGTACTGCTCTGTGGTCATACAGTTCAATTTCGGCAGCGCCTGCCCATTGGCAAACACGCAGCGCGGTTTCAGGGCGGTCAAAAATACCATGTAAATAGGTACCAAAGAGTTGATTGCAGTCACTGACTAACCCATCGACGCTACCATCACTGAGCAAAATCGGACTTTTTTGATCTTCAGCCCAAGTCGAACGTCCGGCATGAATCTCATAACCTTGCGCGATGACTTCTTGTCCATCTAGCATTAAAGTGCCTTGCACATTGGTGAGACGCTTTTCTGCGGTGAGCTCAGTTTCCATCGCAAATAGACCCAGCCCTTCGCTACTTCCCGCTTCCCCTTCAATACCTAATGGGTCATGTACCCATTTCCCAAGCATTTGAAAGCCGCCACAAATCCCCATGACTTTGCCACCCAAGCGCATGTGACGAAGGATCTCTTTATCCCATCCTTGAGAGCGTAAATAAGCGAGATCAGCTCGCGTGGATTTAGTACCGGGGAGAATGATCAAATCCGCTCCCGAAAGTGATTCACCCTGCCCGACATAACGAAAATCGATATTGGGATTCAGTCGCAGCGGGTCAAAATCCGTGTGATTGCTGATTCGCGTAAACACAGGTACCGCAACACACAGTTGGCGATCCGCTGAAAGTGTTTGATGCGCCGAAATTGCATCCTCCGCTTCCAGATCAAACCCGTGTAGATAAGGCAACACGCCAATCACCGACTTACCCGTTTTCTGCTCTAACCAGTCTAGTCCAGATTGCAGCAGCGCAATGTCACCGCGGAAGCGGTTAATCACAAAGCCTTTCACTCGTGCCTGCTCGGTCTCTGAAAGCAGTGCCAACGTGCCGTATAAGTGGGCAAACACGCCGCCGCGATCAATATCCGCCACTATGATCACCGGAATATCAGCCTTTTCTGCAAAGCCCATATTGGCGATGTCATTTGCACGTAAATTGATTTCGGCAGGGCTGCCCGCCCCTTCAATCATTACCGCTTCGTAGTCGTTTTGCAGACGCTGGAAGGAATCCATCACGGTATCCATCGCGACTTTTTTATAGTCGTGATAAGCGTTGGCTTCCATGTTGGATAAAGCACGCCCTTGCAAAATCACTTGTGCGCCCGTATCGGAATTGGGTTTGAGCAATACCGGATTCATGTGCACGCTTGGTGCAATACCGCATGCCTGTGCTTGTACGGCTTGTGCGCGGCCAATCTCACCCCCATCGGGTGTTACCGCGCTGTTCAACGCCATGTTCTGCGGCTTAAACGGGGCTACCTTGATGCCTCGGCGCGCCAATACACGGCACAACCCAGCAACCAAAACACTTTTGCCAGCATCTGAGGTGGTGCCTTGCACCATTAAGGCTTTTGATGTCGGAATCATTTCAACTTAACTCTCTGAATTTGGCGACATAATAAGTGCTGAACCTAGCTCACTCAACAAAATGAACCGAATATTAATCGTCACCTCAGTATTCGTTCAAATCCGATAGCGTTTAATAGCCACATCAAGACAACAAAGAGTCTCGTTAAGAGGCAAAATGATTAAAAAGGAAAAACCATGAAACGTACTATTATCGCTCTGACTTCTGCTCTGATTCTGGCTCCTGCAGTAACCCTAGCTGCTGACAATTCTCAGCACATCAAATTTGTTGGCGATAACCAAGCACAAACCGGTGTGCAATTCCAAGGTCCTGTGGAAGTGGTGAAAGTGCAATCTCTGCTGGATTCATCAAACCCTTTTATGGAGAAAAAAGTGGTAGTGGAAGGCAACTTGGTTCGTCAACTGCGTAAAGACACTTTTATGTTTTCAGATGGTAGCAATGAAATTCAAGTTGAACTGGATGATGACATCCACCTGAATGCAACCCTAACTCCAGAAACCAAAGTGCGCCTATTCGGTGAGTTTGAAAACGGCCGCACACCAGAGATTGAAGTGGATCATATTGAATTGCTGTAATTTCAGGTACTGATCATCGACAGCGATGCCTTACGCATCGCTGTCGGTTTTCCCTTGGAAACACGTCATGACCTCTCTTTAACACCTCTAAGATCCCTTTTTCTGGCGTAAAATCCCTCAATAAGTCCTCAATTGGAATAAATGGCCTGTAATTTGCTTACTATTACGGTATCTTTGCCACTTATTTGATTGCTTGCGGACAACGTCATTATGCTTAATAAAACGCACCTATCCCTGCTGCTCGGCTTGGTACTTTCAGCACCAGCTATGGCTAACAACTTTAACTACAACTTCCTTGAGTTCAGAACCGCAATGAACCCAGAGTCTGGTGGCGTCGAATTCAGCACTTACTTTACCGATAATTCACACTTTATTGCACGCATCGACTCTCAACTCGATAGTGATTGGGATATTGCAGGTGGGATTGGTTTTAATGGTCCAGTGAATCAATTTGCCGATGTGTATGGGCAAATGTTGGTACACAATATCCGTATGCCAAAAGAGTTAGGCGGAGAAAAAGAGACCGAGCTTGAATTTAACCTCGGCGGCAGAATCTGGCTCACCAACCAAGTAGAAGGCCATGCGCGGATTGGCAGATTGGGCGAACATTCGGTGTTCATGGCTGGGGTTCGCTTTCATTCAACAGATCAATTGTCACTCACGGCAGAAACTCGTAATGCTGGCGTTTGGGGACCACAAATCGGTATGGGCGTACGTTTTCAGTTTTAACGAACCGTTTTGTCGCCAAGTTGAGACAACGCTCAGCTTGGCCTCACCTTATCCGTCAACTTAGTGTAAGAATGCAGAACAAGAAGTAGCAAATACCCAGCTTTCAGGTGTATAACTTTGCCAAGAATAAAAACCTCTAAGAGTTTGATATGGCAGTCGGTTCCAATGATCTCAATAAACTGGCGTTATTGTTAAAACCCGGCATGCGAGTCTCGGCGGAAATTCAATTCGGACCTCAAGATAACTACGCGTTCCACACCACCCTGATTGGCCACAAAATTGAACAATATATTGTGCTGGATCTGCCGCTCAAAGCGCATCAAGCCTTGGTGATGCGTAAACTCAAGAATGTCGCGATCGTCTTACGCGGTATGTGTGACACTGAATTGGGGCATATTTTGGCGTTTCAAAGTTCCATTTTGCAGCCCAGCACTAAGCCTTTCTGTGTTTTGTTTATTCGCCCACCCAAACATTTTGCGACCAAAGCGATTCGTAGCCATGAACGTTATAAAGTGGCGATTCCGGCTGAAGTGAGCGAAGACAACAAAAACTATGCGGGCACGTTAGTCGACTTTTCCATTTCAGGTTGCGGAGTGTTCATTCGTGGTGAAAATGAGCTCCATATGGGCTCTAAAGTGCGGATCAATAGTGAACTCGACCCCTTTCTGCCGAAGCGGCTCAAAAGCCATATCGTCAATATTCGGCGTAAATCGAATGGGCATTTGATCGGCATTCAGTTCGAACAACCGATCACCTTGACGGAAACCCTCAAAAAGCAGGTTTTAGAGCAAGCTTTCCTCGCCGGCTCAATTTGAGCTTGCCTGATGTAAATGCTGGTTTTTGAAGTGTTCTAACGCTTTATGTAAGGTCTGTTCTTTCAGTGGCTTAACCAAAACATATTCCGCCCCTGCGTGGAAAAAGGCTTGTCGAGTCTCCTCTAAACCATCGGCCGTACAGGCATACACTACTGTCGGTAAATGCAATACCTGTTTGATGGTTCGCGTGGTTTCCACACCGTCTAGATAAGGTAATTGGTTATCCATCAACACTAAGTCGTAACGATGCAATTTCAACTCTTCAATTGCTTGCAAACCATCGGTAACCCAACTCACATCTAGGCCATATTTTCGGCAAAATGCTTGTGCAATGAAAGCATTGGTATGGTTATCTTCAACCAATAACACTCGCAGAGGTTTATCAAATAAGCGATGAGGATCAGGCAACAATAATGGAGGTTGCGCAGGCTCAACTACCTCAACCAACTCGATAGGTAGCTGGATCTCGAAACGAGTGCCGACACCATATTCCGAGCTAACATGCAGTTGCCCACTGAGCATTTCAACCAAACTATGCACAATGGTTAACCCCAAACCACTGCCGCCATATTCACGCGTGGTGGTTGATTCCGCCTGCATAAAGGGTTCAAAGATCACGGTCATATCTTGCTCACGAATACCAATTCCCGTGTCAATCACTTGAATCACTAACTGCGCCAACGGCTCACCAACCATCAATTCCAGCTCCACTCGCACTGAGCCTTGGTGGGTAAACTTAATTGCGTTGTTGAGTAAGTTAAATAAAATCTGATTGATGCGAATTTGGTCACTGCGCACCATCGTTGAACGGGTGATATTCGAATTGACGATCAGTTGTAGACCTTTGTCATTGCAGAGTGGGCGATAAATTCGGTCGATAGCACACACTAGCTCTTGGAGAGGAAACTCATTTTTTTGAATACGGAATTTACCTTGCTCTAGACGAGAAAAATCCAAAATATCATTCAGCACAGCAAGCAGATGTTCACCACTGCTGCACAAAACGGCGACATGTTCGCGCTGTTCATCCGTCAATGATGTGCGCTTGAGCAATTGCGAAACACCTAAAACCCCATTCAGTGGCGTACGTAATTCATGACTCATCTTCGCCAAAAATTCCGCCCTCACGCGCGCGGATTCTTCTGCCTCTCGTCGGGCAACTTGGCTCTGTTTTTCAGCTTCCGCAATCGAGGTCACATCCTGACCTTGGGTAATGACGGAAATAATCTGCCCTTCCACCATAATCGGTGAGAGGTTCCAGCGATACACTCGCCCATCCACTTCTGTCGTCACTTCACTGGGATTTTTACCTTGCGCGACGTAGGTAATCATCGGTAATAGCTGTTTTTCAAGGATTTCAAATAAAAAATGGTTTTGTGCATCCTCACGCAAAAATTGAATTTGCGCAGAGGGATTCATACGAATCAAACGCCCTGCGGTGTTCCAAAGCATGGTGGGTGATAATGCAAAGTTAAACAGATCTTCAAACTGCTTTTCTTTGTTAGCTAAGCGGCGAAACGACTGTTCGAGCGTTCGCCCAAAGTAATCAAACTCGTAAATTTTTGACCCCGCAAATTGACTCTTGGTGTCTAAATCCATCAACTTGTGGGTGTAATTCATTAAGGTTTCGATTTCACGCTGAATACGTTTTTGCAACCACCAACGAGAAGCCATCGAGACTCCAATCATCGTAACCAGTGCAAACGCCATCCAAAAATAGAAGTTATCACGTAAAGTCAGGACGTTTTGGTTGGTTTGGATCGAATAAACACAAAGATACGTCGGTACGCTTTCTACTTCTAAAAAAGTTTGCCCAACAATGAAGCTATCACGCATCGCATCTTTGGCACTATGCACGACATAATCTAGCGAGTAGGGTTCGTTCCCTTTCAAAGTAGAGACCAGTGGCGTGCTGTCCACCACTAGCACGAGATTTTCGGAATTACTGCCACTACGGATAGTTTCTAAAAGGGCAAAATTATCATTCAATACAATACCGACATAGAGGTATCCCATCACATGCCCAGTAGTGGACTCAATCAAAGAAGATCGACGAACCAAAAGATAAAGCGATTTACCGTCACTCGGCATTTGAACCAGATGCCAGTTACCACTGATCGCGACTCTACGAATCAGTTTATTCAGCTCTTGTGTAGCAATACCATAGAAAGACGCATTACCGTCATCCCACAAAATCGTATCGTTACTGGAAATAAAACGCAGATCGGGAGCATTAGAAAGTTCGAGCTCATCAACACTCGAAAAAAACTCATCCAACTGACTGGCTTGGCGGCTGTCTAGCGCCCGAATCAAGCTGGCATTTTTGGCGGTACTGTCTTGATGAATTTTGAGTGCTGTGAGCCGAAAATCAAATAGGCTTTGAATCAGGCTGGAGGTTTGAACCGAAGTACGCTGCCCTTCTTGAGCCATTAAACGACTGCTGATCTGATAGCTTTGAAATAAAACACTGACGATCAAAATCCCCATTGCGATGACGACAGCATGCGTAATGAAGGAAGCAATGCGTTGTTTGTGCTTAATCTGGCTAGGTCGAATGTTCAAACACGTAATCCTCTTATCCCTAGCGATCCGAATAACGGAACGCGCGGGCTTTCAGCGCTTCAACGTGTTGAGTCGAGTCTTGCTGAGTCACGATTTCAAAATCACCGGAATACACCAAAGGTACCGTTTTACCTTCAAGATCCCATTTAATCGCTTCTGCCATCGCAACTCCCGTATCATCGTTCATACGCATCACGGTCATATTGAGTTCGCCTTTTGCCAACGCCTCTAATTCCGCAGATCCCCCACCCCAACCATTGAGTAGAATATCCTGTCGCCCTAGCTCTTTTAATGCTTGGGCTGCGCCCAAAGCAATGTCTGTGGCACACGCATAGATAAAACCAATTTCTGGGTTACTTTTAACGATGTTCAAGGTCGCCTCATACCCACTTTGTTCGGTAGCCTTAGTGTAATAGGAAGAAGCAAGTTGAAAACGGTGCGCTTCATTCATTTCTTGAATAAAGGTATCTCCGCGCGCTTCACTGATGTACCCCTCAGAGAAATAAAGTACCGAGTATGGTTTGTTCGGTGCTATCAATTGGTATTGTTTCGCTAATTGCTGCGCACCTAACTCATGGTCGAAGCCGATATACATCATAGGTTGTCGGCCTTGCCAATCTTTCACTGGTGTTGTGATGTTTTGTAATATCAGTTTGGTCTGTGAAGACTGTAATACGTGCTCAATAAACTTACGATGACGCGTCGTATCTAGCGTAAAAATCAGATAATCGCTTTTATTTTTCAGTGCTTCCATTAATGAAACACTTTGTTGACGAGTATCCAGATTAGGGCGAGTAAAGACTTGATTAATTTGGTAGCGAATACCGAGCTCATCCATCCTTTTTTCAAAAGCTTTAATGTTACGAACCCAATAGTCTGAGATTTGTTGTCCAGGATAGACGACAGAAATCACGATCGGTTGTTTTTGCTCAACACCAAGTGGGATCGGTTTTTCGCGAACCATTTTCGCCAGTTGATCCGTCAACTGATGTTGTTCTGGGTACTTCGCGAGAAAATCATCGTAATGCCAATAACCTTTGAGTGAACTGGTATAGCCTTCTGTGCTGAAGAGTGCTGCAGTTAGAAGCAGCGAGAACATTAGCTTTTTTTTCATAGCTTCCTCACGAGCTTTTCTTCCTCTCCTGCCTACGAATGGCCCCACAAGCTCGGTGATGATTCATAAGTGAAAGGTGAACGCTTTTTGCCCTGAGTGGGAAATTGTTGTTACTGATTATTAAGCATCATGGAGGTAATTCATAGTGCAGGTGTGGGAAAAACGGATTCTCACACCTGCAACTGCTCACTTATTCAGCAAATCACCCTCAGAATGTGAAAGCAAGATTCGCAGAAAGGCCAAATTGATTATCCCCAGCATAGGAGCCTGCAAAATCTAAGCTGACAACATCCCACGGGCTGACACCAAGACCGACAGAAACCGAGTTATCTAACGAGTTTTGCAAGTCCACTTCATACCCTGCTCGTAGCTGCGCCCAACCCCATGCATTTCCTTCCAGCCCGAAACGCATAAACTGGGTATCATCGTTGTCACCGTTGAAGCGGCGCTGTTTAGTGACATCAAGATCAATAGCAGCCACAAAGAAATTACTCACATAACTCGCCGATACCGTTACTTGCGTATCAAGCTTGTAGGTGTTGTTTTTATTCATGGTTTGGATGTCTTTGGCAAACAGATCTTTCGCTACCACACCGAAACGATACTGATCTAGCAACCAAACCGCGCCTATATCTAAGTTAAAAGAGTTATCTCTTACTTCACTCTGATCATAGTTATCTAATTCAAATGATTTGACGGAGAGATTTTGTTGATAGGTTCTGAGTTGCTGCACTTTGGGAGTAACCCCTAACGCGACTGTTTGTCCTGCCAATACCACTTGTTTGGCAATAGCAATACCCACTTCGGTATAACCAAACGCAGTTAAATCAACATCGGAACTTTCATAGCGAGTTTTCACCTCATTGGCACTGTTGCCAGATTTCTCTGCCACATTGGCTTTCGCAATCACTTCTGCATAGCCGCGGGTAAAAAAGTTGAGGGAGACTGCATCGAGAGGTAGGGCGACTGCAATACCAATCCCTGCTGTGACGGCCAAGGGTTTATCATCCGCCAATTGATCGAGATAACGATTGAGCTGATCTACGTTTTCCTGCGTTGCCGCCCCGACTCCTGCGCGCTCAAACTGTTCAATGGAATCTTGCAAATCATCTATCGTTTTGAGTGATTCATCCTTGTCTTCCGATCGCAGTCCGATGCTGGGCAGCAAAATGCCGAATGAGTCATTTTTACGATACACCGCCGTCAGCGCAGGGTTGTAGTAGGGAGCAAGCAGATAATCCGCCGTAGAAACGCCCGTGTTACCCATACCGGCACCGCGAGCATCCATCAACAAATTAGAAGCTAATGCCGAAGAAGAGAAGGCCATTGCCATGACCACTGCTAAAGTACTTTTTGTTTGAATATTCATTCCGTTACCAACCTGTTTTTGGTGATTCCATAAACAAGGTTAATACAAGAATGAGGTTTTCCCAGTAAACCAGACGATCCTGTTCACTAATTTGGAATAATCACCTGAAAATGATGTCGCTTTGTTCGATGTAAGCACAACCAGAAACCAATGCCTCTTTCTGCGCTTTAGAGAGTGTTTTGATTCGGTATTCGAGTTTGAGTGCAGCGCTTTTCCCCTCTGCAACAGAGTGTGTCCATACCAACGTCAATGGTCCTTTACCACGTAACGCTTTCGCGCCGCTGCCCTTTTGATGTTGGGCAAAGCGACGCGATACATCGGTAGTGATGCCACAATAGAGTGCGTTATTTGCACAACGCACCAAATAAACAAACCAAGGTGAAGACAACTCAGCCGAGGTTTCCATTAGCCTAAATGCAGTTCAATCAGTGCACGCAACTCGGCCACCTCTTCACGCAGTGCTGCCACTTCTTGCTCTAATTCTGCTAACTGAGAAGAGGCCATGCCTTCGTTTTCTGTACTCGACGCAAAAGCACTCATATCCACTTCACCGCAAAACAGGTGGTGATAACGTGACTCACGTTTGCCCGGTTCGCGTGGCAATTTAACCACTAAGGCTCCGGAAGCGCGGTTGGCTAAACGATCTAACACCGCTTCGGTTTCTTTCACATCACTAAAGTTACATAAGCGATTGGTACGCGTGCGCAGCTCACCCGGCGTTTGTGCACCACGCAGTAATAAGCAGCAAACCAAACCGAGTTCTTGTTCATTGAGCTTCAAATCACCAAATTCCGTATTGCAGAACCGATGCTGATATTTACTGGTGCGACTATTAAAACTGCTTTCATCACTGACTAAACGGCGGGCAATCAGCGCTTCCACTGTATCTTGTACTTCCGCTTCACTGAGGTTGAGAACGGGTTCGCGGTTGCTTTTTTGGTTACAGGCGGTGGTTAAGCTATTGAGTGTCAGCGGATAGTGATCGGGCGTGGTGACTTCTTTTTCAATCAAACAGCCAATTACGCGGGCTTCGAGTGGGGAGAGTTGAATATTCATCGTGCTGTCCTTCTGCTGGCGGGCGAACCCGCAGTCGGTATTTAGTGCTCGGTTAACAGGGGTAACCGAACCAACTTGCCATCCTCGTCAATCATGACAATTTTGGCGCGGTTTAATTCAATTTCGGTCAACTCAAGCTCATGACGCTCTTGCACATAAGCTTCACGCAACTTCACAGCTGTAGCGTCAGGCTCAGTTTGCACCGGCGGCTGGGGAACCAAAATTTCAGAAATACGCATGGTTGCTCATCATGTCTTCATGAATGGCGCACATGATATAGCGCATTTTTTCTGATGTACAATCACCTAACACACTGAGTGGCGATAAATTGGCCAAGTTAAGCGGCATATTGATCTTAAGTCTGTTATGAAAAGAATTGTTGTGTTTTAATCTTCGCAGTTGCATTAAAAGTAGGAAAAGGAACCTATGAACAGCGTATTTGAAATTGTGAGCTTGGCTCGTCGCAAAAATAAACTTCAACGCGAACTCGATGATAACGAGAAAAAAGTTCGTGATAACCGTAAGCGTGTTGAACTGTTGGTTAACCTGTTGGACTACATCAAGCCAAACATGAGCCACGAAGAGATTCTTGGCATCATTAAAAACATGAAGTCTGACTACGAAGATCGTGTCGATGACCACATCATCAAGAGCGCGGAAATTTCTAAAGAGCGCCGTGACATCAGCCGTCGTATCAAAGATTTGACTGAGCACGATAAGCAGATGACTCAAGGCAAAAAAGCCTGATAATTTAAGACCCACCGCAAGGTGGGTTTTCTTTATTGCGCCAATCCGTTTCTCTCATTCGATTTAAGGCAAACGCGTTAACGCTTTTATCAACGTCAGCCTTGCAAAAACTGAACGTGATCGACATTAAACGTTTGCGTAATCGCTAACCTTCACCGAACAAAATTACGAGCCTTTCGTCACATATTTTCCATTGCTATAGTAATGATAGTGAATCAACGGGATGCTCCTGCAAGCGCAACATTGACTAAAATAGCGATACAACAGCATCTTTTCTTGAGGTTCGAGTCTGTACATTCAGCATTCAAACTTACCAAGATAACCATTCGAGGCATGGAGCTTCCTCACTACTCTCACGATGAGAGGATTGGTACGACACTAACACTGTCCACACTTTATAGAGGGTCAAATAATGGAAATGAGTATGGTTGAAATTTTAGGATACGCGGCATCGATCATGGTGGCGGTATCATTGACAATGAAAGACATCGTCAGACTGCGTGTACTGAATTTTATTGGTTGTGCGCTGTTTACTGCATACGGCTTGATGATTGATGCTTGGCCTGTCGTCGTGACTAACGGCTTTATTGCCTGCGTCAACGTCTACTTCTTGGTGAAAATGCAGCAGGAAAAAAAGCCTGACGCGTCTTCGAGCGCGGCTTAATTCCCCAGATGAAAAAATAATGCCCGGTTTATCCGGGCATTATTGTTATGGATAAAAGAAAATTACTCTTCTTCGTTGTGCAGCACAGCCCACGCTTGGGCGCATTTCACTGCACGCTTCCAACCTTTGTAACGGCGTTGGCGTTTCTCTTCATCATGATGCGGCGCAAAACTGCGATCAATTTCTGCTTTACCTTGTAGCTCTTCCAAACCATCCCAGAAACCAACAGCAAGACCGGCTAGATAAGCGGCACCTAACGCGGTGACTTCCGTGACTTTCGGACGATGCACTTCGGTATCCAATACATCTGCTTGGAACTGCATCAGGAAGTTATTGGCGACCGCACCACCATCGACACGCAGCGCAGAAAGCTTGATGCCGGAATCCGCTTGCATCGCATCCAACACATCACGCGTTTGGTAAGCGATACTTTCCAGCGTTGCGCGAATAATGTGGTTTGAGTTCACACCACGGGTTAAGCCGACAATTGTGCCACGCGCATACGCATCCCAGTACGGAGCGCCTAAACCCGTAAAGGCTGGCACCACATACACCCCATTGGAGGTATCCACTTTGGTGGCGAAGTATTCTGAGTCGCGAGCATCGGAAATCAGTTTCAGTTCATCACGCAGCCATTGAATCGATGCACCGCCCATAAACACCGCACCTTCCAGTGCATAAGCGGGTTCACCACGTGGGCCACACGCTAGCGTGGTCAGCAAACCGTTGTTCGAGGTCACTTTTTCTTGTCCAGTGTTCATCAGCAAGAAGCAACCCGTACCGTAGGTGTTTTTCGCTTGTCCCGCTTGCACGCACATTTGGCCGTACAGCGCCGCTTGTTGGTCACCCGCAATCCCCGCGATAGGAATACGCGTACCACCTTTACCACCAATGTTGGTTTGGCCATACACTTCCGATGATTTTTTCACTTCCGGCATCATGGAGAGCGGGATATTGAATTCGGCGAGGATCTTTTCATCCCACTGCAAGGTGTTGATGTTGAACAGCATGGTACGTGATGCGTTAGTGTAGTCCGTCACATGTACGCGACCTTGGGTCATTTTCCACACTAGCCAAGTATCTACGGTACCAAACAGCAGTTCACCGGCCTCGGCTTGCTCACGTGCGCCTTCTACGTTATCCAAAATCCATTTAATTTTGGTGCCTGAAAAGTAAGGATCGAGCACCAAACCGGTGTTTTCGCGAATGTAACTTTCTAATCCGCGTGCTTTTAGCTCTTCACAAATTGCCGCAGTTCGGCGACATTGCCAAACAATCGCGTTGTAGACAGGCTTACCTGTCTCTTTATTCCACACCACCGTAGTTTCACGTTGGTTGGTGATCCCAATGGCTGCGACTTGATCACTGCGGATACCCGCCTTACCTAACGCCTCAACCAGAGTCGAACTTTGGGTTGCATAAATTTCTAGCGGATCGTGTTCTACCCACCCAGCTTCTGGGTAGATTTGAGTAAATTCACGCTGAGAAACGCTCACGATATTCGCATCGTGATCCAATACCACAGCACGAGAACTGGTTGTGCCTTGATCGAGAGCGACGATGTATTTTTGCTCAGTCATGTTCTATTCCTTATAGTTTCACGTTCTTGCTTCAAAGGTTTTTCTGTTTTTTACGTGTTATACGTGGGCTTCTTTGGCTTCTTCTTCACTATCACACTGATTGGGGATAGTACAACCTGTACCCACTTTGGGTAGGTAAACGGCAATGAATTTCGGGTAAGCCCAAGCGCCAAAGCATGCCCCTAAAATCGGAGCCACAATCGGTACGATGAAGTAAGGGATCTCTTTTGCGCCAGTCAGGGCATAATCCCATCCCGCTAAGTAGGCAAACAGTTTAGGACCGAAATCACGCGCAGGGTTCATGGCAAAGCCAGTCAATGGACCTAATGATCCGCCAATCACCGCAATCAGAATACCGATCAACAGAGGGTTCATCGCGTTGCGATGAGCGCCATTATTTTCATCACCCAAAGCCAAAATCGCGAACATCAGTACCGCTGTAATGGTGAACTCCACGGCCATGGCTCCCATAAAAGAGAGAGAAGCATGCGGATAAGTTGAGAAGATCCCCGCAGTGGCTAAGGCTTCTTGGCTGCTACGTACAAAATTGTGGGCGATTTCGTAATCGGTAAAAAGATTGCTGTACAAGCTGTAGACCAGTGCTGCCGCACAAAACGCACCAGCCACTTGTGAAACGATGTAAGGTAGCACTTTCGCTTTATCAAAACCGTGGAAAGCGGCCAGAGCGATAGTGACGGCAGGGTTAATGTGCGCGCCAGAAACCCCAGCCGTACAATAAATGGCAATCGATACGCCAAAACCCCAGACAATGCTGATTTCCCACTGTCCGAATTGAGCACCTGCTAAAACGAGTGCGGCCACGCAGCCGACGCCGAAGAAAATCAGTAATCCTGTACCGATAAACTCGGCGATACACTGCCCGAGCAGAGTATGTTGCTTTGTTTGGTTCATAGTTCAGAGTCCTTTTTGTTATCTTGCTACCAGAACCGCATAAAACAGCACCAAAAACCAGTTATGCTTAGATAATCAGCACTATTCTCTGAAATTTAAGCATTACTAGGTTTATGTCGTGGTGACCGCCTACACCCATCAGTTCTAATAACCTGTATTTAAATAGCCGTTATTGGATGAACAAGTTCACTGTTCGACGCTGAATCTGGCACAAATTCCTCATCCCGAAAATAAACGACCGCGATTAATGAGTGTTCGAGCACAATTTTGTTATTAACAAATTCGTTTTTTGTTAAACAACGCATCTTTTTCCAATCTCTTTTCAGCCCCACCCAAATCATCAGCAGCGTTATTAAGTGATTACTAAATCATTAGTTTAAGAACCATTTGGCGTGCATCTTCACTAAAATTCGAGCTTACTTTGAATAGTGAGCCTTAAAACATAAGCACTCAAACGAGCACTACTTGTATAATAAATGTTATCAACAATGTTAATCATCAATAGATCAATCGCATAAAATTGCACCACTGAAAGCGATTCTGTATTCACAATATCACAAAAATGCTCGTTCGCGCTTTTGTGAGCAAGATAGCGAACATGAAATGAAAATAATGGCACACTAACCCTATGTGTTTTGATTGCATAAGGTTGAGCTCATGACGGCTTATCAAAGAATGGAAACCGACGTGGTCATCATTGGCGGCGGCGCAACAGGAACCGGAATCTTGCGCGACTGCGCATTGCGCGGATTGCGCTGTATTCTGGTTGAAAAAGATGACATTGCCGCAGGCACCACAGGTCGCAATCATGGTTTGCTGCACTCCGGCGCTCGTTACGCGGTCACTGACTCTGAATCGGCACGCGAGTGTATCCAAGAGAACAAAATTCTGAAATCCATCGCGCGCCACTGCGTTGAAGCCACCGACGGTTTGTTTATCACTCTGCCAGAAGATGATTTAGGCTTTCAGGAGTCGTTTATTCACGCCTGCAGTGATGCAGGGATTGAAACGCAGCGCTTAACACCTAAAGAAGCCTTGTTACTTGAGCCGAATGTCAACCCTGCTTTGATTGGCGCGGTGAAAGTGCCTGACGGTACGCTCGACCCTTTTCGCCTGTGTGCGGCCAATGTGCTGGATGCCAAAGAGCACGGCGCGCGAATGTTTAACCGCACCATAGTGACCCAATTGATCCGTGAGGGAGATAATGTGCTCGGCGTGCGTTGCCAGCATTTAGGCAGTGGCGCTAAGTTTGATATTTTCGCCCAGCAAGTGATTAACGCGGCAGGTATTTGGGGACAAAATATCTGCGAATACGCGGATCTCAACATCAAGATGTTCCCCGCCAAAGGCTCGCTGCTGATCTTGGATTACCGCATTAATAATCTGGTGATTAACCGCTGCCGTAAGCCATCCGATGCGGACATTTTGGTTCCCGGCGATACCATTTCGCTGATTGGTACCACTTCCGAGCACATTGATTATGACCAGATCGATAATCTGCATGTCACTGAACGAGAGGTGGATATTTTGCTCGCCGAGGGCGCAAAACTCGCCCCCATTATGGCCAACACTCGCGTATTACGCGCTTATGCGGGCGTTCGCCCACTGGTCGCAGTGGATGATGATGGCAGTGGCCGCAATATCAGTCGCGGTATTGTTTTGCTGGATCACGAGCAGCGTGACGGCTTGAAAGGCTTCACCACCATTACCGGTGGCAAACTGATGACTTATCGTTTGATGGCCGAGTGGGCCACCGATTTGGTCGCCAAGAAACTTGGCAATACCCAAAGTTGCCAAACGCACCTACGCCCTTTACCAGGATCTCAGCAAGCGCCAAAAGCACTCAAAAAGACTGCCAGTATCGCCAAACCGGTTTATGAATCCGCCATTTATCGCCACGGTGAGCGTGCTGCGAGCTTTTTAGCCGATGATGCGAAAAGCCAAGCGGTGATCTGCGAATGCGAAATGGTCACCGCCGGTGAAATCGAATACGCCATCAAGCAGTTGGATGTGAATAATTTGGTCGACCTACGGCGCCGTACTCGTTTGGGCATGGGACCTTGTCAGGGTGAGCTGTGTAGCTATCGCGCAGCCAGTCTGTTTAGTGAATACGGGCAAGTTTCGGGTTGCCAATCGAGCCATTTGTTGGTCGATTTTCTGGAAGAGCGCTGGAAAGGCATCAAACCGATTTTCTGGGGCGATGCGCTACGCGAAGCAGAATTTAGCTACTGGATTTACGAAGGCTTGCTCGGTGCAAGCGATTTACCTTCCTTCGACTCAGCCACGGAGAAACAACAATGATGCATTATGATGTGGCCGTCATCGGTGGCGGAATTGCCGGATACTGCGCCGCCCTGCGCGCACTGCAAGCCGGAAAAAAAGTGGTGTTAATCAACCAAGGGCAAAGTGCGCTGCATTTTTCTTCCGGCTCGATTGATGTGCTTGGCCGTTTGCCGGATGGCAGCGTAGTGAATCAGCCGTTTGACGCACTTTCAGCTTTACAACAGCAAGCACCAGAGCACCCTTACAGCAAAGTCGGACGCAAAAACAGCGAGAAAGGTTTGATGTGGTTCAAACGCACTTTAGACAGTGCGCACGTCCCTTTGCATCACGAACCCGACGGGGCCAACCACTGGCGCATTACCCCGCTTGGCACCCTAAAAAATACTTGGCTGTCGCAGCCTTTTGTTTACCCTTATCGTGGTAATGCCGACTTTTCACGCATCGTGATTGTTGCGATTGACGGCTATCGCGATTTTCAACCTGCGATGCTGCGCGATAACCTCGCTCAGCGCCCTGAGCTTGCTAACACGCCGATGCTCACGGTGAATGTTTCTATCCCCGGCTTTGAAGGGTTCAGACGTAATCCTAACGAGCTGCGCTCGATTGATATTGCGCGTTTGCTGCGCCAAGAATCGGCGTGGAATGCATTGTGCGATCAGCTGATGCGCGTTGCGCGTCCAGATGATCTGGTGATCATGCCTGCCATCATGGGCAACGGTGATGGTTTGCATTTGATGAGCAAACTCCAACAGGTAACCCAACTGCGCTTTCATGAAGTGCCAACCATGCCCCCATCACTACTCGGGATCCGCATTGAAGAAGCGCTGCATCGTAGTTTCATCCAAGGTGGCGGCGTGCAACTCAAGGGAGACAAAGTGATTGATGGCGATTTTGCAGGCTCTCGCCTCACCGCTATTCATACTCAAAATCTGCGCGATTTTCCGATCAGTGCTGAGCACTATGTGATGGCGACTGGCAGTTACTTCAGCCAAGGATTACAAGCCTCACAACATGCGATTCAAGAGCCGATCTTTGCGCTGGACGTCCAGCAAAACCCTGACCGCGCTCAGTGGCGACATGCCCAATTTATCGCCGCACAATCACACCCGTTTATGACTTTCGGCGTCACTACCGATGCCAATTTGCATCCGTCACGCCAAGGCAAAACCATTGACAATCTATGGTGTTGCGGCGCAATGCTCAGTGGGTACGACCCCGTGTTTGAAGGCTGTGGCGGAGGCGTAGCGATTGCGACCGCTTATCATGCCGTAGAACAGATCCTTGCGACTTATACGCAAACCAAACAACCGGAGGTGCTGCTATGAACCATGCCTTTATTCACTCTGCACCGCAAAATACCACCTTTGATCAATGCATCAAATGCACGGTGTGCACTGTGTATTGCCCCGTTGCCAAAGCCAACCCAAACTATCCCGGCCCTAAACAGTGTGGCCCAGATGGTGAGCGTTTACGGATCAAAAGTGCCGAATACTATGATGACGCGCTCAAGCTGTGTACCAACTGTAAACGCTGTGAAACCGCCTGCCCTTCAGGCGTCAAAATTGGCGATATGATCGCCGTGGCGCGTGGCAAATACGGCAAAAAACCGCTTAACCCTAAATTGGTGCGCGACTTTGTGCTCAGCCACACCGACTTATTTGGCTCGATCGCCACGCCGTTTGCGCCACTCGTCAACGCCGCAACCTCGTTGCCATTGGTGAAAAAGCTGATGCACAAAACCATTGGCGTGCATGACCATAAAACCTTACCCAAATATTCGCACGGCACGTTCCGTCGCTGGTTTAAACAAAACTGCACCAGCCAGCCGCTCTACCAAAGGCAAGTGGCTTATTTCCATGGTTGCTACGTGAACTACAACCACCCGCAACTCGGTAAAGACTTTGTGCGAGTGATGAACGCGATGAACATAGGCGTGCGTTTGCTTGATAGCGAAAAATGTTGCGGTGTGCCCCTGATCGCCAACGGTTTTCACAACAAAGCGCGTAAAAACGCGCTGCACAACGTCAAACACCTTACGGCTATGGTCAATGATTACCATGCGCCGGTGCTTTCCACCTCTTCCACCTGCTCGTTTACCTTGCAGCAAGAATACCCGCATGTACTAGGGGTAGATAACAGCCAAGTGGTGGATCAAATCCATTACGTCACGCGTTTTCTGCTCAAAGAGTTTATGAGCGGTAACGCGCCGAAGATGAAACCTGTACACAAAAAAGTGGTGTATCACACCCCTTGCCATTTAGAGCGCAGTGGTAATGTGATGTTTACGATTGAGCTGCTGAAAATGATCCCCGGCTTAGAACTGGTGGTGCTCGACAGTGAGTGTTGTGGCCTAGCCGGTACCTATGGTTTTAAAGAAGAGAACTACGAGGTATCGAAGAAAATTGGTTCGCATCTGTTTGATGCGATTCAAACCTCTGATGCCGATTATGCGGTGACCGATTGTGAAACCTGTAAGTGGCAAATCGAAGAAAACGCGCATTTGGAAACCATTCATCCGGTGAGTTTACTGGCGATGGCGCTAATCGATGAGCCTCGTGCTTGAGCGTGAATAGCCACTTCCTACTTGAAGCCAAAAGCTGGACGGAAATATTAAACAATCACCACTGCTGAAAGCCGTGGTTTAGGGAGGGCAGTAAATAGGGCAAGTAAAACTTGCCCTATTGTTATTCCAACATTCAGAAAATCATTCTGATTGATGACGCTTGCAGTGCTCAATAGCCTTGCTCAACAGATCTAACGCCGTGTGATCACAAGAAGGCAATTGCGCATCGCTTTTACCCAGAGGCGTTATCCGCTCACCCCAGCGAATATGACCCGCACCCCACGTTAGCCCTGCGCCAAAAGCGGCGACCAACAGATCATCATGAGGTTTGATTTTACCTTGCTCTAACGCTTCGCATAGGGCAATCGGCACCGTGGCCGCGGAGGTATTACCGTAGCGATGAATATTGACAAAGGCTTTGTCTTGCGCGATGCCCGCCAAATCACACAGGGTTTGAATAATGCGGATATTGGCTTGATGCGGGATCACCACATCAATTTCTTCGGTCGATAAGCCGCTACGTGCCAGCACTTGCTGCGCCGCAGCACCCATGCCACGCACCGCGCGTTTAAAGATCTCTTTACCCACGAAATCAAATGCCCAGTAACCATTGTCTGCATCAAAACGATCCATCGCGGTTCCAAACTTAGGTACCGCTAAAATATCTCGTCCTTGGGCATCACAGCCAATTTGCGCATCTTGCAAGCCCACTTTTTGTTCGGTCTTGCTCAATACCACGGCACCTGCACCATCCCCAAACAGCACAGCAGTGTCTCGCTGCGTCCAGTCAAGATAGAAAGAGAGGCGCTCAGCACCAATCACCAAAGCATGGCGATAATGGCTCGCTTGCATCAAGCGTGTTGCGGTTTCTAAGCCATAGAGGAAACCGGTACAGGCTGCGTTGAGATCAAAGGCGGCGGCAGAAGGAATGCCTAAATTTTGCTGCACTTTTGAAGCAATATTGGGAATTAACGAATCCGGTGAACAGGTTGCCACAATAATCAGGTCTATCTCTTCAACGCTTACGCCCGCACAGGCAATGGCATGCTGAGCGGCCACGGTGGCGAGATCGGAAGTATTCACGTGGCTTATCCGACGCTGTTCAATCCCAGTACGTGATTGAATCCACTCATCGGAAGTATCAAGAAAGGTGCTCAAATCGTGATTGGAGAGCGTCGCAGGTGGCAGACATTTACCCCACCCGGTAATTTCGGCATAACATTGAGTCATAAAAATTCCGTCTATGCTGCTTATTGTAATTTGGCGGAGCGCCCCAAGATATTGAGCAACGCCCGTCGCCATTGTCGGCAATGGGCAGAAGTATACGCCGATTTTCGAACCATGGTTAACCATTGAGCTTAAACTGGTGACGAAAGCGCAAAATAAAGAGAGGAAGTCATGTCAACATTCAATACCCGCTGCCCATCTTGCCACAGCCTCAACCGTGTGCCAGAAGAGCGCATTACCGAAAGCCCAAATTGTGGCAAATGCCAAAGTGCACTACTCGATGGAGCACCAATTGAAGGTACTGAAACCAATTTTTCCGCGCTGCTGCAAAGCGACAAACCTGTCGTCGTCGATTTTTGGGCACCATGGTGTAACCCTTGTGTCGGCTTCGCACCGATTTTTAGTGATGTTGCCGCCGAGCGAAAAGGCCAGATCCGCTGCGTGAAAATTGATACCGAAGCGCAGCAAAACCTTGCTGCACATTTTCAAATTCGCAGTATTCCCACCATTATGGTGTTCAAAAATGGCCAACGCATCGACATGATCAATGGTGCGCTACCAAAATCTCAATTTGACCAATGGTTAAACCAAGCGCTGACTAAATAATCACATCTTGTAATCCACAATTAAGTTGGCATTTTCGATAAAATTATGCCAACTTAACTGGCAATTTCCCCGCCCTTTTCCTCAACAAGCAAAGTTTATCGTCAAGAACGTTTTTTTTCGTTTTACTCTGCGCACTATTCGTCCCATATTCGCGCCAACTGTTCCTTCTGCTGTTCCCGAGGCCTGCTGTGGAAATCCATTCTTCTGCACCAAACCGCATTGCGGTGCCTGTTATTGCGTTAACTCTGTATGCGATTGCCGCAGGCTACTTAATGAGCCTAGTGCCTTTAATGCTGCCGCATTACCAACTCGAATCTGATTTGGCCAGTTGGCTGGCAAGCGTTTTTTATGCCGGATTATTAGCGGGCGCGCTGGTTGCAGAGCCTTTCGTTAATCGTTTAGGCCACCGTAAAGCCTTTGTATGGTGCTTGAGCTTACTGCAACTGTCGATTGTGGTTATGCCGCTATTGCCCTACGCCAGTATTTGGCTCTTGGCGCGCTTGGTCGCAGGTATCGCCGTGGCCGGCATTTTTGTGGTGGTGGAATCTTGGTTACTGCATGGCGATGAACAAGGTCGCGCTAAGCGTCTTGGCATTTACATGGTGTCACTCTATGGCGGTACTGCACTCGGACAAATGGCAATTGGCCAACTGGGGGTGGCAGGTGCCGTGCCTTTTATTGCGATCACCACACTACTTTTGATTGCTTCCATGGTGCTGATGTACGTAGATTCGGATCAGCCTTCCACGCAGCAAGCCAGCTCACTTTCGTTGCGTCAGATTTTCACGCTCAGTAAAGCGGCGATGATCGGCTGCCTCGTTTCGGGCCTGACATTAGGAGCAATTTACGGTTTGATGCCGGTGGAACTTGCCAACCGTGGCATTAGCCATACTGATCTGGGTAACTTAATGGCGCTGGTGATTTTAGGCGGAATGGCGGTGCAACCTCTGGTGCCTTGGCTGTCTAAATTTTTAGGTCGCACTCTGCAGATGGCGCTGTTCTGCTTACTTGGCACAGCAGCCATCGCGCTGACCGTGTTCGATGATTCGCTGCTCGTACTGGGCATTAGCCTGTTTATTTTAGGCATGGCGACCTTCGCCCTCTACCCAATCGCGATTAATTTAGGCTGCGACAAATTGGATGCGAGCTACATTGTTTCCGCAACCCAAGTGATGCTGCTCAGCTACAGCGTAGGCTCGGTGGTTGGTCCGGTATTGGCCGATTGGTTTATGCAAGATCGCCACGGCTTGATGGCTTACTTGTTTGCCATTTTACTCGCGACTTGTTTGTATATGCTGATCAAAAGCGTCAAAACCAAACGCCAATGGGTGGCAGGCGAGTAACCTTCTTTTAGGGCAAGTTTCTATCACTCAGCGTGAGGGAGAGAAACTTGCTTTTCCGACCCAAGCTTAATCTAAGCTTCATATTTGCCCCATACAGTCATCATAAACCGAATCATTGATGTCACTGTGAAACCACTCAAACGCTACCAATACGAACGCTACGCCGTTTTGTGCAACCTCGCTTATCCGCGCATTTTTAAGCAAACACGTTACGGGTTTGATCCTAACGGACAGCGTGTGATCACCAATCAGTTTGGCAAAATCATGATCCGTGTGTTGTGGAGCCGAGCGAGCGATGAAGTAGTCGTTGTCATTAAAGGCTCACACAGCCTCACCGACTGGCTACTCAACTTCGCGGTTTGGACACGCAGTTGCCGCCATTTAGGACTGCAATACCGCATTCATGCCGGCTTTTATCACTTACTGCATCAAGAGAGCCAACCGAGCCGCAACCAAGATACGCTTGGCATGACGGTGATTGAAAAACTGGAACAGACCCTACTGCCGCTGATTGAACAAGGCAAACGCATTGCAATCACCGGCCACTCTTCCGGCGGCGCGATTGGCTGCGTGTTTGCGGACTATTTTGAGCGAAAATATCCACGCACGATCAAGCGAGTCGTCACTTTTGGTCAACCTGCGATCGGGGATTGGCGCTTTCCGAAATACTATGGGCTAGCTCATAAAACCTATCGCATCTGCTGCGATCTGGACATCGTAACCTTCATGCCGCCCGTGCCATTTCTGTACTGGCATGCCGGAAAACTACTCTGGCTGTACAACGGCAGAATTTACGAAAATACACCAACATGGGAGCGTTTAGGACGTTCGATCATCAGTTGGTTAATTCGACCGTTTTCTTATCACTTGATGAGTAAATACATCCGCAATAAAGATTTTTTTGATGAACGCTAGAAGGAGTTTTGTATCAACAAGAGAGAAAATAATGGAGGCGCGTCCCGGAGTCGAACCGAGGTTCACGGATTTGCAATCCGCTGCATGGCCACTCTGCCAACGCGCCTAAGTGATGTGTCTTGAGGATGATGGTGCCCCGGGCCGGACTTGAACCGGCACGACTCGAAAGTCGAGGGATTTTAAATCCCTTGTGTCTACCGATTTCACCACCAGGGCAACGCATACTGCGATGGAAGACACCATCTGTTCTAACGAGCTTTGCCGCTAGAACGAGGCGTACTTTAACGGATTAAGATTTCTGGTCAATAAAAAATTTCAGCAATTTAATCAAGTGATTAAAAAGCACACCATAGCGTACAAATGGCGTGCACAACGCACAAAAACCATTCAAAACTAAAAATCAATAAGCCTCAAACGCTAACGCTTTTTTCTCGATTTGGCGGAAGATCAGGGTCAGAACTCCGTTCACTGCAAGGTAAAATGCCCCAGCAATCCCAAAGACTGTCAGCGTATCGTAGGTTTGGGCGTTGATGCGCTGCGCGTAGCCCATCAAATCCATAATGGTGATCGTGCTGGCCAGCGAAGTGCCTTTAAAGACGAGAATCACTTCGTTGGAATAGGCTGGCACTGCTCTGCGTAATGCATAAGGCAGCAACACCCGTAGCGTAGCGATTTTGTTCATGCCTAATGCGCGGCACGCTTGCCACTGTCCGCTAGGAATCGCGTTAAATGCGCCTTTAAACAGTTGCGTACTGTACGCCGCCGTGTTGAGCGCCAAAGCCAGCATAGCGCAGAACCAAGGTTGGCTGAGCCATACCCAAAGTACGCTTTCGCGGATCCATTCAAACTGCCCAGGGCCGTAATACACCAAGAAAATTTGCACTAACAGCGGTGTACCGGTAAACAAGGTGATCACCGCACGGCTAAACCAATGCACGACGGGTGTGCGCATCACTAAGCTTACGGTCATCAAGAGTGACAATATGCAACCCACCAGCAGCGAAGCCGCCGTCAATTGCAAACTGATGCCTAAACCTTCAAACAGTTGCCATAGGTGTTGCTCTTTCATGCGCTGGCTCCTTGGCTATGGCTCATGCCTTGTATCGAGAACTTGTTATCAATGACTTTGACGGCGCGCTGCGTGATCAATGTGATCACCAGATATACCGCTGCCGCCGTTGCATACCAAGTAAAGGCTTCATGGGTTGCGGCCGAAGTGAGCTGCGCTTGCTTGAGCAGATCCGTCACCCCAATCAAAGAAACTAGCGCCGTATCTTTAAGTAGCACCAACCATTGGTTCATTAAGCCGGGAAGTGCGTGGCGTACCGCTTGCGGCAGCACAATACGAATAAATGCATGGCTGGGCGGAATTCCTAACGCGCTGGCCGCTTCACGCTGTCCTCTACCCACGGCTTTGAGTGCACCGCGCAACGTCTGCGAAGCGTACGAAGCAAAAATCAGCGAGAGCGCAATCACACCAGAGATAAACGGGCTGATCTCAATAAATTCACCAGTGATGAAAAACAGCACTTGGGTCGAGCCAAAGTAGATAAACAGCACCACCAAAAGCTCAGGCAAACCGCGGATCACGGTGACCAACAAGGTGGTTGGCCATTTGATCAATTTCAGTTTTGCCATTTCACCGCCAGCAAACACCAGTGCCAGCAGTAACCCGACCAGCAAGCTGGCCAACGCAATTTGCAGCGTCATCCAGCTTGCTTGTACCAGTGATAAAGAGTAGCCCGTTAACACCATCTTAGTTTCCGAAGTACTTATTGAAGATCGCGGCGTATTCGCCATTTTCTTTCACGGCTTCCAACGCGGCGTTCAGTTGATCAAGCAGCGCTTGGTTATCTTTATTGACGGCGATGCCAAAGCCATTACCGAAGTACTGTGCACTCGTGACACGCTCACCGACGTAAGCGAGGTTGTTATCCCCCTTAAACCACTCCGCGACAACGGCCGTGTCACCGAATACCGAATCAATACGGCCATTTTTCATATCGATGAACGCATCTTGGTAGCTTGAGTATGGCACCGCGACCACGTCCGACAGTTGCTCAAGTAGGAAACTTTGGTGAGTCGAGCCATTTTGCACACCAACACGTTTGCCTTTCAGCGCGGCTTGATCCGCCACTTTGCCCGTCAGAGAAACGAAGGCGGCTGAGTTGTCGTAGTACGGATTGGAGAAATTCACCTGCTCTAAACGCGCTTCGGTGATGTCCATTGCCGAAATGGCGGCATCATAACGTTTGAATTTCAGTGCTGGAATCAAGCTGTCAAACGCTTGGTTGTGAAAGCTACATTTCGCTTCAAGTTGCTTACACAGCGCATTGGCTAAATCCACATCAAAACCTTGGATTTGGTTGTTCTCATCCATGTATTCGAACGGCGCGTAAGTCGCTTCCATCACAAACTTGATCTCTTGTTGCGCAGCTGCGCTAGCAGAAACCAAACCAATCAAAGACGCGAGTAGGATCTTTTTCATTGCAATACTCCATGTGTTCTGCGAAATCTGGCGCATCAATGGCCAGAATCTGTGGGCTAATATCAGTAACTTCTTAATGTTTTAAATAATCGGCAAACTGCTGGGTCTGCGGATGAGTAAAGGATGCGTGCGTGCCGTGTTCAACAATGCGCCCTTTTTCGAGGTAGAGCACATGGCTGGCGATTTTCTTGGCGAAGTCGACTTCATGGGTCACCACCACTTGCGTGATCCCTGTTCCACTTAACTCTTTGATGATTTTAACAACTTGATTGGTGATCTCAGGATCCAGAGCCGCTGTCGGCTCATCAAACAGCAGTACATCCGGCTTCATCATCAGTGCACGCGCAATCGCCACTCGCTGCTGCTGGCCACCCGAAAGTTGTAGCGGCCACGCATCGGCTTTATCTGCCAGTTGCAACGTTTTCAGGATGTCCATCGCTTGCTGTTTAGCTTGCGTTTTCGCGATACCTGCGACTTTCACGGGGGCTTCCACCAGATTTTCCAGCACGGTCATATGCGGCCATAAATGGTATTGCTGAAACACCATGCCCACTTTGCGACGTAGCGCTAAGCCTTGCTGTTCAGTCGGATGCGTTGAGAAATCAAACGATTGATTGGCGATATGCAGTTGACCGTTATCGGCCGTTTCAAGAAGATTGAGCACGCGCAGCAAAGAACTTTTACCCGCACCACTAGGGCCAAGTAACACCAAAGTTTCGCCTTTCGCGCATTCAAAATGGATGTCGTGCAGCACCTGAGTGGTGCCATAAGACTTGTTAATTCCGTTAACTCGAATACTCATGCTGACATACTGCATTAATTATCATCTGGCGTTCATACTACTACGAACGTATTTTTATGCAATAAAAATGTATAAAAATCAAAACCGCAGACTATTTGTATAAAAAAACGTCACAAGAATAGCAAAAACGACTGGTTAAACCACAGACAGATGCGTAAAGCGTGATAAGCAAACAGGAAAGACTCAATAGGGAGCGATGGGATAAAGAGCGAGGACTTGATTGAAGAAATGCAGACACAAAAAAACCAGCACTTGGCTGGCTTAAGCGATGACTTCAAAAGAAATGGAGGCGCGTCCCGGAGTCGAACCGAGGTTCACGGATTTGCAATCCGCTGCATGGCCACTCTGCCAACGCGCCTCTGAAGCCAAACGAAGGCTGTGCTTCGTTGCTTGCGCTGCGTACTTTACGGATTATGCGAGATGAGTCAAACAAAAAAATGAAATGCCGGATCGTTTGCTGAGAATTACAACGATTTGTTTAACGAGCACGCGAAATAGCACACTACGACATAGGTTTATCACCCGTTACCATTTCTTCATTAAACGCCCGACCAAACTTGGATGATAGCTCCAGCAGTGATCAAACATGCTCATCAACTGCGGGTTACCGTATTTAGAGAGGCTAATTGCATGGAAGCGATTTTTACGAGCTTTCAGTGCAGCGACTTTTGCCAGCAGTTCTTCACTCTGTTTCGGTGCAATGAAATCCGACATGACCACTAAATCACCGTTGCGGTATTTATCGCTACTCATTAACTCGATGGATTTTAAAATCACTGGCTCAAAGTCTGTACCGCCGTGGAAGGTGTAGCTGAGAAAATCGCTCGCTTCACGTAACCCATCTTGGCGAGTTAATTCATAAGTAATGAACTCGGAGGAAAACAGCATCACATAACAATCACGATCTTCTGCCAGCGCGATTTGCATTAAGGCGTAAGCCATGGCTTTGGCACATTGTTCTGGGAAACCACTCATCGATCCTGAGGCATCAACGCAAAGTACAAACGGTCCTTTTTCGATATCAACCTGTTTGTTGTCAGGACGATGGGCACGCACCTTACGCAGAGTGCGTGATTTCCCCTGCATGCGATAATTCATTAACCGTTTGTCGACTAAGTGCTTATAAAACACCACTTCCAGTTCTGGGTAAGCCAAGAACATGGTTTCGTTGGGCAATAATTTATTCAGATCGTCGCTTTCGTGAATGCCGACAATATCATCGGTGGCTTCGTCCGAACGTTCCTCAACCATTTGTAGCTCTTCAGCGGGCGCACGGTTGAGATCAGGATCGTCCACCTGTCCTGCCATTCGTCCAAGTTGTTCAGCGATCTCCTGCATCCCTTTGTGTTTTTTGAGGAACTCTGCGTAACGCTTCATCACACTCAAATCACCACGGCTTAATTTTGCAGAGGCCATATCCCAAAGGCGGCCGACGATCGCCTCATCACCTGCAGCGGTGACATTATCCATATTGCGCATAGTTTCCATGCGCTGATAAAGATCGGCAAACATGCGTTCTTTATTGGCAGTAAGTTCTAGTAACTGAGCTTGGCGAATCGCATCGGACAGGGACTTATACCATTGATCGCAAAAGAAATGAGGAAACATCGGGTTATGGTGTAGCTGCTCTTTTTCGATCAAGCGGCGCGCTTCCAAATAAAATGCAGAATCCCACTCTAGCTTTTTGAGCACCTCAGGGACTTGCGTGAAGAAGGTTTCCTCATCCCAATGAATCACTTCTTGATAAAGTGCTAACTCACGCTGGAAACGCTCCGTTTCGCACACTTTGGTCATGCGGCGGCGAACATTACTGCGCCATTTGAGTAGGTGGTTTTTCACCGAGGTGCCGACACCTCGGTTTTCTGCCATCATCATGACCTGTGAACGCGCGATCAAATCATTGACCGCAGTGTCAATTAACCCTGACTCCGCAATGCTTAACACCAGATTGAACGCATCCGCACCCAGCATAACAACCCCTAGGCAAAAAATTGATTGAGATTGCGAATACGCATTACGCTGCGCTCACATTCCACCTGCGTGGATTCCAACTGCTGCTGCAGCGAATGCAAGGTTGCCTCCATCGCAGTGGGTAGCTCAGGATCAATAAAGCTGTGTGGCAACGCATCATGAAATTTCAAACGCACTTTACGCAGATGATGTTCGGCATGGGTGAGTTGCGCCATGGCTTGGTTCGCTTTCGCCAACCAGTTTTGATAAAGCGTTTCCTCCAAGCCTTGTTCAGTTACCATCGACACGAGTACCGAACGGTTGGCGATGTCTTTAATCACCAGATTGTTGCTGGCATCGAGATCAAAACGCAGCCGGCAAAGGTTGGTGTTTTGGTTGACGTAACCATAGGCTTCACCATGCCCCTCTTTAATGACGCGCTCTAATTCACTTTTCTGTACGTAAATCCAACGGCTATCGCCTTTCTCACCTTCGGATACGGACATATTACTTTGAAGCAGCACGAGTTTGATCAGATTTGCAGTGACGCCTACTTTGTAAATTTTAGCGTCCGAGAGGTCATATTGGTGGTGAACTTGCTTTTTGATTAATCCATTGGATGTTTCGAGTGAAAGCACCATCGCAAACTCTGACTCTAACTCTTCTTGAATCTGGTTTAACTCAAGGCGGCAGAGATCTAATTGTTGTTCAACTTCAGCTTGGTCAAAAGCGTAACGCAGAGCAAACTCGCGGATCACTTCATACACCACCTCGTGAGACTCTGGGGTATTCCACAAGCAGTTTTGTAATAACAACAGATCCAGAGGATTGATCTCATCACGGCCATTAAAAAAGGCACTGGCTTTCAAAAGTTTTGCGGCTTTTTTCCAACGTCGGTCAGAAACATACATTTCCAGATCCGAACCGGCGCTGTCTTTTGAGCGTTCTTCAACCATATTTTTCAGCTGGTACAGCTTTTCAAACACATCATCGCTGAGTTCGAGCTTGTCGAGCTGTGTCTGCCATTGGTGGTACTCTGCATCGGTGATCGGCAGCCCTGCGGGTACTTGTGCTTCTTGCGCCGTTCCAACCGTCAACATGGATTTGAAGTTTTGTTTGTTTTGAATTCGGTTAACGAAGATACGCACTAACATCCGGTCGTAAAGTGCTTCAAGTCCGCTGTCTTCATCGGGTAATTCGTTGGAAGCGGTGACTAGCAAGCGCATCGGTACACGTTCTATATCACTGCCGTTTTTAAAGGTTTTTTCGTTCACAACGGTCAATAAGGTGTTGAGAATCGCAGGGCCAGCTTTCCAGATTTCATCCAAAAAAACCACTTGTGCGGTTGGCAGGTAGCCTTTGGTTAAGCGCACGTAGCGACCATTATCTTTTAATTCTTGAATACTGAGTGGACCAAACACTTCTTCTGGTGTCGAGAAGCGAGTCATTAGGTATTCAAAGTAGCTACTGTTGTCGAAGGCTTGGATCAAACGTTTTGCGATCAAACTTTTGGCGATCCCAGGAGGGCCTAACAAAAACACGCTCTCACCCGCGAGTGCCGTTAATAAGCAGAGTTTAATGGTATTTTCTCGCTCATACACACCATCAGAGAGCGCTTTAGCCAGCTTATTGATTCGCTCTGAAAGCAGCGCTTTTTGCGCGTGAGAGCCAGTAGTCGGTTGCAGCATCTCTTCATTCCTCGGACAAGAAACCCAACTGGGTCAAATAGAATTCATAAACAATGAGTTTATACATTTGTTGTGTATTTGTTACAAAGTGTATTTTTTGTTTTGCTCACCCTTATAACAGATCTCATTTCCTTGAAACAACTGGTAATCATTGATTGCACATTTCATGGCTCAACTTCTCACCAATTCATTCCAAGTCGCTCAAAAAGTGTAATTTATTCTTGGGGATGCTGCTTAACGTGAGTTAAGGTAACCCTTTCATCACAACGCTTCGTGTTACAAGACATCCCATGAGCAAAATCATCCATCAATGGAAAAGCATCGCGCTGATCGAGGAAGAAGTTTTGCTTCCTAATGGTCATTCAGTTACGCACACCACCATCGCTCACCCTGGCGCGGCCGTGATTTTGCCAGTGACAGAGCAAGGAGACATTGTGCTCATTCGCCAGTTTCGTCCTTCTCTTAACAAGTGGTTAATCGAGCTACCCGCTGGCACCATAGAGCAAGACGAGCCGCCCTTAGCCTGCGCCCAACGCGAGCTGGAAGAAGAAACGGGGTTTAGCGCCACGCAATTTATTGAATTAGGTCAAGTGACGCCATTAGCTGGATTTTGTGATGAAATCCAACATCTGTTTGTCGCCAAAGGCCTGAGTAAAACGGCTCGTTATTCTTGCGATGAGGACGAAGTGATTGAAGTCCTAATTCTTACTGCGCAAGAATTGGAGTACAAAATTATTGCTGGCGATATTACCGATTCCAAAACCATTGCTTGTTTAAGTAAAGCCAAACTTTGCGGATATTTGTAGGAGAAAATATGGACTTTCGTTCGGATACAGTAACCCAACCTACCGAAGCTATGCGTTTCGCTATGGCGCAAGCCCCTGTCGGTGACGATGTGTATGGCGATGACCCCACAGTCAACGAATTAGAACAGTGGGCAGCCGAACGCCATGGCTTTGAAGCTGCGCTGTTTACCACCTCAGGCACTCAAGCCAACTTATTAGGCTTGCTTGCTCACTGTGAGCGAGGCGATGAATATCTTTGTGGTCAACAAGCCCATAACTATCGTTATGAAGCTGGCGGCGCCGCGGTACTCGGCTCGATCCAACCTCAACCGATCGAAAACGAACCTGACGGCACTCTCGATTTTGCCAAACTTAAAGCGGCGATCAAACCTGATGATGCCCACTTCGCGCGTACCAAACTGCTCAGTTTAGAAAACACCATCAATGGTAAAGTGTTGCCTTTACGTTATTTGGCACAAGCACGTGACTTCGTAAATCAACATGGTTTACAGCTGCATCTCGATGGTGCTCGTGTGTACAACGCTGCTATTGCACTGAATGTGGATGTGAAAGAAATCGCGCAATACTTTGACTCCATGACTGTGTGCCTATCCAAAGGGTTAGCGGCACCTGTCGGCTCATTACTGTTGGGCTCTCACGAATACATCGCCAGAGCAAGGCGCTGGCGAAAGATGGTCGGTGGCGGTATGCGCCAAGCGGGTATTTTAGCCGCAGCGGGTAAATTGGCGCTGACCGAACAAGTCGCGCAGCTCAAAATCGATCATGACAATGCCCACTACTTGGCGCAAGAACTTAACAAGTTGCCGGGTTTCTCCGTTAACATGCAATGGGTTCAAACCAATATCGTATTTGCGAAGTTAGAAGCGGATATTGATATCACCATGATCGCAACTCGCTTGCATCAAGAGGGCATCACCATTACGCCAGGAAATCCGCTGCGCTTAGTTACTCATAAAGACATTACTCGCAGCGATATTGAAACTTTTCTTGCCAAGCTGAAAACCTTGCTCGCTTGATCTCCAAAGGTTGATAATTAAGCTCCCACCGCCGCATGGATAAGTCATAACCCTTGCTTTAACTCTTGAGCTTCCCCTTAGGGGAAGCTTTATACTGCGCGCCATCTACTGAATGTTGATTTGGAAACAACAATGCACCGCTTATGGACCTTTATTTTTCTCTCTTTGTTGTCTAGTCATGCCTTCGCCGCGGGCGATCCGATTCTTGGTCAGCAAAAAGCCCAGAGTTGCGTTTTTTGCCATGGCAGTGATGGTATCGCCACCCAATCGAGCTATCCTAATCTTCATGGTCAAACCGCAGACTACCTGTTTCAATCCATGAAAGCCTATCAACAGGGCGAGAGAAATGGCTCAATGGCTGACATGATGAAAGTACAGCTGCAGCGTTTGAATGATCAAGATTTGCGCGACGTTGCCGCATTTTATGCATCAAAACCGTAAGTTTTCTCGGCAAATCCCGCTTTTATGCGAAATGGCGATGAAAAGTGCACGCAGATCTGGTAAAAACGAGGCGTTTCAGTGACCGCTAAACGTTAGGTTGACATGATTGAAAAAAAACAAGGGCGCCGTAGTGCACAAGACGCCCAAAAAACGCGCTATCACATCATTACTATTGCCGCAGAACTATTCTGCGAGCTCGGCTACTCACGCGTTTCACTACGCCATATCAGTGAAAAAGCGGGCGTTTCGCACAGCTTGATCCGCCACCATTTCGGCAGTAAAGAGAAAATTTGGCACAGCATTAGTGACGGTTTACACGCCTACATGATTCGCTATATGCAAACGGTATTGCAGGCGATCCCAACAGAAACCCCAGTCAACGTTAAACTTTACTACTTCCTCATGCGAATGTTGGCTCACGGTCTGATCATCAAGCAACCGATCCAGTTGATTGCTGACGCCGTACGCCAAGAAGATAAATTATTCGATTATTTCCTCGATACTTCTGGAGAGATTGAACGCTTGGTTGAATCCTTGGCGGACGACTACAACCGGCAGCACCCTAAAACTCCGATCCACTTGTGGGAAATCAAATGGCAGCTGATTATGTACACTCACAGCGCCGCCAGTTTGACGCCTTTTATGCGTGCAACTTGGGCACCGGAAATTGAAGACGTTTCCGCCTGTTTACTCAAACATTGGCAGTTGTTTAACGCTTTGATGGTTGAGAAATTTCATGTCGCCAAGCCTTACATTATGCAGCCGACGTCCGTTGATGCACTGGTGTATACCTTGAACTGTGATTGGCGCGATTTCTATAAAGAAAGCGAAGAGTGGGATTAGACTAAAAATAAAAGCGCAATACGGTTCCGCTTTGAAAGCGGATACCCATATAGCGCTTTTATTTTGGCTGCGTTTAACGCGCTTTTTTACCGCGTTGCGCGTGGATCTTAAGCTGTGCTTTCATTTTGCGCTTTTCTGCCGAACGCCCACTAGAGCGGCGCGGTGAATTCTCCTCACGTACTTCTGGGCTTGGCTCAAAACCTTTCAACCACTCTTGTGGAAGACGCGTGTTCAGTAGACGCTCAATCGCTTCCAATTGTGGTGTTTCATCGTGTGACAGCAGAGAAACCGCCAAACCGGCTAACCCTGCGCGGCCAGTACGCCCGATACGGTGCACATAATCTTCCGCTTTAAACGGCATGTCATAGTTCACCACTTGCTCAAGCTGGGCAATGTCTAGCCCACGTGCCGCCACATCAGTGGCAATCAAAGCACGGACTTTACCCGCTTTGAAGTCATCCAGTGCTTTTTGGCGTGCTCCTTGGCTTTTATCGCCGTTAATCGACACCGCTTTGATGCCATCTAGCTTTAACTCTTTGGCAAGTGCGTCACTCCCCTGCCGAGTTTTGGTAAACACCAACACCTGTTGCCAATTTTTAGAACCAATCAAGTAAGCAAGCAGTTCACGTTTACGCTTTTTATCCACCGGATACACCATCTGCTGCACGGTTTCTGCCGTGGAATTCGATGGCGTCACTTGCACTTCGACCGGATCACGCATGATGCGATAAGCCACCGCTTTGATTTTGCTATCGAAAGTTGCAGAGAAAAATAGCGTTTGACGCAGTGGCGATAAACGGCGCAACACGCGCTGGAGATCCGGCATAAAGCCCATATCGAGCATGCGATCCGCTTCATCAAGCACCAAAACTTCAACTTTGCCCAAAAACAGCGATTTGACATGAGCGTGATCGAGCAAGCGACCCGGTGTCGCAATCAATATATCCACACCACCACGCAGATGGTTAAGCTGAACCTTCATACTCGTGCCACCATAAACGGCCACGATCTTAAGTTCAGTCCCCTTTGCGTAGGCTTGCAGGCTATCCAGCACTTGCTGGGCTAACTCACGAGTTGGCACTAGCACTAACGCGCGGATCTCTTTGCTGTTCTCTTCCCGCACCCAAGGTTGTTCAATAAATCGTTGGATCAAGGGCAGACCAAACGCTGCCGTTTTTCCTGTTCCGGTTTGCGCACCTGCCAGCACATCTTTTCCTTGCAATACATGCGGAATGGCTTGCTGCTGGATCGGGGTGGGATTGACGATTCCCAGATCGCTCAACGTATTCAGCAAATGAGGATCTAAGCCGAGTTGCGAAAAAGTGATGGGGGTTTCTGACATGTCGCGTACCTAATAACTTTTGGGCCGCGGATTGTATCAAAGTGAACGGCGTTTGGCTTTCTCTAAAACATCAAGATAAAGCGTATCAAACAACGCTTGTAACTCAGTGTAATTTTCCTCAAGTGCCACCGCACTGTGGACCAAAGGCTGCATCCGATCACTGCGCTGAGCCATTCGGCTAAGCGCATAACGAATATTGTCAAAATCCATATATGATTCAAGCCATTGACCTTGCCACATGGCCTGATTAACTCGCACAAAACGCTCCGGTAACGCCTGTGTACTTTCTGCGGTAATGCCCTGTTGTGCGTGACTCAGAAATTGCGTTAAAGGCTCAGCATGCCAACTCGACCAAGTATTGACTAAGCAGTGATCCCAAAAAAGATCCAAAGCAATCGGAGCAAAGCGTTGCTGTGGGGTGGGAAAGAGCAATTTTGATGCTTTCATCACTGGGTGGCTATCGGTATAAGCATCAACCCAGCGATGTAAACGGATACCTTGCACTACACTCTGCGGATACTGATTTGTCGGATCACCTTTGACAAAATCCCCCAATAAATTGCCTAACAGGCTACTTCGGCAATGATGGGCAATATGCAGATGGGCAAGAAAATTCATATGAAGTGTCACATTCGGCTTTAAACCGAAGTGGGAAGATTATGCTGGTGTAACGTCTGATGACTCTTGAGCTTCGGCTTGGTAATGGCTCAAGGTAAAACCAATTTCCATCGCATCAAGCAGCTCTAAGCACTCATCATATTGACTGTGGTCACTCATGGTTGACCTCCTTCTTTAACTCTTTTCTTTATCCTTTTAACCATTCTTGATGAAGCTTTTATGACAAGCTCAATCAGAACGCGATTAAGATGTACCACAGCTTGCATTAACTACCAAGATTTCTTTCTACGGAAAAACTGACCACACTTGAAGTGTAAAATAAAAATTACACTTTCGGATTTAAATTTTTACAAACTGATTGACGCAAATGGAAAGCTTCTACAGAATAGCCAAAAACTAGCGAAACAAGATTAAATACTGATTAAACTTCGCACAAACCACTAAACATAGCATCATACAACGTACAAAAGAGTTTACAAAATGGCACAATCAAAGCTTTTAGGCAGTACTTTGATTATCGCGGGCACCACGATTGGTGCAGGAATGCTAGCGCTGCCTCTAGCTTCCGCAGGTATCGGTTTCTCTACATCATTAATCATTATGCTGGGCTTGTGGATGCTGATGGCATTTACCGCACTGTTGATGGTGGAAATCCACCAGTACGCAGAAAAAGAAGCCACCTTGCATACTCTTGCTAAGCAAATCTTAGGTGATAAAGGCAAATGGGTAGCCACTTTTGCCATGCTGTTTCTGTTTTACTCACTCTGTGCGGCCTACATTGCGGGTGGTGGTGCCCAATTTACCCAACGCATTTCTGATTTCACTGGCGTTGCGGTAGAAGGTTCAAGTGGTACTTTGTTGTTTACCCTGATTGTCGCCTTAGTCGTTACCATTGGTACTGGCACCGTGGATCGCGTTAACCGCGTTTTGTTTGCAGGGAAAATGATTGCGATGGTGGCAGTGCTGTTCTTCCTCGCTCCTAATGTTTCTCACTCTTACCTGCTGAGTATGCCGATTGAGCAAGGTTTAGTGGTTGCGGCAATTCCGGTTATTTTCACGTCGTTTGGTTTCCACGGCAGCATTCCTGCCATTGTCAATTACTTGGATGGCGATACGCCTGCGCTACGCAAAGCGATTTTGATTGGTTCTGCGATTCCACTCGTGATCTACATTTTCTGGCAACTGGTGACTCTCGGAGTAGTAAGCCAATCAGCCTTACTCGACAACATGGGTTTAACCGCGCTGATCGGTGTGCTATCGACCACGGTTCATCAGTCCAACCTAAGCAATATCATTGGCGTGTTCGCGGATCTGGCTCTACTGACTTCCTTTTTAGGCGTAAGCTTAGGCTTGTTTGAATTTATGGGTGATTCTCTGCGTAACAAACAAGGCAAAATGAACCGCCCTCTGGCTTCTGTCGTCACCTTTTTACCACCACTGATCTTTGCGCTGTTCTACCCACAAGGTTTTATTATGGCGCTGGGTTACGCGGCGATTGCCCTCGCGATCCTAGCCATCTTTTTGCCCTTGATAATGGTGGTGAAAGTACGCCAACAAGCCACTGACCAACATTACCAAGTTACTGGTGGAAATATGGCTCTGATACTCACAGGCTTAGTAGGATTTTTCATTATCAGTGCACAAATTTTTATTACGCTAGGCGTGTTACCCGCTCTGGGTTAAAGGCCTATCTAAAACAGAATCTAGGGCGAATATTGATGTATTCGCTCTGTTTTTATGCAACAGAAAATATTTGAATTAAACCACAAAATTAAGCCAACCAAAGGATCGCATTTCATTTTTATAAGATGCAAATCTCACTTTTGTCACTAAAATCGGGTTACCTTGTGCCAGCAATTTTGCTAGGCAGGAACCATTATGAAAGAAGTTCAATTCAGGACGATTGATCGAATCTTCATCCGTATGTCAATCAATGACAAAATGTGGGTGATTTTTTTACTGTTTCTTACTGCAATCACTACGATTGCAGGCGCTCGTTACTGGCACACCTTAACCAGCATTGAGCAGCAATCACAATTGGCGGTCGAATACAAATTACAAGGGTTACTTAACCATCCCGACCCAGCCCAGCTCCCGATGTTAAAAGCTCAAAACCGGTTAACGGAAACGGCTTACTCACAAGGGATAGTTACGGCCAGTGCCACCAGCTCAAGCGGGCAAGTATATGCTTATAGTGAATCGATGCAGCAGTATGAACAGCCTGCACGCGAACAAGCCCTGCACAGTTTTTTATTGGCCTACCTATGGGCAATTCCTTTTGCAATTTTTACCTATTGGGTCGCCACTTTCATTGGTGGTGCGCTATGGGTGCTTTATTCCACGACTCAGAAAATCGCCGACGGTGATCTGACGTCGCGATTGGGATTTCATCCGGGGCGTGATGAGTTTGGGACGATTGGCTGTGCTCTGGATAAGGCGATGGATACGCTGTCAGAACTCATTGTGGCAGTAAAACAAAACAGTGCGACGCTAAGTGACACTGCCAATACTTTCGCACAAGAAGTGAAAGAATCTGAAATTCAGATCCAAAATCAATACAGTTCGCTGGATTCTGTTGCTACCGCCATGGAACAGATGACCGCATCGGCAGAAGAGGTGTCTAGCACTTCACAAAGAGCCACAGAGCAAACCGAGCAGGACACGCAACAAGTTGAACGCAGCCAGCAACGCGTCAAAAAAGCCATTCAAGATATTGAACAGCTTTCTCGCTATATCGCACAGGCGTCTTCCTCGGTTGAAACTCTCAATACCAATGCCACGCAAATCAATGCGGTGATCACCACCATTAATGCGATTTCGGAACAGACCAATTTGCTTGCCCTCAACGCCGCAATTGAAGCCGCAAGAGCCGGTGAGCAAGGTCGCGGATTTGCCGTTGTCGCCGATGAAGTACGGACTCTGGCAAGCCGCACCCAATCCGCGACCGTTGAAATCCAAGCAATGATCGAAAAGTTGCAAGTGGAAAGCCAAAATATTGCCAAACTGACTGAGCAAACCGTTAGCCAAGCACATACCAGCAGCCAATTAGTGAGTGAAGTGGGTAACGATGTACAAGCCATCGCTCATTCTGCACAGTTGATTAACGATCTTAGTGTGCAGATTTCCACATCCGCCACAGAGCAAAGCTCAGTGGCTAGCGGAATTTCTTCGGAGCTGAGCGATATTCGTAGCCAATCCAACACCCTACGCCGTGTCGCGCAACAAACCTCTCAAGGAGTGAGTGAGATCACTCAAGCAACACGTAACTTAGGCGATATTTTGTCTCGTTACCGCACTTAACTGCTCACCCGTCTTGGAGCATCGGCTCGAAGGTATGAAAGTTATAAAGCAAACGCCCATCAGAATGATGGGCGTTTTCGTATCAGATATCGGTTTGATGGACAACCTTGGGGCGTTTACGCTTCAGGATAACCTTGTGGGTTATTAGACTGCCAACGCCAAGCATCTTCAGCCATATTATGTAGGGTACGGGTTGCTTTCCAATCAAGATCTTGCATTGCTTTAGCTGGATCTGCCCAATATTCAGCAATGTCACCAGGACGGCGTTCAACCAATTTGTAGGGAACCTCGCAGCCCGAAGCGGCTTCAAATGCCTTAACCACATCTAATACGCTGTAACCATTACCCGTGCCGAGGTTATAAACATGTAATCCAGCACGTAAACCTACTTTTTGCAGTGCTGCGATGTGGCCATCCGCTAGATCCATCACGTGAATATAGTCACGTACTCCTGTGCCATCTTTGGTCGGATAATCATTTCCAAACACTGAGAGAAACTCACGGCGACCTACCGCTACTTGCGAGACAAACGGCATCAGGTTATTTGGAATGCCTTGTGGATCTTCACCTAACTCACCAGATGGATGAGAGCCCACTGGGTTAAAGTAACGCAGTAGCGCAATACTCCAATCTGGATTGGCTTTTTGAAAATCCGTTAAGCATTCCTCTACCATTAATTTACTCCGACCGTATGGATTGGCTGCTTTAGTCGGAAAAGATTCCGTAATTGGCACTGAGGCAGGCTCCCCATACACGGTTGCAGATGAGCTAAATACCAAAGATTTAACGCCAGCTTCACGCATAGCGGCCACCAACACTAAAGTACCGTTGACATTGTTGTCATAATACTCAAGTGGCTTTTGTACCGATTCACCCACCGCCTTTAAGCCAGCAAAATGCACCACCGCTTCAATCTGATGCTGCTTCATCAGTTCAACCAACAGAGCTTGATCACGAACATCACCCTGTACAAACAGAGGGCGACTACCTGCAACTTTTTCAATACGCTCAAGCACAGTAGATTTACTGTTATATAAATTATCTAGGATCACTGGGGTCATGCCCGCTTGAATCATCTGAATGCAGGTATGGCTGCCGATATAACCCATGCCACCTGTCACTAATACTTTCATGCCTAGCCTCCTTGATGTTTTCGGCGATTGTAACGGCTTTTTAGCGTTCACCAACGCATTGATGCTTCTGGATTTACAGAATAACTCGCACTATACCTTAATAAATTGCCTCGGATCTGAGATCCAGACTTCAGTTTCTAGAAACATCGTTTCATTTTTAAAAGAGACGGTTATGCCATGCATCGCTCAAAAAAGGAACCAATGCTATTTTTCATTCTCACTGGATGACATTCACACACGCAAATTTAGTTACTCGAAAGCAAATTCGGCTGACGAAATCCTGCTTTTTCGCTACCTTAACGGACAGAATTGACAAAAGGATGTACAACAGTGAGCAAACGGACGATTCAACTCAATTGCGATATGGGTGAAAGCTTCGGTATTTGGACTATGGGAGCCGATGAAGACGTGATGCCTTGGATTGACATGGCCAATATCGCTTGCGGTTTTCACGCATCTGATCCCCATGTCATGAGTCGTACCATAGATCTCGCGCTTGAACACCAAGTCATGATCGGAGCTCATCCTAGCTACCCTGATTTGCAAGGTTTTGGTCGTCGTTCGCTGGCAATGAGCGAACAAGAAATCAGTGAAATCATTCTTTATCAGGTTGGAGCACTGAAAGCACTGTGTGAAAGTAAAAATGGTCAGTTGAGTTACGTTAAGCCTCATGGCGCGCTGTATAACGACATGATGAGCGATCCCAGTATCTTTCGTGCGGTGGTCGATGCGGTTTCCTGTTTTAATTTGCCCTTGATGGTACTCGCTTCTGCCAATAACCAAGACTATCTCGATATTGCCGATCGCTTTGATGTACCGCTGCTGTTTGAAGCCTTTGCCGATCGCACTTATCTCGCCAATGGAAAACTGACACCACGCTCTCAGCCCAATGCAGTTCTTACGACTGATGAAGATATTTTGAGCCAAGTCCGGCAAATCGCTCGCTACGGTAAAGTCACCAGTTCAGATGGTTTTGTGATCCCGATTGAAGCCGATACCTTATGTGTACACGGAGATAATCCAAATTCGATTGCTTTGATCGCGCGAATTCGTGCGGCCTTGGATGAATAAAGCATGTCCATCCCATTTGAGATTGAACCGATTGCCGAAGGCAGTTTACTGGTGAGCTTTCAACACCCGGCCAATGCAACGTTAGCGATTCATATCGGCGAATGTGCTCGTGACATCATGCAGAATTTTGCGCATGGACTGATGAATGTCACGCCTTCCTACACCACTTTGCTGATTGACTACCTTCCCTATCGTTTAGCACAAAACGATCTGATGGCTCAATTGACTTCCCTGCTAAACCAACCTCGGCAGATGAATCAAACCAACACAAATATCATTGAGTTGCCCGTTTACTACCATCCCGATGTGGGGCCAGATCTCATGCGCTATCAAGAACAAGGGCTTTCGTTACAAGAGGTGATTCAATTACATACGTCAGTGACTTACACCGTATGCGCTATTGGTTTTGCGCCGGGTTTTGCCTTTATGACTGAAGTGGCTGAACCGCTACGCCGACCTAGACGTGCCACGCCGCGTTTGATGCTACCAAAAGGCAGCGTGGGCATTGCCGAGAATCAGACTGCGATTTACCCCAACGCCTCACCGGGCGGTTGGAATATTATCGGTAACTGTCCAGTGGCTTTGTTTAACCCTAACCAAACACCGATGTCGCCATGGCAAATTGGCTCCCAAGTGCGATTTTGTTCTATTGAACGAGAGGAGTTTGTTCAGTTAGGCGGCATCATTCAGCCACAACGTTTTCAATAAGGAAGAAAGATGCAAGGGATGCTAAAGGTGCTCAAAGCCGGGCCAATGACCCTACTTCACGATTTGGGACGTTATGGCTTCAGCCATTTGGGCATTAGCCCGTCAGGCCCCTTGGATGAATACGCTTACAGTTGGGCTAACCATTTGCTTGGCAATCCAGTCAATCAAGCGACGTTGGAGATCACTTTAGGTCCCGCTGAATTTCGTTTACAGCACGATGCGCAGCTCGCAATCACAGGTGGCGATCTCAACGCGACTCTCGATGACGTCTCCATTCCGAATTGGAGCCGCTTTTATGCACAGAAGGGGCAAATTCTACGCTTTGGTTTGCCACGCAACGGACTCCGCGCTTATCTCGCGGTTCAGGGGGGATTTGCGATAACGCAGCAGCTTGGCTCAGTCTCGACTCACATTCGACAAGGCTTAGGCGGTTTGCACCAACAAGGGCAAGCGTTACAGCAAGGTGATGAGTTGGCCTTTGACTCCTTACAAATCGCCCTAAAACCCGCACATATGACCTTCCGCTTCCGCCCTGATTACAACTTACCTTTGCGGCTCAGAGTGATTGAGAGTTACCAACATAGTCAATTTTCTCAATCGGCAATAGAGTGCTTTTATCACAGTAAGTTTGTGGTGACGCCAAACAGCGATCGCATGGGTTACCGCTTGCAAGGTGAAAGCGTGACACCGCCAGAACAGCCTATTTTGTCGGAAGGGATTGCCTTAGGTGCCATTCAAATTCCACCCAACGGGCAACCGATCATTTTGCTTAATGATCGACAAACTATTGGTGGTTACCCCAAACTCGGTTGTGTCGCGAGAATTGATTTACCCCGTTTAGCACAAGCTAAACCGGGGCATTCGGTGCAGTTTGTGGCTGGCGATCTCGCAGGGCTACAAACGGTATGGTGTCGATGGGCGCGTTTTTTCGGTTACTGAGTCTGAGGTTACTAAGCTTGAGGTTACTGAACCTTTCTGATGACCGTTTTAAAGCCCGTACACTTTGGCTAGTGCTGTGGGGTAACCACGCTCTTGGGTTAGAGTGATGGCATGCTGTTCAACTTGTTCTGCTGTTAATGCCATGCTCAGCGGATGTTCGTTTTCGATGGAAAACGCCGTGTGAGTTGGCCTCAGTTGCCACACTTCCACCAACTGCCGAGCCGCACGCAATGCAGAAGATCCCTTCACGACTTCCAATCTCGCGTAGTGATTCGCTTCAAAGCTGACATCCGCTGCGCGCAACGTCACATCATCACCGGGAATTTGCTGCGCCCCAAACAGTGGCGTTCCTGCGTATTCTGCATTGCCAAACGCAGGCACAAACCGGCTCATGTGTTCTATCGCTCGCTGTGTACGATCTTGTTGAGCGGTCATCGGCCAACCGCGTGCAATTTTCTGCTGTAGATAACTCGGTAATTGAGGCTGCGCTGAATCAGCACTGGATGCCACTAGACCATCAGAAAACAGGGTGATCGCCACTGTCATTCCGTGCAGTTGGAACGTTCCATCCGCATAAGGCGTTAACTGCGCCATACCATCGTCACTGCCACGTGGTCCATGGAAGATCACTTCCGGCCACCATTGATGACACGCAGGCCAATGGGTCACATACGCAGCCTTAAACTCCACCAAACGCTGTCTGTGGTGGCTTGCCATATCGTCCACCTGTCCGGTTTCAAAGCCACAAGCATTGACCAGATAATCAACCGTCTGCGTGTAGCGCTCACCTTGCGCATCCTGATAGGTTAATCGCCACTGGTTATCTTGATACTGTGCATCAACAAGCTCAGTACGTAGCATCACTTCACAATTAGGCAGTGCGGCAAGCGTGAGATCCACACTCGCCGCGAGACGAAATACGCTCCAACCATACTCTTGCACCAACACCACTGGGTATTTGAGTTGGTCCAAATCCGCGTTTTGTGCAAAAGGTATGACCCAATCATCATCACTGCGTGGCGGGTTAGGCTGCACCGCTTGCGCCAGATGCTCCAACTCTTCACGTTGATAAAGGCGGTAATAGTTTTCAACTTCACCCAATACTTTATTAGCCGGATCTTGCTCGACCATCTGCCAGTAAGCATTTTGAATGGTTGCCAGTCGCGGCAAAATATCTTGTGGTTCACCCGGATCCGATTTTGGAATGGTGATAAGGGTTGGACGCACATTTAAGGTATGTGGATAAAGGCGAACGGTTTCAATCGATTGTTCAAGCAAATCAATACACTGCTGCTCAGAGATTTCTCGATAGAGATTTCCCCCCGCATGCAAATGACAAATGGGTGGCCCACTGACTAAACCCGCGCCTTTTTCCATTAATAGCACATTCAATCCAAGCTCACCCAAGTGAACGGCCGCGGTTGCACCAGCAATACCGCCACCTATGATAGCAATTCGGGGATCTTGAGATCTCAATGTCATATTTTACCTACAGTTACATCAAGGCGAAGAAAAGTGGCTGCTATTCTAAAGGGTATGAAACGTTAATAAAATCACATTTTTTACGAGGACTTATCCTTTACGGATCACTCAATCTTGCCCAAACAGATCGCGGGTATAAATTTTTTCCTGCACATCGTCGAGTTCTGCCACCAGACGATTGGTCACAATCACCTCAGCCATCGCTTTGAACTGCGCTAAATCAGTAATGACAGGAGAGCCGTAGAACGTCGATTCGCTGAGCACTGGCTCGTAAATCACAACGTCGATACCTCGGGCTTTGATGCGTTTCATAATCCCCAGAATTGACGAAGCGCGATAATTGTCAGAGCCCGCTTTCATGATCAACCGATAAATCCCCACCACTTTAGGATTTCGATTCAAAATTGAAAACGCGATATGGTCTTTACGTGTGGTATTGGCATCAACAATGGCACGAATCAAGTTATTCGGTACATCTTCAAAATTACGCAGCAACTGGCGGGTATCTTTCGGTAAACAGTAACCTCCATAACCAAAGGAAGGGTTGTTGTAGTGGTTCCCGATACGAGGATCCAGCCCCACTCCTTCAATAATCTGTTGGGTATCTAAACCATGAGTTTCCGCGTAAGTATCCAACTCGTTAAAGAAAGAGACACGCATTGCAAGATAAGTATTGGAGAAGAGTTTGACCGCTTCAGCTTCGGTCGAATGAGTCAACAAAATAGGAATGTTGGTTTTCTTTGCACCCTGAGCTAATAGCTCGGCAAAGGCTTGGGCGCGCTCTGACTTTTCCCCAACAATGATCCGAGATGGGTATAAGTTGTCATACAAGGCACGCCCTTCGCGTAAAAACTCTGGCGAAAAGATCAGGTTGTTACAGCACAGCCGTTGTTTGATGCGTTTGGTGTAACCCACTGGCACGGTGGATTTAATCACCATGATGGCCTGTGGATTGTTCGCCAACACATCATCAATCACCGCTTCCACGGTTCGTGTATCAAAGTGATTAGTTTGTGGGTCATAGTCGGTAGGCGTGGCGATCACGACAAACTGTGCGTCTTGGTAGGCGTCTCGTTTATCGCAAGTCGCTCGAAAATTAAGGGGTTGATGCTGTAGAAAAAATTCAATTTCGGGATCGGCGATCGGTGAAATCTTATCATTAAGCTGCTCTACTCGGCTGACCACGATATCCAATGCGACCACTTCATTATGTTGAGCCAGCAGTATTCCATTCGATAATCCTACATACCCCGTTCCTGCAATGGCAATTTTCATGGCGGATCCCTTTCACTTGATGCCCTTTCTCCCGACCCAAGCGGTTATCGGGAGAGATTCAAGTTTTACCATGCCATAGAAAATTGACGATTTAGTGACTGCAAATTGTTTGCCTAAATAACGCTAAAGAAACAAAAACAATCTGTAACATAAGGATTTTTGATCAAACGCACTTGGGCTAAACAAAGACTGTTTTAAGCCGAAAAAATATAAAAAAATGCTTGACTCAAATTTGCCATTCTTGAGTTTTCATCACTTTGTGAATAACCCAATCACGCAAACCTCGGCCACTACGGGGCTAGCACCTAACCACCCCGGAATAGCCACTTTACTTATCCCAGAAGTTATCCACTGATTTTGTGGATAACTAACCTATTTACTCCACACCTCAATCACTGAACGCTTTATTCACGGGGGCTAACAGCCGTTTGAGCAAACTGCTCACAACCACAGCAAGTGTGCAAAAAGTCAGAGCTGGCAAGGCAAACCATAACACCACATGCAAACTTGGATTTAAGTTAAATCCCCATTTCATCACTGCGGCAACCACCAGATCGGCACTCAAACTCGCCACTAAGCCGCCGACTAATGCCATCACCCCATATTCCGCCCAAATGGTGTGCACCACTCGACGGCGACTCGCTCCTAAAGTGCGGTATAAGCGAATTTCCTGCTGACGCTGGCTGAGGCTCAAACGCAGTAAAGTGAAAATCAACAAGACTCCGGCCAATACTCCGAGTGCAGCCAGAACGGTCACAGACCATACAATCTGCGTCAGTAAAGCTTGAATTTTTGCCCCCATAGAGCGGATATCCATTAGGCTCACCGTGGGGTGCTGGCGCGAAAGTTGACTGAGCAATCCATCGTGCTCGGGTAATACACGAAAGCTAATCAAATAACTCACAGGAAGCTTTTGCACCACATCAGGGCTAAAAATGAAGTAAAAATTGGGCTTCATTTCCCGCCATTCCACCTGACGGATGGTGTTCACTTTTGCGCTCACCACTTGGCTGTTGATCATGAAAGTCAGAGTATCCCCGAGCTTGAGGCCAAGATCGCTCGCCACTTCTTGTTCGACTGACACGCCATTTTGGCTTTGCCACTGACCTTCCAAAATTGGGTTGTAGTCAGGTAGTTGCTCTGCCCACGTAAGGTTCAATTCTCGACGCAGCGCATCTGAACTCTCTTCCCCGTTTTGGGCATAGAGTTTGGCTTCTTGCCCGTTAATGTGAGTTAAGCGCCCACGCATAATTGGGTAAGCCGCAGAGCGCTCAATATGAGCCTTATCTAATGCCGCTAGATAAGTGGCTTTTTCCGACTCACTAATATTGAGTGCGAATGCATTCGGCGCATTTTCGGGCAGTGTACGTTGCCAATCTGAGAGCAAATCGGTACGCACTAACCAAATGATCGCCAACAGCATCAAAGAAAGCGCTAATGCACCAAATTGTAAGCCGCTGGCGGTGCCAGAGCGATTAATTCGACTTAATGCCAATGCCATCGGTGGATTTAACGGAAGCTTAGCGAATAAACGGGTGACCACCACACTCACCAATGCCAGCACTACAAACAAGGCGACAATCCCTATCAGCACAATCCAAATCAGTTGGTTTTGCCAATACACCAGCAACAGAGGCACGACTGGCACCATAATCAGCAATAAAGCACGTTGCCAACGCCGATCATGTTGCACAGGCTGCATCACTGCCACGGCACTCACCGACAATAATCGCCCAAGCGGGATACCCAAAGCAGGAACGGCGATCAATAAACTACTGGCAAGCGCAATCCACAAAGGGCGCAAACCGTAACTCGGGAGCGGATCTGGCAATAAATCTTTTAGGGGCAAACGTAGCAGCGACTCCAGCCCAACACCAATTACGCAGCCCAACACCACGGCAAATACAAGCAACAAACCAACTTGCAACGCTAACCAACGGCGTAACCACTGGCGGCTGGCGCCAAGGCTCTTGAGCATTGCGATGGTATGCATTCGGGTGGACACATAATGCTGACAGGTCAACACCAAGGTGGTCGCCGCCATCAAGATCACAATCGCCACCGTCAACGAGAGATACTGCTGAGTGCGCTCAAACACTTCATTGGTGCGGCTGGCACTCTCTTGATCACGCCAGCGATCACTCGGTGTTAAACTCACCTCTTGTTTAATCGCCTTAATCACCGAGTCATCACCGGTAATAAACAAGCTAAATTGCACACGACTACCGGGCTGAATCGCCCCAGTTTTGGCAATATCCGAAGCATGAATATAAACCGCTGGCATTTGCTGAAATGGGTTAAAACTCAGTCCGGGTTCTTCGAGCACCTCACCGCTGACCACAAAATCGGCATCCCCTATCGTGACATTGTCACCGATAGTCACTCCCAACTGGTCTTTTACTCTGGGTTCTAACCAAAGTTGATTAGCACTGACATGATTCAACACTTGTTGGCCATCACTCAGGCGCATTTCACCACGCAGTGGATAAGCACTATCTACCGCTTTGACCGTCACCAACTGCATACCTTGGTCACTGAATGCCATCGTGGCAAACCGGGTCATTTGCGAAGTGTGTGTGGCTTGCTTCACCGTTAGCGTTAATAGAGATTCAGGTAATGGATTGGCAGAAACAAACACAGTGTCAGCGGTGAGCGCATCACGCCCTTGCTTAACAATCACTTGCTCCATACGTTGCGCGAGAGCGGTGAGCGCAAAAATCGAAGCGATGATCAACGTCAGCGCCACCGTTACCGGCCACAACTGCCCGTGACGGATTTCACTCAAACTCCAGCGCAATAAACGGCGGTTAAGCGCCGTGGAGGGTAACGCCGTCATACTCGCTCCTCCAATTCACCGGCTTGCATGAAAAAGCGGCGCTGGCAGCGCTGTGCCAATTTCGGGTCATGAGTCACCAACACTAGGGTGGTGCCGTGCTCACGGTTGAGTTCAAACAGCAAATCGATCACTTTCGCGGCCGTTTCTTGGTCAAGGTTCCCCGTCGGCTCATCGGCAAACAGCACTTGCGGACGAATCATAAACGCGCGGGCGATCGCGACACGCTGTTGCTCACCACCGGATAATTGCGCCGGAGAATGGTGCATACGATGTTCCAACCCGACTGATTTCAGCAGCATTTGTGCCCGCTCGCGATCTTCCGCCTCGCCTTTGAGTAAACAGGGCAAGGTCACATTCTCCAAAGCGGAAAGGCTTGGAATAAGCAGAAAACTTTGGAATACAAAACCGACCGACTCACTACGCAGCGCAGCGCGCGCTTCATCATCAAGTTGCGATAATGGCTTACCCAGTAAATAAACTTCGCCTTCACTGGGCGTATCGAGCCCAGCAAGCAAGGTCATTAAGGTGGATTTACCGGCGCCGGATGCCCCGACAATCGCTACACTTTCTCCCGCCTGAATCGAGAGATTCACCTGTTTGAGGATTGTTAAATGTTCCTGATTGGTGGAGACTAGTTTGGATAATGACTGCGCTGAAATAATGGATGTTTGCATGACTCGACGACTTTCCTTTGTGTTTATTCTTCTTTTTTCCGCTACGGTGAGCAGTAAAACCCTGTTGATCCTTGGCGATAGTTTGAGTGCGGGATACGAAATGCCCATCGAACAAGCGTGGCCCAGTTTGCTGGCAAACGCACTGGCTGAAAAAGGCAAAACAGTATCCGTTGTTAACGGCAGCATATCCGGCGACACCACAGGTAACGGATTAGCTCGCCTGCCTTCGCTACTGACTCAACATACCCCAGATGTGGTGCTGATTGAGCTGGGCGCAAACGATGGTTTACGCGGCTTTCCTCCAACAACGGTGAGCACAAACTTAGCGACCATGATTGAACAAATCCAAGCTCAGAATACGGCTGTAATTTTAATGCAGATCCGTATACCACCTAACTATGGCAAACGCTATAGTGATGCTTTTTATCAAGTGTATCCAAATCTAGCACAGCAATTCGCTATCCCACTCATTCCATTCTTTCTTGAACAAGTGATCCTCAAACCAGAATGGATGATGAGTGACGGGTTACATCCCAAACCAGAAGCTCAGCCTTGGATTGCCGACTTTGTTGCTGAACAAATCGCCAATGATTTGTAACACCATCCACCTATTTACTGGTTTAGCTCAATAAAATTTACTCAGCTTTACGTTACTTTTGAGCTCTTAACCACACAATAGGTGACCTTATGCACATTAAGCCACTCATTCAGGGCGTTGTTGCACGCAGCGCCCATCCTTATGGCTGTGAGCAAGCCGTTTTACAGCAGATCCAATACGTTAAGCAGGCCAATTCGATCAAAGCAGGACCAAAGCGCGTGCTAATTTTGGGGGCTTCATCCGGTTTTGGATTGGCAGCACGAATTGCGCTCACCTTTGGTGGTGCCAAGGCGGAC